>NZ_QKLN01000011.1:0-210057 GCF_003225665.1 Pseudomonas sp. TKO26
GCGCTGAAGATCGAGCTCAGCTGGCGCAACTTCCCCGATCAGGCACAGCTGGAAAGAGCCTTGCGCTCCCCCACCACCAGTTGCGGCACACGCATGTAAGGGTCGCTGAACAGCCACAGGCGCAGGCCGGCAGGTGTCTGGGTCAGGCCCGGAGCCATGTCTACTTCGCCGTCGCGCAAGGCTCTTTCCAGCTGTGCCTGATCGGGGAAGTTGCGCCAGCTGAGCTCGATCTTCAGCGCCTGGGCCAACGCCTGCATCAGTTCGACGTTGGCGCCGGACAAACGCTGCAGGCGCCGGTCGTACTGAGCGAAAGGCGCCTGCAGCACCAGGCCCACTCGCAACTCCGGGTGCTGTTCAAGCCATTGCCGCTGCTCCTGGCTCAAGGCCGCCACGGGCCCAAGGGGCGTCGGCGCCGCCCAGCCTATCAAGGGAAGGCCGACACAGCCGATAAGCAAAAGGCAGCGAAAAAGCATCATCTGAAGTCTCACACCCTGACAAATACTGACCAACCCATTAGGCTGCCGGAATTACTTCTGGCCTGGAATATCCGATGCCCCTTGTCCACCGCTCGGCACTGCCTGCATTGTGCCTGTCGCTGATCCTGCCCTGGACCTTTTCTGTGCAAGCCGCCGATCCGGCTGCGCAAACCAAGGCCCCCGAGGAACAACCGGCGCAACGCCAACCCCTGCCCGAGCGCAGCCAGGAAGACGCCAGTGCCCTGGCACGTCAGTTGCCGGCCCAGGAGCAACAGCAACTGCAAGCCGGCGGCGACACCTTCCTGGCCCTGTGGAAGCCGGCCAACGCCAGCGACCCCAAGGGTGTGGTGATTATCCTCCCCGGCGCCGGTGAGACTGCTGACTGGCCGCAAGCCGTGGCGCCACTGCGCAACAAATTGCCGGACACCGACTGGGGCAGCCTGAGCCTGAGCCTGCCGGACATGCTCAGCGAAGCCGCCCAGCCGCGGGTGGTCGAGGCGGCTCCAGCGCCTACCGACAAGAGCAACACCGCCAAGGACGCCAGCGCTGAAGCCAAGCCCATCGAACAGGTGGCCGGCGGCGAAACCGACGTGGCCGACCGTGTCGTCGCGGAAAGTACCGAGGAACAGGTCAAGGCCGATGCCGAGCGGATCTTTACCCGGATCGACGCGGCCCTGGCCTTCGCCGAACAACAGAATGCGCGCAGCATCGTGTTACTGGGCCACGGCACGGGCGCCTACTGGGCCGCCCGCTACCTGAGCGAGAAGCAGCCCTCGCAAGTGCAAAAACTGGTGATGGTCGCCGCTCAAACGCCAGCCAACGGCAAACCCCAACTGGCGGAACTGACACCGACCCTGAAACTGGCCACCGCGGACTTTTTCTACGCCGACAAGAGCGCCGCACAGAAAGCAGCCCTGGAGCGACTGCAGGCCAGCAAGCGCCTGAAGCACTCGAACTTCAGCCAGATCCCTCTCAAGGCCGTGCCCGGCAACGCCGCCGCCCAGCAAGAGCAACTGTTCCGTCGGGTACGCGGCTGGCTGAACCCACAACAGACCGACAACTGATAGCGCCGGCCGCCATCGTCCGAGGGACGACGGCGGCGCGGCCCGGGCTTATCAAGCTCAGCGAAAATCCCGGCGCTGGCGGATCAGGGCATAGGCGCTGTGCAGTTCCCGAGTCTTTTCCGTGGCCTCGCGTATTTGCTCCGTACTGGCGCCACTGCCGGCGATCTTGTCCGGGTGATGACGGCTGAGCAGTCGTCGATAGGCGCGCTTGATCTGCGATGGCTCGCTGGTGGCGGCGACCCCCAGCAGCCGTAGCGCCTCCTGATAGGTCAGCGGCGCTTCGGCCAGCGCGCGTCTCGCCGGACCATAATCCTGTGCCAGGGCCTGGATCTGCTCCGACGTCCAGCCCAGCCACTTGCCCCAGAGCTGGATCAGCTCTCGCTCAGCCGGCCCTACACGGCCATCGGCCCAGACCATGCGCCAGCAGGCGCGCAGCACCCCTTCCGCGGCGTGAGGCTGGGCTCTGAGGCGCCGCAGGTAACCGTGCAGACGGTCATTGCCCGACTTGCCCCGGTTGAAAGCCGCTATGGCCCTGCGCTGTGCGGCTTCATTCATGTCCAGCGAGCGCATTTCCTGGCGGGCTTGCTGAATGTGCCCATCCACCACCCGACCGTCGCTTTTCGCCAGGCGCCCCAGCAGTACGAACAACAGTTCATCGTTGCGCAGCGCAGAGGGTCCACCCAGGCGCTCACGCACATGTGCCCAGCTGTGCAGTTGCAGGCGCCGGTCCAGCGCCTGCCCCAACAATGCCCCAAGCATGGCCCCCGGAATGCTGGCAATTGCAAAACCCGCTCCGGCTCCGATCAGAGTCCCTGGCCACCACATATCAGCGACTCGCTTGCAGCAGGCGCTCGACCTGCGCCAGGCGCTCGATCGTGCCCACGTCGATCCACTGTCCCTGCATGTGCTCGCCGCTGACCTGGTCCCGGGCCATGGCTTCGCGCAGCAATGGAGCGAGCTTGGAAGGACCGGCCACGCAGCCTTGGAACAAATCGGGATGCAGAACCGAAATGCCGCTGAAGGTCAGGGCCGCCACGCCAGGACGAGCGTCATGCAACCTCCCGCCCTCCAGGCAGAAATCACCACCGCTAGGGTGATGTGCCGGGTTGTCCACCATGACCAGGTGGGCAAGCCCGGCCAGGGGGCGGCGCAATGCGGCGAAGTCGTAATCGGTCCAGATATCGCCATTGACCACCAGGAACGGTTGGTCCCCCAGCAATGGCAGGGCCTGGAAGATTCCGCCGGCGGTTTCCAGCGGCTCGCCTTCAGCCGAGTAGCGGATGTTCAAGCCCCAGCGCTGGCCATCGCCCAGAGCATCCTCGATCTGCTGGCCGAGCCATGCGTGGTTGATGACGATGTCGCGAAAGCCCGCCTGGGCCAGGGCTCGCAGGTGGTATTCGATCAGGGGAACACCGGCCACCGGCAACAGTGGCTTGGGGGTGGTCAGGGTCAGGGGGCGCATGCGCTCGCCCTTGCCGGCCGCCAGAATCATCGCCTTCATGCCTCACTCCCCGCGGGCTGGCTCAGGCTGCACAGCAATTGGCCCAGTTCGGCCAGCTCGGGACGGCGGGCCAGCACTGCTTCTATATAAGCAAGGAAGCGCGGCACATCCGTCAGGTAACGGGGCTTGCCGTCGCGATGGCAGATCCGCGAGAAGATCCCAATCACCTTGAGGTGACGCTGCACGCCCATCAGGTCGCTGGCACGCAGAAAGGCTGCAAAATCGTCCTGCACCGGGATTCCCAACGCCCGGGCGCGATTCCAATAGTCGCTGAGCCAGTTCTGGACCCGAGGCTCCGGCCAGCTGAGGAAGGCATCCTTGAACAGACACGTGACGTCATAGGTCACGGGACCGTAGACCGCATCCTGAAAATCCAGAACGCCCGGGTTCGGTTCACTGAGCATCAGGTTGCGCGGCATGTAGTCGCGGTGCACCAGCACCTTGGGCTGCGCCAGCGCGCTGTCGATCAACAGATCGCTGACCCGCTGCCACTGTTCACGTTGCTGCGCGTTAAAGGTGATCCCCAGCTCGCGCCCGACGTACCACTCGGGAAACAGCTCGAGTTCACGACGCAGGAGAGCCACATCGTAGCTGGGCAGCGGCGCCGCCATCGGCAGTTGCTGAAACGCCAGCAATGCCTGCAATGCGTCGCCAAACAGCGCATCGGCATTGTGCTCGTCGATCACGTCGAGATAGGTCTTGTTGCCCAGGTCATTGAGCAGCAGGAAGCCGCGCGCCAGATCCTGTGCATATATTTTCGGCACGTTAATGCCCGAGGTCGCCAGCAAATGGGCGATGTCCACGAAGGGTTGGCAATTTTCCTGGGGGGGCGGGGCATCCATGACCACAAAGCTGCGGTCCGCACTCTGCCAACGGAAATAACGGCGGAAACTCGCGTCGCTACTGGCCGCGGTCAATGTCGCCGGGGGCACTTCGCCCCAGCCTTGCTCTGCGTAAACAATCGCCAACTGCTCATCGAGCCAAACTTTCAGGTGTTGCAAGCGTACATCTTGGTCAGGCATTACAAGGGTCTCCGACGGCGCTAGCCGTCAAGCGGGTCATGCTTTATTATCCAGCATCTTTTTCAGACCATCGAGAGGCGTGCGGCCCACACCGCGGGCAGATGGCACGCAGGAAGCCCGGACTAATAAGATGGCATTGAAATCCCCCGCGTTTCGTAAAAAATTCCCGTTGCTGGTTACCGGCGGTTTGCTGGCCCTGCAACCTCTAGCCACTTCCTTCGTGGTCGCTGCGGAACAGTATGACTGCTCAGTCTCTGCTTCGGGTGGCTGGGCCTGTGCGCCGAAAGCCACCGCAGCCCAACTGCCTCCACGGCCGGTCCACGACGCCAACTCGGTCAGCTCCAGCGTTGCTACAGCAGCTGATGCCGGCGCTGCGGGCGAAGCAGCCAGCGGCGACAAGCCGACGCTGGTGACCGAAGCCAAAGGCCGTGGACTGAAATCCCGCAGTGCCGACTACAGCCACCTCGACTGGGTGCCGCGCGAGAAGCTCACCGCCGCACAATTGGCCGAGACCGGTCCTTACTGCTCTGGTTCCTATATCGAACCGATTCGTCCTGGCATGAATGACAAGACGAATAAAAGTGACGCCCCGACCTTTATCGGTGCCAAGGCCTCGCGTTATCAGCAGGAAGAACAAGTGGCGACCCTGGCCGGTGACGTGGTCATGCGTCAGGGCAGCATGCAGGTCGAGGCCGACGAGGCCAACCTGTATCAGGCCGAGAATCGCGGTGAACTGAGCGGCAACGTACGGATTCGCGACAACGGCACGCTGATGGTCGGCGACCATGCCGACGTGCAGCTCGACACCGGTGAAGCCAAGGTCGACAACGCCGAATACGTGATGCACAAGTCGCGGGTACGGGGCAGCGCGCTGTACGCCAAGCGTGCGGAAAACGCCATCATCCGCCTCAAGGATGGTACGTACACCACATGCGAACCGAACAGCAACGCCTGGCAGCTCAAGGGCAACAACATCACCTTGAACCCGGCCACCGGCTTCGGCACCGCGACCAACGTGACCTTGCGGGTCAAAGACATTCCGGTGCTCTACACCCCGTATATCTACTTCCCGATCGACGACCGTCGCCAGTCCGGCTTCCTGCCACCGAGCATCAGCAGTGGTGGTGATACCGGCTTCATGCTGGTCACGCCGTACTACTTCAACCTGGCACCGAACTACGACGCCACGTTGTACCCACGCTACATGGCCAAGCGCGGCCTGTTGATGGAAGGCGAGTTCCGCTACCTGACCAAGAGCAGCGAAGGTCAGTTCGGCGCCGCCTACCTCAACGACGACGATACCGATCGCAGTAAGCAGACCGACTACGAAAAAACCCGCTACATGCTCAACTGGCAGCACAAGGGCGGGCTTGATTCGCGTCTGATGACAGAGGTTGACTACACCAAGATCAGTGATCCTTACTACTTCCAGGATCTGCAGACCGATCAGCTCGGCGTGAAGTCGTCCACCGACTACGTCAACCAGCAAGGCGTCGTGACCTATCGTGGCGATGACTACACTGCGCGCCTCAACGTACAGGAGTACGAGCTGGCAAGCGTATCCAACATCACCCCGTACAACCGCCTGCCGCAGATCACCTTCAACGGTGCCTTGCCGTACCACCCGCAGGGTTTGGATTTCACCTATGAAACCGAGCTGGTGCGGTTCGAGCGCGACCTGAGGAAAGGCAACTACTTTGACAAGGACGGCGGCCCATTCGATGCCAGCGGCAATGCAATCGGAACTCGTCGCCTGGATGAAAACGTTGCTGGTCTGGCCCGCTCCAACGGTGACCGCCTGAACCTCAAGCCTGGCGTCAGCCTGCCGCTGAACTGGAGCTACGGCTACCTGACACCGTCCCTCAAGTACATGTACACCCAGTACAACCTTGATCTGGATGCGCAAGGCAAAGGCGACTTGGTCACCAATAGGAATAATGCCTCAGCACTAGGCGAGTCCTACAAGAGCTCGCAGAACCGCGGCGTACCAATCGCCAGCCTCGACGGTGGCCTGTACTTCGACCGCAACACCCAATGGTTTGGCAAGAACTACCGCCAGACCCTGGAGCCGCGTGCGTTCTACCTCTATGTACCCAAGGAAGACCAGAAGGACATCCCGGTGTTCGATACCGGCGAGTACACCTTCAACTACGCCTCGCTGTTCCGTGACAACCGCTTCTCCGGCTCCGACCGCGTCGGCGACGAGAACAAGCTGTCTCTGGGCGTGACCAGCCGCTGGATCGAAGACAACGGCTTCCAGCGTCAACGCATCAGCGTCGGCCAGGCTATGTACTTCAAGGACCGCACCGTCCAGCTTCCGGGCATCGACTACCGCACCCGCGCCGACGCCACGTCCAATGTCTCGCCTTACGCGCTTGAATACGAATACCGCTACAACCGCGACTGGCGCACCACGGCCGACTACAACTGGGACCCGGACAGCCACAGCACGCGCTCCGGCAGTGCGATGCTCCACTACCAGCCTGAAGACAACCCGAACAAGGTTATCAACGCCGGCTATCGCTATCGCAACGACCAGATCCGCTATGACCAGAACAGCGGCACCTGGAAAATGGGCGGCGACTATGGCACTCCGGGCCAACCTGGCTACGTGAAGGACTACTACAAGATCCAGCAGCATGACTTCTCGGTGATCTGGCCGATCGTGCCGCAATGGAACGCCATCAGCCGTTGGCAGTACGACTACAACCGTAACCGCACGCTCGAGGCCTTCGGTGGTTTCGAATACGACAACTGCTGCTGGAAACTGCGCCTGATCAGCCGTTACTGGGTCAAGTATGACGAGTTCAGTCAGAACGCTCCGGAGAACGAGAAAGGCGACCGCGGCATCTTCCTCCAAATTGTTCTGAAGGGTCTCGGTGGCGTCATGGGCACCAAAGTAGAGAGCTTCCTCGACAAAGGCATCCAAGGTTATCGTGAACGTGAAGACCAAGCTTTCTGATTGTCTGCGCCCGCTGATGCTGGGCGCGCTGTTCCTGAGTACCGCGGCCAGCGCCGCGGTGCAGTCCATCGACAAGGTCGTGGCCATCGTCGATAACGACGTGGTCATGCAGAGCCAGTTGGACCAGCGGGTTCACGAAGTCCAGCAAACCATCGCCAAGCGTGGCGGTGGCGTGCCGCCTACCAGCGTTCTGGAACAACAGGTTCTGGAGCGGCTGATCGTTGAAAACCTGCAACTGCAGATCGGCGAACGTTCCGGCATCCGCATCACCGATGAAGAGCTGAACCAGGCCATTGGCACCATTGCCCAGCGCAACAGCATGAGCATCGAGCAGTTCCGCGCCGCCCTGGCTCACGATGGCCTGTCTTATGAAGACGCGCGTGATCAGGTTCGCCGCGAGATGATCATCAGCCGCGTGCGTCAACGCCGTGTGGCCGAACGCATTCAGGTATCGGAGCAGGAAGTGAAGAACTTCCTGGCCTCGGACCTGGGCAAGATGCAGCTCTCCGAAGAACTGCACCTGGCCAATATCCTGATCCCGACCCCGGAAAGCGCCAACTCCGAAGCGATTCAGAGTGCCGCCCGCCAGGCCATGGACGTGTACCAGCAACTCAAGCAAGGCGCGGACTTCGCCCAGCTGGCGATTGCCCGTTCCGGCAGCGACAACGCCCTGGAAGGCGGCGACATGGGCTGGCGTAAAGCCGCTCAACTGCCACCTCCGTTCGATCGCGAACTGAGCGCAATGGCCGTCGGTGACATCACCCAGCCTGCTCGCACTCCAGGCGGCTTCATCATCCTCAAGCTGCTGGACAAACGTGGCGGCGGCAATCAGGTGCGTGACGAAGTGCATGTACGCCACATCCTGATCAAGCCAAGCGAGATTCGCAGCGAAGAAGAAACCAAGCGCCTGGCGCAGAAGCTCTACGAGCGCATCGAAGCCGGCGAAGACTTCGCCGAACTGGCGAAAAGCTACTCGGAAGACCCGGGCTCGGCGCTCAATGGCGGCGATCTCAACTGGATCGACCCGAATGCCTTGGTGCCGGAATTCCGCGAAGTGATGGCCAAGACCCCACAAGGTCAGCTATCCAAGCCGTTCAAGAGCCCTTATGGCTGGCACGTACTGGAAGTCCTTGGCCGTCGCGCCACCGACAGCACCAGTCAGGCCCGCGAGCAACAAGCCATGACCGTGCTGCGTAACCGCAAGTACGACGAAGAACTGCAGACCTGGTTGCGGCAGATCCGTGACGAAGCCTACGTCGAAATCAAGCTGCCTGGCGCTGAACAGGCGGCACAGTGAAACCCAGACGTTTCGCTCTGACACCCGGCGAACCAGCGGGTATAGGTCCTGACCTATGCCTGCTGCTCGCCTCGCAACCCCAGCCCCATCCCCTGATTGCCATTACCAGCCGCGACCTGCTCCTTGAGCGGGCCGCGCAGCTGGGCGTGGCAGTCAATCTGCTGCCGGTAACCCTGGAGCAACTGCCGACTGAACCCGCACCCGCAGACAGCCTCTATGTCTGGGACACGCCCCTCGGCAAACCGGTGGTCAGCGGCCAGCTGGACCAGGCCAATGCCGCCTTCGTCCTGGAAACCCTGACCCGCGCCGGCCAGGGCTGCCTGGATGGGCACTTTGCCGGCATGATCACTGCCCCCGTGCATAAGGGCGTGATCAACGACTCCGGGATCGCCTTTTCCGGGCATACCGAGTTTCTCGCGGACCTGACCCACACCGAACAAGTGGTAATGATGCTGGCCACCCGTGGCCTGCGCGTGGCCCTGGTGACCACCCACCTGCCCTTGCGGGAGATTGCCGACGCCATTACCGTCGAGCGCCTGGAACGGGTCACACGGATCCTGCATGCCGACTTGCAGCACAAGTTCGGCATCCCCCAGCCACGCATCCTGGTGTGCGGGCTCAACCCTCATGCCGGCGAAGGCGGACACCTGGGCCGCGAAGAAATCGACATCATCGAACCCACCCTGGAGCGCCTGCGCAATGAGGGCATGGACCTGCGCGGTCCTTTGCCTGCGGACACTCTGTTTACCCCCAAATATCTGGAGCACTGCGATGCAGTGCTGGCGATGTACCACGACCAAGGCTTGCCCGTGCTGAAATACAAAGGCTTCGGCGCGGCCGTCAATGTGACGCTCGGCCTGCCGATCATCCGCACCTCCGTCGACCATGGCACCGCCCTGGACCTGGCCGGCAGCGGCAAGATCGACACCGGCAGCCTGCAGGTCGCCCTGGAAACCGCCTACCAGATGGCCGAGAACCGTTTATGAGCGAGCAATACCAACACCGGGCGCGCAAGCGCTTCGGCCAGAACTTCCTGCACGACGCTGGCGTCATCGACCGCATCCTGCGAGCCATCCACGCCAAGCCCGAAGACCGCATGCTGGAAATCGGCCCGGGCCAGGGCGCCCTGACCGAAGGCCTGCTGGGCAGCGGCGCGCAGTTGGATGTGGTGGAGCTGGACAAGGACCTGATCCCGATCCTCAACCAGCAGTTCGCCGGCAAGAGCAACTTCAACCTGCACCAGGGCGACGCCTTGAAGTTCGACTTCAACACCCTGGGCGCGGCGCCAAGCAGCCTGCGGGTGGTCGGCAACCTGCCCTACAACATCTCCACTCCGCTGATCTTCCACCTGCTGCAGAACGCCGGGCTGATCCGCGACATGCACTTCATGCTGCAAAAAGAAGTGGTCGAGCGTCTGGCAGCCGGTCCAGGCGGCGGTGACTGGGGCCGCCTGTCGATCATGGTCCAGTATCACTGCCGCGTGGAACACCTGTTCAACGTCGGTCCCGGCGCCTTCAACCCGCCACCGAAGGTCGACTCGGCCATCGTGCGCCTGGTGCCTCATGCGGTACTGCCACACCCGGCCAAGGATCACCGGCTGCTGGAACGCATCGTGCGCGAAGCCTTCAACCAGCGCCGCAAGACCCTGCGCAACACCCTCAAGGCCCTCCTCAGCAGCGCCGAGATCGAAGCAGCCGGCGTCGACGGCAGCCTGCGCCCCGAGCAATTGGACCTGGCCGCTTTCGTGCGCCTGGCCGACCAGTTGGCCAACCAGCCCAAGCCTGCCGCCGACTGAGCGCTCCCCCTGCCCGAGATCGGGTAGGACGCCGGACAGGATGTCTGGTTTACTACCCGGTACTTGACCTAGACTGACCTCCATCAGCTTTGTCCCGCGCCCCGCTTTGCTTTAAAGGCCTCTTGCATGTCCGATCCTCGTTATCAGGTCGATGTCAGCGTCGTCACCCGCTTTCTGGCAGACCAATCGCAACCCGAGCAAAACCGCTTCGCCTTCGCCTACACCATCACCGTTCATAACAATGGCTCGCTCCCGGCCAAGCTACTGTCCCGGCACTGGGTGATCACCGACGGCGACGGTCACGTGGAAGAAGTGCGCGGCGCCGGCGTGGTGGGCCAGCAACCGCTGATCGCCGCCGGCAAAAGCCACACCTACAGCAGCGGCACCGTGATGACCACCCGGGTCGGCAACATGCAGGGCAGCTATCAGATGCTCGCCGAAGACGGCAAACAGTTCGACGCCATCATTGCGCCCTTCCGCCTGGCGGTCCCCGGAGCCCTGCACTGATGGCAACCTACGCTGTCGGCGACCTGCAAGGCTGCCTGGAGCCGCTGCAGTGCCTGCTTGCACAAGTCGCCTTCGACCCAACCCGGGATCGCCTGTGGCTGGTGGGCGACCTGGTCAACCGTGGCCCGCAGTCGCTGGAAACCCTGCGCTACCTGTACTCGATCCGCGACTCCCTGGTCTGCGTACTGGGCAATCATGACCTGCACCTGCTGGCCGCCTGGCGCAACATCGAGCGCCTGAAAAAGTCCGATACCCTGCGCGAGATCCTTGAGGCTCCCGACCGCGAAGAGCTGCTGCAGTGGTTGCGCCAGCAAAAACTGATGCACTACGACGAAGCCCGCAATGTGGCCTTGGTGCATGCTGGCATCGCCCCTCAGTGGTCGCTGAAAAAGGCCCTCAAATGCGCCGCCGAGGTGGAAGAAGCACTTCGTGACGACAACCTCTTCGAACCCTTTCTGGACGGCATGTACGGCAACGATCCGGCGAAATGGGACAGCGACCTCAAGGGCGTGACCCGCCTGCGGGTCATCACCAACTATTTCACCCGCATGCGCTTCTGCACCAGCGAGGGCAAGCTCGACCTCAAGAGCAAGGAAGGACTGGATACCGCCCCGGCGGGCTATGCCCCCTGGTTCAGTCACAAGGAGCGCAAGACCCGGGACCTGAAGATCATCTTCGGCCACTGGGCGGCCCTGGAAGGCCACAGCAACCAACCCGGTATTTTCGCCCTCGACAGCGGCTGCGTCTGGGGCGGGTCCATGACCCTGCTGAATGTCGACAGCGGCGTGCGCCTTACCTGTGATTGCGATGCTCAGGGACACGCCGCACACCTTCCTCCCAACCCCTTGCCTGTTTCGGCAAAGCGCTAGTCGGCGCTGACTATCAAGCTCCAGGAGCCCGCCATGAGCGAATTCAAACGCATTCCCCCAGAACAGGCCCAGGCACTGCGCGAGCAAGGCGCCGTGGTGGTGGACATCCGCGACCCGCAAACCTATGCCCTGAGCCATATCAGCGGCTCGCAGCATCTGGATAATCACTCCATTTCCGATTTCATTCGCGGCGCCGACCTGGACGCCCCGCTGGTGGTGGTCTGCTATCACGGAAACTCCAGCCAGAGCGCCGCCGCATATCTGGTGAGCCAGGGGTTTTCCGATGTCTACAGCCTCGACGGCGGCTTCGAACTGTGGCGTAGCACCTACCCGACGGAAATCGCCCAAGGCACCGCCGAATAATTTTTTTCCCGAGCTCCAGCCCGCGTACTACGCGGGCTGACGCGCCACCGGACGAACGGTAGTGCGCAACTAATTCCCCATCTCGCCTTGACCTCCCGGATTCCGAACTATCCTTAGCCTCAGGCCATCCAAATCAGGGGAGAGCCGGTACACCGGCGAGTGGGTCATCGGTACTAGCTTTCAAGGTCGATAGCTTTGGAAGTGTTCTGGGGGGTAAACGGCAACTGGATTTTCAGTTGCTCGCCAGCACTTGACTGACTGATCCGACGCCGGCTCAACGTATCGAGCGAGGTGACGTCATGAGTATTTTTAGCCACTTCCAACAGCGCTTCGAATCCACACGCCAGGAAGAGTTCTCGCTGCAGGAATACCTGGAGCTGTGCAAGAAGGACCGAAGCGCCTATGCATCCGCCGCCGAACGCCTGCTATTGGCCATCGGCGAGCCAGAACTGCTGGACACTTCGACCAACTCGAGGCTGTCGCGAATCTTTTCCAACAAGGTGATCCGGCGCTATCCGGCCTTTGAAGACTTCCATGGCATGGAAGAATGCATCGACCAGATCGTCTCCTACTTCCGACACGCCGCTCAGGGCCTGGAAGAGAAGAAGCAGATCCTCTACCTCCTGGGTCCGGTGGGCGGTGGTAAATCGTCCCTGGCCGAGAAGCTCAAGCAACTGATCGAGAAAGTGCCCTTCTACGCCATCAAGGGTTCCCCGGTCTTTGAATCGCCACTGGGGCTGTTCAACGCCACGGAAGATGGCGCGATTCTCGAAGAGGATTTCGGCATTCCCCGGCGCTATCTCAACACCATCATGTCGCCCTGGGCCACCAAGCGCCTGTCGGAGTTTGGCGGCGACATCAGCCAGTTCCGCGTGGTGAAGCTGTACCCGTCGATTCTCAACCAGATCGCCGTGGCCAAGACCGAGCCCGGGGACGAGAACAACCAGGACATTTCGGCACTGGTCGGCAAGGTGGATATCCGCAAGCTGGAAGAATTCCCGCAGAACGATGCCGATGCCTACAGCTACTCCGGGGCACTCTGCCGGGCCAACCAGGGCCTGATGGAATTCGTCGAGATGTTCAAGGCACCCATCAAGGTGCTGCACCCATTGCTGACCGCAACCCAGGAAGGCAACTACAACAGCACCGAGGGGCTGGGGGCGATCCCCTTCACCGGCATCCTGCTGGCTCACTCCAACGAATCGGAGTGGCACACCTTCCGCAACAACAAGAACAACGAAGCCTTCATCGACCGGATCTATATCGTCAAGGTGCCTTACTGCCTGCGCGTCACCGATGAAGTGAAGATCTACGACAAGCTGCTGTTCAACAGCTCCCTGGCCAAGGCCCATTGCGCCCCCGACACCCTGAAAATGCTGGCGCAGTTCACTGTGCTGTCGCGCCTCAAGGAGCCCGAGAACTCCAACATCTACTCGAAGATGCGGGTCTATGACGGTGAAAACCTCAAGGACACCGATCCCAAGGCCAAGTCGATCCAGGAATACCGCGACAGCGCCGGCGTCGATGAGGGGATGAATGGCCTGTCGACCCGGTTCGCCTTCAAGATCCTGTCGAAAGTCTTCAACTTCGACCCCCATGAAGTGGCGGCCAACCCGGTGCACCTGCTGTATGTGCTGGAACAGCAGATCGAGCAGGAACAGTTCCAGGCGGAAACCCGCGAGCGCTACCTGCGCTTCCTCAAGGAATACCTGGCGCCGCGCTACATCGAGTTCATCGGCAAGGAGATTCAAACCGCTTACCTGGAGTCCTACAGCGAGTACGGCCAGAACATCTTCGACCGCTATGTGCTCTACGCAGACTTCTGGATTCAGGACCAGGAATACCGCGATCCGGAAACCGGCGAGATCCTCAATCGCGTGGCCCTCAACGAGGAGCTGGAGAAGATCGAGAAACCTGCTGGCATCAGCAACCCGAAAGATTTCCGCAACGAGATCGTCAACTTCGTCCTGCGCGCCCGGGCCAACAACAACGGCAAGAACCCCACCTGGCTCAGCTACGAAAAACTGCGGGTGGTCATCGAGAAAAAAATGTTCTCCAACACCGAGGACCTGCTGCCGGTCATCAGCTTCAACGCCAAGGCCAGCAAGGAGGATCAACAGAAACACAACGACTTCGTCACACGAATGGTCGAGCGCGGCTACACCGACAAACAGGTCCGGCTGCTGTCCGAATGGTATCTGCGGGTCAGAAAATCGCAGTGATGCAGCGGCAAGCTTCTAGCTACGAGCTGCAAGCGCGATGCTGCGGAGCCTTCCCGGGCCCCGCCGCTGCGCGGCTTGCGGCTTGAGGCTTATGTCTTGAAGCTCCCCGGAGGGGCCCATGAGCTATGTGATCGACCGACGTCTCAATGGCAAGAACAAGAGCACGGTGAACCGCCAGCGCTTCCTGCGGCGTTACCGTGACCATATTAAAAAGGCCGTCGAAGAGGCCGTCAGCCGCCGCTCCATCACTGACATGGAGCACGGCGAACAAATCAGCATTCCCGGTCGGGATATCGACGAACCGGTGCTGCACCACGGCCGTGGTGGCAAGCAGACCGTGGTCCATCCCGGAAACAAGGAATTTACCGCTGGCGAACATATCGCCAGGCCTCAGGGCGGCGGCGGTGGCGGGGGCCGCGGCAAGGCCGGCAACTCCGGCGAAGGCATGGACGAATTCGTCTTCCAGATCACCCAGGAAGAATTCCTCGAGTTCATGTTCGAAGACTTGGAGCTGCCCAACCTGGTCAAACGCAACCTGAGCGGCACCGACACCTTCAAGACCGTAAGAGCGGGGATCAGCAACGAAGGCAATCCGTCGCGGATCAATATCATCCGCACCTTGCGCTCAGCCCACGCCCGACGCATCGCCCTGTCCGGCAGCAGCCGGGCCAAGTTGCGGGAGGTGAAGGAAGAGCTGGAACGCCTGAAACGCGAAGAGCCGGACAACTTCGGCGATATTCAGGAACTTGAAGCAGAAATCGAACGCCTCAGCGCTCGCATTCATCGCGTGCCCTTCCTCGACACCTTCGACCTCAAGTACAACCTGTTGGTGAAGCAGCCCAACCCCAGTTCCAAGGCGGTGATGTTCTGCCTGATGGACGTCTCCGGCTCCATGACCCAGGCCACCAAGGACATCGCCAAACGCTTCTTCATCCTTTTGTATCTGTTCCTCAAACGCAACTACGACAAGATCGACGTGGTTTTCATCCGCCATCACACCAGCGCCCGTGAAGTGGACGAGGAAGAGTTCTTCTATTCCAGGGAAACCGGCGGAACCATTGTCTCCAGCGCCCTGAAACTGATGCAGGAGATCATGGCCGAGCGCTACCCCAGCAACGAATGGAACATCTACGCCGCGCAAGCTTCCGACGGTGACAACTGGAACGATGACTCGCCCATCTGCCGCGATATCCTGATCAACCAGATCATGCCTTTCGTGCAGTACTACACCTACGTGGAGATCACTCCACGAGAGCATCAGGCTCTGTGGTTCGAATACGAACGCATCGCCGAGGCCTTCTCCGACACGTTCGCCCAGCAACAACTGGTTTCGGCCGGCGATATCTATCCGGTCTTCCGTGAACTCTTCCAGCGCAGGTTAGTGACATGACCGCCAGAGAGCAGAAGCGCCAACCCATCTCCACCGGCTCGGAATGGACGTTCGAGCTGATCCAGGCCTACGATCGCGAAATCAGCCGTATCGCGGCTCGCTATGCCCTGGATACCTACCCCAACCAGATCGAAGTGATCACTGCCGAGCAGATGATGGATGCCTATGCCTCGGTGGGCATGCCCCTGGGTTATCACCATTGGTCCTACGGCAAGCACTTTCTCAGCACTGAGAAATCCTACAGCCGCGGGCAGATGGGACTGGCCTACGAGATTGTGATCAATTCAGACCCTTGCATCGCCTACCTGATGGAGGAGAACACCATCTGCATGCAGGCCCTGGTAGTCGCGCATGCCTGCTATGGCCACAACAGCTTCTTCAAGGGCAACTACCTGTTCCGCACCTGGACCGATGCCAGCTCGATCATCGACTACCTGGTGTTCGCCAAGCAGTACATCATGCAGTGCGAGGAGCGCCATGGCATCGATGCCGTGGAGGATCTGCTGGATTCCTGCCATGCCCTGATGAACTACGGCGTCGACCGCTACAAACGGCCTTACCCGATCTCCGCCGAGGAAGAGCGACGCCGGCAGAAGGATCGGGAAGAGCACCTGCAGAAACAGATCAACGATCTGTGGCGCACCATTCCCAAAGGCGCGGACAAATACAGCGACAAGGACAATGCGCGCTTCCCCGCCGAGCCTCAGGAAAACATCCTGTACTTCATTGAAAAGCACGCGCCCTTGCTGGAGCCCTGGCAGCGGGAGATCGTGCGCATCGTGCGCAAGATCGCCCAGTACTTCTACCCGCAGCGCCAGACCCAGGTGATGAACGAAGGCTGGGCGACCTTCTGGCACTACACCCTGATGAATGATCTGTACGACGAAGGCCTGGTGACCGATGGCTTCATGATGGAGTTCCTCGCCTCCCATACCAGCGTGGTTTTTCAACCGGGCTTCGACAGTCCTTACTACAACGGCATCAACCCCTACGCCCTGGGCTTTGCCATGTACCGGGACATCCGTCGCATGTGCGAGGAACCCACGGAAGAGGACCGCCGCTGGTTCCCTGAACTGGCCGGCACCGACTGGCTGTCCAGCATCAAGTTCGCCATGAGCAGCTTCAAGGACGAAAGCTTCATCCTGCAGTACCTGTCGCCCAAGGTGATCCGCGATCTCAAGCTGTTCAGCATCATGGATGACGACCAGAAGGACGACCTGCTGGTGCCGGCGATCCACGACGAAAGCGGCTATCGGATCATCCGCGAAACCCTGGCCGCGCAATACAACCTGGGCAACCGCGAACCCAACGTGCAGATCTGGAGTATCGACCGCCGTGGCGACCGCTCGCTGACCCTGCGCCACCAGCAACACGATCGCAAACCCCTTGGCGACTCCACCGACGAGGTACTCAAGCACCTGCATCGCCTGTGGGGCTTCGACATTCACCTGGAAACCCTGCAGGGCGATCAAGTGGTGAAAACCCATCACGTGCCACCAAGAAGCGATCACAACGACAACGACTATGGCCGGCTGGACCTGGCAGTCATCCACCTCTGAACCCAACAACAGTCCTCCGTCAGCCCGACACAAGCGTTATTCTGTCGCGCTAACGGAGGTTTTTTATGCGGATTTACAAAGTCGGCGGCGCAGTGCGCGATCGCTTGCTCGGCAGGCCGGTCACTGATATCGACTGGGTGGTAGTCGGTGCCAGCGCGGAAGACATGATCGCCCAGGGCTTTCGCCCGGTTGGGGCCGATTTTCCGGTGTTTCTACACCCCAAGAATGGCGAGGAATATGCCCTGGCCCGAACCGAGCGCAAGAGCGGGCACGGTTACGGCGGGGTCACCTTCCACGCCAGCCCGGAAGTCACCCTGGAAGAAGACCTGATTCGCCGCGACCTGACGATCAACGCCATGGCCGAGGATGATCAGGGCCTGGTGACTGACCCCTATCACGGCCAGAAGGATCTTCAAGAACGGCTGTTGCGTCATGTTTCCCCGGCATTCGCCGAAGATCCCCTTCGAGTACTGCGAGTAGCGCGATTCGCCGCACGCTATGCCAGCCTGGGTTTCCGGGTGGCCGCAGAGACGCTCGAACTGATGCGTGAACTCAGCGAGTCAGGCGAGCTGCAGGCGCTCACGGCGGAGCGCAGCTGGAAGGAGATTTCCCGGGCCCTGATGGAGGAACAGCCCCAGGTCTTCATCCAGGTGCTCCGAGACTGCGGCGCCCTGGCGGTGCTGATGCCCGAGGTCGACGCTCTGTTCGGCGTTCCCCAGCCAGCCGCACACCATCCGGAGATAGACACCGGCCTGCATACCCTCAGCGTTCTGCAGCAAGCGGCACTGCACCAACAGCCCCTCTCGGTACGCTGGGCATGCCTACTGCACGACCTGGGCAAAGGCGTTACCCCCGAGCAGGAGTGGCCCCGGCACATCGGACACGAACACAAGGGGCTGGAGCTGATCAAGGCCGTCAATGAGCGCTTCAAGGTGCCTCGGGAATGCCAGGACCTGGCATTGCTGGTGGGCCAGTACCACACCCACGCCCACAAGGCGCAGGAACTGAAGGCCTCGACACTGCTGGAACTGCTGCAAAGCTTCGACGTGTTCCGCCGCCCGCAGCGCTTTGAAGAGTTCATTGCCGCTTGCGAGATGGATGCCCGCGGGCGACTGGGATTGGAGTCGCGCCCCTACCCCCAAGCGGACTATCTGCGCGGCGCGGCCAATGTGGCCCGGGCAGTGGCGGTCCAGCCGTTGCTTGAGCAAGGCTTCAAAGGCCCGGCGCTGGGCGAGGCGCTGAGACTGGAGCGACTGAAAGCGCTCAAGGCCTACAAGGAGCCGCCCACACCTTGAGCCCCTGACGCGGGCAAGGCACAGGCCTTGCCCGCGTCAGATGCCTAGGCTGGGGACTACAGGCCCGGAGGCGTCAGTTGCCGGCCTCGCCATTCGAATGCCACCGGCGCCAGCACCTGATCGATCTGCGCTTCCTGCCAGAGCGCCGCCAGGCTCTTGCCGACCAGCGGATGCACCCGCTCAGGAGCCATCAACGACAACGGCCAGAGCACGAAGGCATTCTTCAGGATCTCAGCACGTGGCAGGATCAGACCATCGAAATTGCCGGTCAGATCGCCGTACAGCAACACATCGATGTCCAGCGGCAAGCCTTTGCGGTCCGGGGCATAGCGGCCGTTGTCCGCCTCGATGAACTTCAGGCGTCGATCCAGCTCGATCAATGGCAGATCGGTGTGGCCCGCCACCACCAGATTGAAGAACGGGCCGCTCTTGATCCCCACCGGCTGGCTTTCGAACACCGCCGAACAACGCATGTCCACCAGGAAGCCGGCCAGGGCATCAAGCCCGGCGCACAGGTGGACTTCGCGCTCGATATTGCTACCAAGCCCCAGAAACACCTGAGTCAGCGACATCCGCGCTCGATCTCCACACCCACGCCCGTGGCCGCCGCAACGGCACCCGGCTTGGTCAGTTTCAAATGCAGCCAAGGGATGTGGAACTCACTCATCAGCACTTCGGCAAGACGCTCGGCAAAGGTTTCCACCAACTGGTACTGGGCCTGCTCGGCAAACGCCTGGATCCGCGTGGAAACGCTGGCGTAATCCAGCGCCAGCGTCAGATCATCCCCTGCGGCGGCCGGGCGATTATCCCAGGCAAAGCTCAGATCAAGACGCAGGCACTGTCGGATGCCCCGCTCCCAGTCATAGGCTCCAATCACGGTGTCCACTTCCAGTCCTTCGATAAACACTCTGTCCAAGCACTCTTCTCCGCAGCACGACAAGGGCGCAATGCGCCGTTAGAATCAGGGCTTCCTCGCCCGGAATAGTTAGCATGTTTTGGTTACTGGCGATTCTCGCCTACCTGCTTGGCTCTCTGTCCTTCGCCATTTTGCTCAGCCGCCTGACGGGCAATCCCGATCCGCGAATGAGTGGCTCGGGTAATGCCGGCGCCACCAACATGTTGCGCCTGGCCGGCAAGAAACTCGCCGTCCTGACCCTGCTGGGGGATCTCTGCAAGGGCCTGGTGCCCGTACTGATCGCGCACCTCGCGGGGCTCTCGCTGCAACAACAGGCCTGGGTCGGACTCTACGCCGTCCTTGGCCACCTGTTCCCTTTGTATTTCCGCTTTCGCGGCGGCAAAGGTGTCGCCACCGCCGCCGGCATGCTGCTGGGACTCTATCCTCCAGCCGCCCTGCTGGCCGTCGCCGCCTGGGCGCTGACCTTCTACCTCACCCGTACCAGCTCGCTGGCCGCCCTGATCGCCACGCCCCTGACCCTGCCACTGCTGGCCTGGCAGGAGCCCGAAGCGCTGCTGCCGATGAGCGTGCTGACGCTGCTGATCGTCTGGCGCCATCGCGGCAATCTGCGTGACCTGTTTGCCGGCCGCGAACGGCATTTCTGAGTCCTCGACGATCAAAGGACTCAAGCTTACGCCTTCGCGCAGCCTCTAAAGAGCCGACAACTGCTCCATCGGCCAACGCGCCTGCACAGTGATTGCCAGGCCTTCCTGTTGCCCGGCCTGCAAGCGCTGGCAACCGGCAAAGGCGATCATCGCGCCGTTGTCGGTGCAGAACTGGGGGCGAGCATAGAACACATTGCCGTTCATCTCCCCGAGCATCTTTTCCAGAGCCTCGCGCAAGGCCTTGTTGGCGCTCACGCCCCCGGCGATCACCAGGTGCTTGAGACCGGTCTGCTTCAGGGCACGCTTGCACTTGATGGTCAAAGTTTCCACCACGGCCTGCTGGAACGCGAGGGAGATGTCGCAACGGGTTTGCTCACCGTCGTCTCCAGCGCTGACACACTGCTGCCAGGTGTTGAGGGCGAAGGTTTTCAAGCCGCTGAAACTGAAATCGAGGCCAGGACGATCGGTCATTGGCCGTGGGAAGACAAACCGTCCCGGTACGCCTTGAGTGGCCAGACGGGCAATTTCAGGCCCACCGGGATAATTCAGGCCGATCATCTTCGCGGTCTTGTCGAACGCCTCGCCTGCCGCATCATCCAGCGTCTCGCCCAACAGCTCGTACTGGCCGATGCCATCGACCCGAACCAGCTGGGTATGACCGCCGGACACCAACAAAGCGACGAATGGAAACTCCGGTGGCTGCTCTTCCAGCATTGGCGCCAGCAGGTGGCCTTCCATGTGGTGCACGCCCAAGGCCGGAATACCCCAGGCGAACGCCAGCGCCTGGGCGCAGGAAGCCCCTACCAGCAGTGCGCCGACCAAGCCGGGACCGGCCGTATAGGCGATGGCATCGATCTCGGTGGGCACACAGTCGGCCTCAGCCAGAACCTGACGGATCAGCGGCAGCATGCGCTTGACGTGATCACGGGAAGCCAGCTCCGGCACCACGCCGCCGTAGACGCGGTGCAGGTCGATCTGGCTGAACAGCGCATCGGCCAGAAGGCCACGCTCGCTGTCGTAAAGCGCGACGCCGGTTTCGTCGCAGGAGGTTTCTAATCCCAGTACTAGCATGGGTTTGCGCCTTGTAGAGGCTGAATTCGAAGGCGCGCATAATAGTCGCCACTCCAGCGCCCGACCAGCGGTTTTCGATCAGAGGCTTTGCATTCCGAGCGTTGAGGGGTTAACATCCGCAACCCTTAAAAACCGACGACCTCAGCCGCGATTTTTGCGACGAGAACGTTGACCCCGGTAATGAATGAAGGTAGCTCTGGATGCCAGCCGTCAAAGTTAAAGAGAACGAACCCTTCGACGTAGCTCTGCGTCGTTTCAAGCGCTCCTGCGAAAAAGCCGGTGTTCTGGCTGAAGTTCGTAGCCGCGAATTTTACGAGAAGCCGACTTCCGAGCGTAAGCGCAAAGCAGCTGCTGCTGTTAAGCGTCACGCCAAGAAAGTTCAGCGCGAACAGCGCCGCGCCGTACGTCTGTACTAATACACAGACGTTCGCTGCAAGCTTCTGCCAAGCCCGGCCCTAAGCCGGGCTAATGGCATTTGCGGAATACGCTTGATGCTTCACCGTCGAAGCCGCCCATGCGACCCAGACGAATCTGCTTCACCACGTCAGACCTGGCTCCTGCCAGCGGTGCACGTCTTTTCTGACGAGCCTTCCAAGGCTACTGACGAGCACACCCTTACTGATTCCTGCAGACGATCAGCCCAAGGCGCACTTCTCCAGCGCCCGCTTAATGAGCTATCCGAGGCCATCCAAAGGCCACTGTCGGACTCAGCGCAACACCTTCAAATAGTCGAATACTGATTGAAACTAACGTCAGTGGACGTTCGGCAGATACACTCCCCGACTGCGATCACGCCGAAACCCCGGACCGAGCCGCGCAACTTTCACGCCTCGCCGCATCCGGTCTTTCGACAGCGTCGCCAGGGCTATTTTTTCCCGCAGTGATGACGAGAACGCCATGGCCGGGCTCATTCCCCAGAGCTTTATTGACGACCTTCTGAACCGCACCGACATCGTCGATGTCGTCAGCTCGCGCCTGCAAATCAAGAAAGCCGGCAAGAACTACACCGCCTGCTGCCCTTTCCACAAGGAAAAGACGCCCTCCTTCAGCGTCAGCCCCGACAAGCAGTTCTACTACTGCTTCGGCTGTGGCGCCGGCGGCAACGCCCTCGGCTTCATCATGGACCACGACAACCTGGACTTCCCCCAGGCCGTCGAGGAACTGGCGAAAGCCGCTGGAATGGAGATCCCCCGCGAGGAAAGCACTCGCGGCCAGCGCAAACCCCGACAGCCCACGGATTCCCCGCTCTATCCACTGCTTACTGCCGCTGCCGACTACTATCGTCAGGCTCTGAAAAGCCACCCGGCACGCAAGGCGGCGGTGGACTACCTCAAGGGCCGCGGCCTCACCGGCGAGATCGCCCGCGACTTCGGCCTGGGCTTCGCCCCGCCCGGCTGGGACAACCTGTTCAAGCACCTGAGCAGCGACACTCTGCAGCAAAAAGCCATGATCGACGCTGGCCTGCTGATCGAGAACGCCGAGACCGGCAAACGCTATGACCGCTTTCGCGACCGGGTGATGTTTCCGATCCGCGATACCCGCGGCCGGATCATTGCCTTTGGCGGCCGGGTGCTGGGGGATGACAAACCCAAATACCTGAACTCCCCGGAAACCCCGGTGTTTCACAAGGGCCAGGAACTCTACGGCCTGTACGAGGCGCGCAAGAACAACCGCAACCTCGACGAAATCATCGTCGTCGAGGGCTACATGGACGTGATTGCCCTGGCCCAGCAAGGCCTGCGCAATGCCGTCGCGACCCTGGGCACGGCCACCAGCGAGGAGCACCTCAAGCGCCTGTTCCGCATCGTGCCCAACGTGCTGTTCTGCTTCGACGGCGACCAGGCCGGACGCAAGGCCGCCTGGCGCGCCCTGGAAGCCACCCTGGGCTGCCTGCAGGACGGGCGCCGCGCCCGCTTCCTGTTCCTTCCGGAAGGTGAAGACCCGGATACCCTGGTCCGCTCCGAAGGCACCGACGCTTTCCGCGCGCGGATCAATCAGCATGCGCAGCCGCTGGCGGATTACTTTTTCCAGCAACTGATCGACGAAGCAGACCCGCGCTCCCTAGAAGGCAAGGCCCATCTAGCCACGCTGGCTGCGCCGTTGATCGAAAAAATCCCTGGTGCCAACCTGCGCACCCTGATGCGCCAGCGCCTTAGCGAAATCACCGGCCTGACCAGCGAAACAGTCACGCAACTGGTCCACAACGCAGCGCCGGAAGCGCCACCCGTCTACGACGCCGGCATTGATTACGACGCAATGCCGGATTACGCCGACTACCATGAGCCCCACCAGGAAGCCTACGTCCCTCAACAGGAGTGGACGCCGAAGAAAAATGGCGGCGGCAAGAAGTGGGAAGGCAAGCCCTGGGACAAGAACGGCAAGGGCAAGCGCCAGGGCGATCGCGACCAGCCCAGGGGCCCGCGGGTTCCGGCAGCGGTGGAACCTCCGACCCTGGCAGCCCTGCGCACCTTGCTGCATCACCCGCAATTGGCAGAAAAAGTTGAAGATGCCGGGCACTTTGCCGATGACGACAACATCAATACACAGTTGCTGGTCGCCCTGATCGAAGCCGTACAGAAAAATCCTAAGCTACGCTCTATTCATCAGTTGATGGCGCGCTGGCACGGCACTCAGCAGGGCCACTTGCTGACTGCACTGGCAGAAAAAGAGTGGTTGATCGACGGAGATAACCTTGAACAACAGTTTTTCGACACCATTAATAGCTTGTCCGCTCGCCAACGCGAGCGTGTTTTAGACCAACTTCTCAGGAAATCGCGTCAAAGCGAGCTCAGCAGCGAAGAGAAAATTCAGCTGGTTGAGCTTTTAAAACGCAATGTTCCCGCATCGAACCCGACCTCAACTGGCGCGTGAGGTCATAGCTCGGGTATAATCCTCGGCTTGTTTTTTGCCCGCCAAGACCTTCAGTGGATAGGGTGTTATGTCCGGAAAAGCGCAACAGCAGTCTCGCCTCAAAGAGTTGATCAGCCGTGGACGTGAGCAGGGTTACCTGACTTACGCGGAGGTCAACGACCACCTGCCGGAGGATATTTCAGATCCGGAACAGGTGGAAGACATCATCCGCATGATCAACGACATGGGGATCAACGTATTCGAGAGTGCTCCGGATGCGGATGCCCTTTTGTTGGCCGAAGCCGACACCGACGAAGCAGCAGCTGAAGAAGCCGCCGCAGCGTTGGCGGCTGTGGAAACCGACATTGGTCGCACTACCGACCCAGTGCGCATGTACATGCGCGAAATGGGCACGGTAGAGCTGCTCACACGTGAAGGCGAAATCGAAATCGCCAAGCGTATCGAAGAGGGCATCCGTGAAGTGATGGGCGCAATCGCGCACTTCCCTGGCACGGTTGATCACATCCTCGCCGAATACACTCGCGTCACCACCGAAGGTGGCCGCCTGTCTGACGTTCTCAGCGGGTACATCGATCCGGACGACGGCATTACGCCGCCTGCCGCCGAAGTGCCGCCGCCTGTCGACACCAAGACCGCGAAAGCGGATGACGACAGCGACGACGAAGAAGCTGAAGCGACCGAAGACGAAGAAGAAGCCGAAAGCGGTCCGGATCCTGTTATCGCCGCGCAGCGCTTTGGCGCCGTCGCCGATCAAATGGAGATCACCCGCAAGGCGCTGAAGAAGCACGGCCGCGAGAACAAGCAAGCCATCGCCGAAATGCTGGCCCTGGCCGAATTGTTCATGCCGATCAAACTGGTTCCGAAGCAATTCGAAGGCCTGGTTGAACGTGTACGCAGCGCCCTGGATCGCCTGCGTCAGCAGGAGCGCGCGATCATGCAGCTTTGCGTGCGTGATGCCCGCATGCCGCGTGCCGACTTCCTGCGCCAGTTCCCGGGCAACGAGGTGGACGAAAGCTGGACCGAAGCACTGGCCAAAGGCAAGACCAAATACGCCGAAGCCATTGCCCGCCTGCAACCGGACATCATCCGTTGCCAGCAGAAGCTGACCGCTCTTGAAGTCGAAACCGGCTTGAAGATCGCCGAGATCAAGGACATCAACCGTCGCATGTCGATCGGTGAGGCCAAGGCCCGCCGCGCGAAGAAAGAGATGGTTGAAGCCAACCTGCGTCTGGTGATCTCCATCGCCAAGAAGTACACCAACCGTGGCCTGCAATTCCTCGATCTGATCCAGGAAGGCAACATCGGCTTGATGAAAGCGGTGGACAAGTTCGAATACCGTCGTGGCTACAAGTTCTCGACCTATGCCACCTGGTGGATCCGTCAGGCGATCACTCGCTCGATCGCCGACCAGGCCCGCACCATCCGTATTCCGGTGCACATGATCGAGACGATCAACAAGCTCAACCGCATTTCCCGGCAGATGCTGCAGGAAATGGGTCGTGAACCGACCCCGGAAGAGCTGGGCGAACGCATGGAAATGCCTGAGGACAAGATCCGCAAGGTATTGAAGATCGCCAAAGAGCCGATCTCCATGGAAACCCCGATCGGTGATGACGAAGACTCCCATCTGGGCGACTTCATCGAAGACTCGACCATGCAGTCGCCAATCGATGTAGCCACCGTTGAGAGCCTCAAAGAAGCGACCCGCGAAGTACTCTCCGGCCTCACTGCCCGTGAAGCCAAGGTCCTGCGCATGCGCTTCGGCATCGACATGAATACCGACCACACCCTTGAGGAGGTTGGTAAGCAGTTCGACGTGACCCGCGAGCGGATTCGTCAGATCGAAGCCAAGGCGCTGCGCAAGCTGCGCCACCCGACGCGAAGCGAGCATCTGCGCTCCTTCCTCGACGAGTAAGCCCAAGACCCCCAGCCCAGCTGGGGGTTTTGCTTTCTGCAACCCGTCCTTCTTTCCTTCCCCGGCGCACAGCCCGTCTACACTCGAAACAATCCCCGTGCCATAACGAGACGGTTATGCCCAGACTGTCGGCCATGCTTCTGCTGGCGCTGCTTACCTGGACCGCAACGGCTGGCGCGCTGACTCTTACCGACGAAGAACGTAGCTGGCTCAAGACTCACCCGGAACTGCGCCTGGGTGTAGACGCGTCCTGGCCGCCCTTCGAGTATCGAGACGAGGAAGGCCGCTACCAGGGCCTTGCAGCGGACTACATCCACCTGATCCAGGAACGCCTGTCAGTGAGCCTGACACCCATCGAGCCCGCCAGCTGGACCGAGGTGCTCGAGGACGCCAAGCAGGGCAAACTGGACCTGCTGCCCGGGATCATGTCGACCCCGGAGCGCCAGAGCTACATGGCGTTCACCCGCCCCTACCTTGACTTCCCCATCGTCATCCTCGCCCACAGGGGCGGCGCACAACCGCGCAATCTTCAGGACCTTTACGGCCTGAAAGTGGCCGTGGTGGAAAACTACGCCCCTCACGAACTACTGCGCACCCATCATCCGGACCTGAACCTGGTCGCCCTGCCCAACATCAGCTCCGCGCTCCAGGCCCTGGCCACCGACGAGGTGGATGCCGTGGTCGGTGACCTCGCGTCCAGTGTCTGGAGCCTGCGCCAGCTCAAGCTCGAGGGCCTGTATGTCAGCGGCGAAACCCCTTATCGCTACCAGCTGGCGATGGGCGTCCCGCGCAACAGCAAGATCCTGGTGGGCATTCTCGACAAGGTCCTGGCCGACCTCAGCCCCGATGAAATCAGTGCGATTCAGCAACACTGGGTCGGCAGCGTGCTCGACCATCGAACCTTCTGGTCCGACGTGCTGCTCTACGGGCTGCCCGGGCTGCTCCTGCTGGTCACCGTGCTCGCGGTAGTGATCCGCATCAACCGCCGCCTGAGTTCGGAAATCTCCCGCCGGGTGGCCCTGGAACAGGAACTGCGCAGCAGCGAATACCACTATCGCAGCCTGGTGGAGAGCCTCTCCGCCATCGCCTGGGAAGCGCGTGTCAGCGACTTCACCTACAGCTACGTCTCGCCCCACGCCGAAGCGCTGCTGGGCTATCCCCAGGCTCACTGGCTGATCCCCGGGTTCTGGCGCAACATCATCCACCCCGCCGACCTGACCCGGGCCCAGGCGTTCTGCGATCACGAGGTCCAGGCCGGGCGCGACCACAGCCTCGACTACCGGGTGATCACCGCCGATGGCCGCTGTCTCTGGGTACGCGACATCGTCAGCTTGATCGAGCACGGCCAGGAACCGGTGATGCGCGGACTGATGATCGACATCAGCGAAGCCAAGCACACCGAAGAAGCGCTACGCCTGTCCGAGCAGAAGTTCGCTTCGGTGTTCCAGCAATGTCCGGACATCCTGGTCATCGCACGCCTGTCCGACGGCTGTCTGCTGGAGGTCAACAAGGCCTTCGAGGAACAGATCGGCCTGAGTGCCGAAACGGTCATCGGCCAGACCGCCACCGAGTTGAACATCTGGGGGATCCCAGGAGTCGGCCCCAGCCTCTTGCAACGCTTGCAGGCCGGCAGCATTCGCAACCTGGAGATGCCCTTTCGCCGCCACAGTGGCCAGCTGTTCACCGGCCTGATCTCCGCCGAGCCCTTTGACCTCGACACCACCCCGGCGTTGGTGGTGGTGGTGCGCGATATCAGCCAGCTCAAGGAAACCCAGCAGCAACTGCAAACCTCCGAGGAGAAGTTCGCCAAAGCCTTCCACGCCTCCCCGGATGGACTGCTGCTGAGCCGCCAGCGCGATGGCTTGCTGATCGAGGTCAACGAGGGCTTCAGCCGCATCACCGGTTTCAATAGCGCCATGTCACTGGACCGCTCGACCCTGGACCTGGGGATCTGGGTCAACCTCAACGAACGCAAGCAGATGCTCGACCTGCTGCAGCGGGACGGTTTTGTCCGCGACTTCAGTTGCCATATCCGACGCAACGATGGCCAGATCCGTCTCTGTGAACTGTCGAGCCGACCGCTGCCGATTGGTGACGACGACTGCATGCTGACCATCGCCCGGGACATTACCGATCGCCAGCAAATGCAGGAAAAACTGCAACAGGCCGCCACGGTGTTTGAAAGCACCGCCGAGGGCGTGATGATCACCGATACCCAGCAGCGCATCAGTGCGGTCAATCGGGCCTTCAGTGAAATCACCGGCTACAGCGAAATTGAAGCCCTGGGCCAAACCCCGCGCCTGCTGGCATCGGGACTGCACGACAGCGCCTTCTACGCCGCGATGTGGCATCAACTGACCCTGGAAGGCCACTGGCAGGGCGAGATTTCCAACCGTCGCAAGAGCGGCGAGCTCTACCCCAACTGGCTGACCATCAACGCCGTGCGCAACAAGGAACGGCAGATCACCCATTTCGTGGCGGTATTTGCCGATATCTCCAGCCTCAAGCACGCCCAGGCACGGCTCGATTATCAGGCCCACCATGACCCCCTCACCGGCCTGCCCAATCGCACACTGTTCGAAAGCCGCCTGCTGGCCGCGCTCAACGGCCAGCAGGACAGCGGCGGCCAGGGCGCGGTGCTGTTCCTCGACCTGGATCGCTTCAAGCACATCAACGACAGCCTCGGCCACCCGGTAGGCGACCTGCTGCTCAAGGGCATCGCCGTACGCCTCAAGGAACAGCTGCGAGACATCGACACCGTGGCTCGCCTGGGCGGGGACGAATTCATCATCCTGCTGCCCGGGCTGCACCAGGCCAGCGACGCCGACCACATCGCCACCAAGTTGCTGAACTGCTTCACCGCGCCGTTCCAGGCCGGTGAACACGAGTTCTTCATCAGCGCCAGCATCGGCACCAGCCTCTACCCCAAGGACGGCTGCGACGTCGCCACCCTGATCAAGAACGCCGACGCCGCCATGTACCGTTCCAAGGCCAAGGGCCGCAACCGCGTCGAACGCTACACCCGCGACCTGACCGCCCAGGCCAGCGAGCGGGTGGCCCTGGAACACGAACTGCGTCGGGCCATCGAACGCGATGAGCTGTCGTTGTACTTCCAGCCCAAGATCAGCCTCAGCAGCCACGAACTGGTGGGCGCCGAAGCGCTGATCCGCTGGCACCACCCCACTTTCGGCGATGTCCCGCCCGAGCACTTCATCCCCCTGGCCGAAGAAAACGGCATGATCCTGCTGATCGGCGACTGGGTCCTGGAACAGGCCTGCCTGCACCTGCATAGCTGGAACCAGCACTACGAGCACTTCGGACCGCTGTCGGTAAACCTGGCCGGCGCGCAGTTGCGCCAACCCAATCTCCTGGGCCGTATCGAGCAGTTGCTGCGCGACTACGACCTGCAGCCCGGGCTGCTGCAACTGGAGATCACCGAGAACTTCATCATGAGCCAGGCCGAAGAAGCCCTGGAAGTGCTGCATCAGCTCAAGCGCCTGGGCGTGCAACTGGCCATCGATGACTTCGGCACCGGCTACTCGTCCCTGAGCTACCTCAAGCGCCTGCCCCTGGACTTCCTCAAGATCGACCAATCCTTCGTCCGCGGCCTGCCGGACGACCCCCACGACGTGGCGATTGTCCGCGCCATCATCGCCCTGGGTCGCAGCATGCAATTCACCGTGATTGCCGAAGGGGTGGAAAACCATGACCAGCAGAGCTTCCTCGCCCAGGAAGGCTGCGAACAGATCCAGGGCTACATCGTCAGCCTGCCGCTGGAGGCCGAGGAGTTCTGCGAGACCTTCCTGCAGATCCGGGTTTCCGATTTTTCGGATAGCACAGCCGAGAAACCGTCGCTATAATCCGCGGCCTACTGAGGGCCTATAGCTCAGTTGGTTAGAGCAGAGGACTCATAATCCTTTGGTCCACGGTTCAAGTCCGTGTGGGCCCACCATCTTCAAAGCCGCGCCATGTCGCGGCTTTTTTTGTGCCCGCAGGCTTTGCCTGGCAACCGAATGGGCCCCGCCTCGCGCAATCTTTTTCAGCCCTCAAAGTCGGAACACCTGGCACGCGTCCATGAAAAAGCCGCGCATTGCGCGGCTCTTTCAGGCTGTCGGAACCCTGCGGCTACTTGGGCAACGCGTAGGCGATCACGTAGTCGCCACGATCCGGCGACTGCCGCGCGCCACCTGCGGTGAGCAGGATGTACTGGCGCCCGGTCTTGGGCGAGACATAGGTCATCGGGCCCGACTGGCTACCCACTGGCAGGCGCGCTTTCCAGATTTCATTACCGTTGCCGGTATCGAAGGCCCGCAGGTAGAAGTCCTGGGTGCCGGCGAAGAACAGCAGGCCGGATTGGGTCGCCAGGGACGCGCCCAGAGTCGGCATGCCAATCGGGATCGGCAGGTGCATGCGAATCCCCAGCGGGCCGGTGTCCTGCACGGTGCCCACCGGCACCTGCCACATCAGTTTGCGGGTCTTCAGGTCGATGGCCGACATGGTGCCGAACGGCGGCTTCTGGCAGGGAATGCCCACCGCCGAGAGGAAGCGCTGGCGCATGGCGCCGAACGGCGTGCCGTCCTGGGGCACCACGCCCATTTCGATGCCGCTGGCACCAGCGCCAATCTGATCGCGGGGGATCATATAGTTGGCCAGGCCCAGGCGCATGTCGTTGACGAACATGTAGTGGCTGGTCGGATCCACCGACACGCTGCCCCAGTTCATGCCACCCAGGGAGCCGGGGAACTGCAGTGCGTGATCCAGGCCAGGCGGGGTGTACACGCCCTCATGGCGCATGCCCTTGAACTGGATGCGGCACAGCAGTTGGTCGAACGGGGTCGCGCCCCACATGTCGGACTCGGTCAACGTCTGGTTGCCGATCGATGGCATTTCCACCGAGAACGGCTGGGTCGGCGAATAACGCTCACCCGGGACATTGCCTTGGGGCACTGGACGCTCTTCGACCCGGGCAATCGGCTGGCCGGTCTCGCGATTGAGCAGGAAGATCTCGCCCTGCTTGGTGACCTGGGCCAACGCCGGTTGCACGCCGCCCTTGTCGTCCGGAATGTCGTACAGCAGCGGCTGTGCCGGCAGGTCGAAATCCCAGAGGTCGTGGTGGGTGGTCTGGAAGTGCCAGCGCACCTGACCGGTCTTCACGTCAAGGGCGACGACCGAGGAGCTCCACTTGTCATCGAACTCGCTGCGCTGACCGCCGAAGAAATCCGGCGTGGCGTTGCCGGTGGGCAGGTACACCAGGCCCAGCTTGGCGTCATAGGACATCGCCGACCAGACGTTCGGGGTGCCACGGGTATAGGTTTCACCCGCCGGCGGACGCTTGGTGGTGGCCGGGTTGCCCGGGTCCCAGGCCCACATCAGTTCACCACTGCGCACATCGAAGGCGCGTACCACGCCTGGCGGTTCGCCCGTGGAGAAATTATCCGCCACCCGGCCGCCGACGATCACGACCGTGCCCGCCACCAGGGGCGTCGAAGTCTGCTGGTAGTAGCCCGGCTTGATCTCGCCCATGTCGGTTTTCAGATCGACCGTGCCCTGGTGGCCGAAGTCTGCACAGGGCTTGCCGGTTTCAGCATCGAGCGCAATCAGGCGCGCATCGCCGGTCGGCAGGAACAGGCGCTTGGTGCAAGCCGCAGGAGCAGCGGCAGGCGCCGAGGACGTGGCTGCGGCGGCCGAGGCGTCGAAATACCCCAAGCCACGGCAGCGCTGCCAGTTGGGCGCATAGCCTTGCGGGTCGAACTTCCAGCGCTCGGCGCCGGTGTCGGCGTCCAGGGCGAACACCTTGCCGTAGGCGGTGCAGGTGTAGACGGTATCGCCGATCTGCAGCGGGGTGTTCTGGTCTTCGGCACCAGCGCCGTTGCTTTCGGGCAGGTCGCCAGTGCGGAAGGTCCAGGCCACTTGCAGTTGGCCGATATTGCCCTTGTTGATCTGATCCAGGGCGGCAAAGCGGTTGCCCGCTGTGGTGTTGCCCCAGTGGGCCCAGTCTTTCTGTTCAGTACCCGGTGCCACTGGCTGGATCGCCGGCACCTTGTCCGCCTTGACCATGTGGGTCGGCACGAACATGTAGGCCAGGGTCGCTACTACGCCAACGCCCAGCAGCCCCGCCAGCCCATGGGCCGCACGGCCGGGGCGGGCACCGGAGGCACGCATCAGGCTCGGATAGACCAGCGCCACCACCAGGCCGATCACGGCAAAGGTCAGCACCCGCGAAACCAGCGGCCAGTATTCCAGGCCCGCGTCCCAGACCGCCCAGATCGCGGTCAGCACCAGGGCCACGCCGTACAGCCTGGCACCACGAGGATTCCTCCGGGCGATCAACACGCCGGACACCAGCATCGCCAAGCCCATCAACAGGAAATAGGCGCTGCCTCCCAGGCTCAGGAGATAGCCACCGCCTCCCGCCAGGCCCAGCCCGATCAGGGCAATCAGCATGCCCAGCCCCGCCAGGAGCCATCGGCTGCCGGTGGCAGCCCCCGTGTTTTTCATGTCAAACCTCTGCCATCTGTAAAACCAGGTCGCGAGAATGTACTAACTGGTTACTTATGACAACTTGTCGCAGGCTATTTGTTTCAAAAAAAGTCCCGATGGCGAAAGCTCAGTCCCTGGCCAGAACAGACAATCGGCAGCAGCAGCCAGGGTTTGCCCGAGGCTGTAACATGCTCGCTCCCTCGATAGCCGTGCTGGAGCCCCCCCTTGTCCGATAGCCGCCCGCCCGTTCTTGATGAAGTCGATCGCCAACTGATCGCCGCCCTGCAGATCAATGCCCGCGAAAGCGTGGCCATGCTCGCCCGGCAGCTGGGTATTGCCCGCACCACCGTGACTTCGCGCCTGGCGCGCCTGGAAAAGACCCGGGTCATCACCGGCTACGGCGTGCGCCTGGGCCAGAGAGTGGTCGACGGCGGCTTGCAGGCGTATGTGGGGATCAAGGTCCAGCCGCGCTCCGGCAAGGAAGTGCTGCGGCGCCTGAGCGGCATGGCCCAGGTCCAGCAACTGTGCGCGGTGAGCGGTGAGTTCGATTACGTGGCCTGGCTGCGCACCGACTCGCCGGAACAGCTGGACCAATTGCTGGACCAGATCGGCAGCGTCGACGGCGTGGAAAAGACCACCACCTCGATCATCCTCAGCAGCAAGATCGATCGCGGGCATGCGCTCTGAAGCATCGCAGCCGACAGCGCTTGATCGTCAATCTGAATCATCTGTTCGTCAGATTGATAAATAACAATGCATAACGACAACAGTTTGCGTCTTATTTACGTGTTTCCCCCTCTCTAGAATGGCTGCCATCTTTTCCTATACTCAGCACTCTGCTGAGCCGCCCGCCAAGGTCAGCCATGAACAAGAACAATCGCCATCCTGCAGACGGTAAAAAGCCGATCACCATCTTCGGCCCGGATTTTCCTTTCGCCTTCGACGACTGGATCGAGCATCCAGCCGGCCTCGGCAGTATTCCCGAAGCCCAGCACGGCACCGAAGTGGCCATCGTCGGCGCGGGTATCGCCGGCCTGGTCGCCGCTTACGAACTGATGAAGCTGGGCCTCAAGCCGGTGGTCTATGAAGCGTCGAAAATGGGTGGCCGCCTGCGCTCCCAGGCCTTCGAAGGCGCCGAAGGGATCATCGCCGAGCTGGGTGGCATGCGCTTTCCGGTGTCGTCCACGGCCTTCTATCACTACGTCGACAAGCTCGGCCTTGAGACCAAGCCCTTCCCCAACCCGCTGACCCCGGCGTCGGGCAGCACGGTCATCGATCTTGAAGGCCAGACCCACTACGCACAGAAGCTCGCCGACCTGCCGGCCTTGTTCCAGGAAGTCGCCGACGCCTGGGCCGACGCCCTGGAGGACGGCTCGCGCTTCAGCGAGATCCAGCAAGCCATTCGCGATCGCGACGTGCCGCGCCTCAAGGAGTTGTGGAACACCCTGGTGCCGCTGTGGGACGACCGCACGTTTTACGACTTCGTCGCCACCTCCAAGGCCTTTGCCAAACTGTCGTTCCACCATCGCGAGGTGTTCGGCCAGGTCGGCTTCGGTACTGGCGGCTGGGACTCGGACTTCCCCAACTCGATGCTGGAAATCTTCCGCGTGGTGATGACCAACTGCGACGATCACCAGCACCTGGTGGTCGGCGGCGTCGAACAGGTGCCCCTGGGCATCTGGCGCCACGTGCCGGAGCGTTGCGCCCACTGGCCGGCCGGCACCAGCCTCAGTTCGCTGCACCATGGCGCGCCACGCACCGGGGTCAAGCGCATTGCCCGGGCCGCCGACGGCCGCTTCAGCGTCACCGACAACTGGGGCGACACCCGGGAATATGCCGCGGTGCTGACCACCTGCCAGAGCTGGTTGCTGACCACCCAGATCGAATGCGAGGAATCGCTGTTCTCGCAGAAGATGTGGATGGCCCTGGACCGCACCCGCTACATGCAGTCGTCGAAGACCTTCGTCATGGTCGACCGGCCATTCTGGAAGGACAAGGATCCGGAAACCGGCCGCGACCTGATGAGCATGACCCTCACCGACCGCCTGACCCGCGGCACCTACCTGTTCGACAACGGCGACGACAAGCCGGGGGTGATCTGCCTGTCCTACTCGTGGATGAGCGATGCCCTGAAGATGCTCCCGCAGCCCGTGGAAAAGCGCGTGAAACTGGCCCTGGACGCACTGAAGAAGATCTACCCGAACGTGGACATCGCCAGCCGCATCATCGGCGATCCGATCACCGTGTCCTGGGAAGCCGATCCGCACTTCCTCGGTGCCTTCAAGGGCGCGCTGCCGGGCCATTACCGCTACAACCAGCGCATGTATGCGCACTTCATGCAGGACGACATGCCGGCCGAACAACGTGGCATCTTCATCGCCGGCGACGATGTGTCGTGGACTCCGGCCTGGGTCGAAGGCGCGGTGCAGACTTCGCTCAACGCCGTGTGGGGGATCATGAAGCACTTCGGTGGCGCCACCCATCCCGAGAACCCGGGTCCGGGGGACGTGTTCCATGAGATCGGGCCGATTGCCCTGGCCGATTGAGTAATGGGGCACGGCGCGCGGCAAGCTCCTGACGGGGCTTATCGCCGCCTGCGCCAGCCGCTACAGTGGCCGGCCAGCCAGTCAGAGGAGTGAAGACCATGCATGTCGCCTTGTACCAGTGCCCGCCCGTGCCACTGGATGTGGCCGGTAACCTGCAACGCCTGCACAAGGTGGCCATGGAGGCCACGGATGCCGACTTGCTGGTGCTGCCGGAGATGTTTCTCAGCGGCTACAACATCGGCGCCGAAGCGGTCGGTGCCCTGGCCGAAGCCCAGGACGGTCCCTCGGCCCAACGCATCGCCACCATCGCCCAAGCGGCGGGTACGGCGATTCTCTACGGCTACCCGGAGCGCAGCAGCGACGGCCAGATCTACAATGCCGTGCAGTTGATCGACGCCCAGGGCCGCCGCCTGTGCAACTACCGCAAGACTCATCTGTTCGGTGATCTGGATCACTCGATGTTCAGCGCCGGTGCGGATGACTTCCCCCTGGTGGAGCTCAATGGCTGGAAACTCGGCTTCCTGATCTGCTACGACATCGAATTTCCGGAGAACGCCCGACGCCTGGCCCTGGCCGGTGCCGAGCTGATCCTGGTGCCGACGGCAAACATGATTCCCTACGACTTCGTCGCCGATGTGACGATTCGCGCCCGGGCCTTCGAAAACCAGTGCTACGTGGCCTACGCCAACTACTGTGGCCGGGAAGAGCAGATCCGCTATTGCGGCCAAAGCTCGATTGCCGCTCCCGACGGCAGCCGGATCGCCCTGGCCGGGCTGGACGAGGCCCTGATCATCGGCACCCTGGACCGCCCGCTGATGAACCAATCCCGTGCACTGAATCGCTACCTTGCCGATCGTCGCCCCGAGCTGTACGACGACCTGAGCAAGCGCTGATCCGCCCATATCCGCTAGCATGGGCGCTTCTCTGTCCTGGAAGTGCTCATGCCCGCGCTGAACCACCCCCTGCCCCACTTGCAAACCCTGGCCAACGGCCTGCGGGTGTCCCTGCGTCATGCCCCACACCTGAAACGTTGCGCCGCCGCACTGCGAGTCTGCGCCGGCAGCCACGATGCACCACCGGCCTGGCCGGGGCTGGCGCACTTCCTGGAGCACCTGCTGTTTCTCGGCACCGAGCGCTTTCCCGTTGAACAGGGGCTGATGGCCCATGTGCGAAACCAGGGCGGACAGCTCAATGCCAAGACCTGTGAACGCGCGACTGAATTCTTCTTCGAACTGCCGCCCAGTGCCCTTGCCGCAGGCTTGGAACGCCTGTGCGACATGCTCGCCCACCCGCGCCTGGACCTTGACGACCAGCGCCGGGAACGGGAAGTGCTGCACGCGGAATTTATCGCCTGGTCCCGAGATCAGGCGGCGCAGCGTCAGTTCGCGCTTTTCGACGGTCTGTCTGGCGCTCATCCGCTGCGGGCCTTCCATGCCGGCAACCGTTACAGCCTGAACCTGGCCAGCCGCGGCTTTCAGCAAGGGCTGCAGCAGTTTCATCGGGAGTTTTACCAGGCCGGGCAAATGACCCTGAGCCTGGTCGGCCCCCAGCCTCTGGAAGAACTCCGCGCCCTGGCCGAACGCTACGGCGCGGCGCTGGCCCGAGGCCGGTATCTTGATCAGCGCCGACCTCCCGCGCTGTTGCCCTGCGGCACCCGCAGTTATCAACAGCTAGAGGCACAACGCCTGGACCTGCTGTTCGCCTTCGAACAACTGCCCGAAGGCGCAGCACCCGCCCTGGACTTTCTCTGTACCTGGCTGCAGTCGGCCAAGCCGGGAGGGCTGCTTGCCGGGCTCCAGCAGCGCCAACTGGCCCAGAGCCTGAAGGCACAGACGCTGTATGAATTTGCCGGGCAGGCCTTGTTGCACCTGCAGGTGAACCTCAGTACCCGGGCCGCGACAGCCGCGGCCCAGGTCAGCGAGCTGGTCGGAGACTGGCTGGGATTCTTCAGGGCCCAGGGCGATTGGCCTGAGCTGCGGGAGGAATATGCCTTGCTGCGACAACGCCCGTTGCAGGTCGCCAGTGCTCTGGCACTGGCCCAGCGGGACAGCCGACAGAGCGTCGATGAGCTGAATGAACAAGGACTCGCGGCGCTCAAGGCGGTGCTCGCGCAGTTGCAGCCTCAGGTTGTGGATAACTTCAGCAGCGAATGGCACCTGCCAGCGGCCAACCCTTTCCTGCGCAGCCCTGCCGAGGCGCCGCGGGCGGGACTGATTCGTGGCCAGACCAGCGCACACCGCGGGCTGCGCACCTTCGCCCAGGATCGCTCGCGAAGCCGCCGAGAAACGTCGGCACTGCACCTGAGCCAGGCCCTGCCCACGGACGGTCATGACGGGGCCCTGATTCTGCGTTGGCGCCTGGCCTCGCCTGCTCCGGCCGGCTTGCACGAGCGGCTGCTGCACAGCCTCGCGCCCTTGCGCAGCGACGCCGCCCAGGCCGGTGTGCAATTGAGCTTTGCCAGCGCTGGCGAAGACTGGATGCTGACACTCAGCGGCCTGCAGCACCCCCTGCCAGCGGTGCTGCAACAAGCCTTGAAACAACTGACCCAGCCCGCCGACTCGTTCTGGCAGGAGAACCCAGCCCCCCTGGACGAAGCACCGCTGATGCCAATCCGGCGGCTGCTCAAGGCCTTCAGCGAGCAGCCACAAGCCGTCGGCTCGCGTTCCGCGCAAGAGTCGGATCTGCAAGCACTGTGGGCCGATGCCCACTGGGATGGCCTGGCCCTGGGCTTGCCCGCAGGCATTCAAGAGGCCCTTGGTCGGGTGCTGCAACGGATGCCGGGCTCTGCGGATGCCGGGCTCTGCCAGCAGCCGGTACCCGAGGCGAGCCGCCGCTGGCAGAGCCTGCCCGGGGATGCTGGGGAACAGGCGCTGTTGCTGTTCTGCCAGACGCCCGGCCCGAACCTGGCCGATGAAGCGGCCTGGCGCCTGCTCGGCCAGCTGTGCCAGACGCCGTTCTATCAACGCCTGCGGGTGGAGTTGCAGTTGGGCTATGCGGTGTTCAGCGCCGTGCGCCAGCGCAACGGCCAGACCGGCCTACTGTTCGGCGTGCAATCGCCCAGCGCAACGCTCAGCGAAATCCTTCAGCACGTGGAGCAGTTTCTCCAGCAATTGCCGGAATATCTGCAAACGCTCGACGAGGCATTCTGGAACCAGCAGCGACAGGCTTTGGCCCAGCAGTTCCAAGCCTCGCAGCTCCCCCTGGAACAGGCTGCGCAATGGCTCTGGCAGGCGAAACTGGCCGGCCATCCGTCTGATTACCTGACGCAACTGCACGCCAGCATCCTGGCGCTTACGCCCGACACCGTGATTCAGGCCGCCAGGGCCCTGCAGGCGGCCGGCGGCTGGACACTACTGGCCAACGGGCCTTGCCCTGGAGCCCCCTGGCAAGAAGCACAATGATCATTACCGGCGCTGCAATGAGCCTTCTTCAGATTTGCAGGCAACCTTTTGCGGGAATTTAGTAAGATAGCCCGCCTAAGCATCTGAACATCTCCCGCCGGAGGTGGACTAAATGTATAGGCAATACCCGTACCCCCCACCTCAAAGGAGCATTTTTATGACTTGGTCCAAACCTGCCTACACCGACCTGCGTATCGGCTTCGAAGTCACCATGTACTTCGCCAGCCGCTGATTTCTGCTTCTGGCCAAAACACGCAGCGCAACGCCTCGGCCCGTCCGGGGCGTTTTTATTTTCAGTCGCCCACCTTGTTCACGTCGTCACCCCGGGAGTGTCCATGTTTGTCCAGATTCTAGGTTCCGCCGCCGGCGGTGGTTTTCCGCAGTGGAACTGCAACTGCGTGAACTGCGCAGGGTTTCGCGACGGCAGCCTGCGGGCTCAGGCCCGCACCCAATCGTCCATCGCGATTTCCGATGACGGGGTGAACTGGGTACTGTGCAACGCCTCGCCGGACATCCGCGCCCAACTGCAAAGCTTCGCCCCCATGCAGCCGGGCCGGGCCCTGCGCGATAGCGGCATCGGCGCCATCATCCTGATGGACAGCCAGATCGACCACACCACCGGCCTGCTCAGCCTGCGCGAAGGCTGCCCGCATCAGGTCTGGTGCACCGACATGGTCCACGAAGACCTGAGCACCGGCTTCCCGCTGTTCAAGATGCTCAGCCACTGGAACGGCGGCCTGAACTGGAACCGCATCGAGCTGGACCAGAGCTTCAGCATCCCCGCCTGCCCCAACCTGCGCTTCACGCCGCTGCCCCTGCGCAGCGCGGCGCCGCCCTATTCTCCGCACCGTTTCGACCCGCACCCGGGGGACAACATCGGCCTGATCGTCGAAGACCTGCGCAGCGGCGGCAAACTCTTCTATGCTCCGGGCCTGGGCAAGGTCGACGCACCCCTGCTGGAGATCATGGCCGCCAGCGACGTGCTGCTGGTGGACGGCACCCTGTGGGAAGACGATGAAATGCAACGCCGTGGCGTTGGCACCCGCACCGGCCAGGAAATGGGCCACCTGGCGCAGAACGGTCCCGGCGGCATGCTTGAGGTGCTGGAGCAACTGCCCCGCCAGCGCAAGGTGCTGATCCACATCAACAACACCAACCCGATCCTCGACGAAGACTCCGCCGAACGTGCCGAACTGGTACGTCGAAAGGTGGAAGTGGCCTACGACGGAATGAGTATTGAGCTGTAGGCCATATCGCCTCCAAGCTCGCTTTGCGTAGGAGCGGGCTTGCCCGCGAAAGGACAGCCCCCCGGAGAACACAGATGACCGACACCCCCCTGTCCCCTGCCGAGTTCGAGCAGGCACTGCGCGCCAAGGGCGCCTATTACCATATCCATCACCCCTATCACGTGGCGATGTATGAAGGCCGGGCAAGCCGCGAGCAGATCCAGGGCTGGGTCGCCAACCGCTTCTACTACCAGGTGAACATCCCCATGAAGGATGCGGCGATCCTCGCCAACTGCCCGGACCGGGAAGTACGCCGCGAGTGGATCCAGCGCCTGCTGGACCACGACGGCGCCCCCGGCGAAGACGGCGGCATCGAGGCCTGGCTGCGCCTGGGCCAGGCCGTGGGCCTGGACCCGGACCAACTGCGTTCCCAGGAACTGGTACTGCCCGGCGTGCGCTTCGCCGTGGACGCCTACGTCAACTTCGCCCGCCGCGCCAGCTGGCAGGAGGCCGCCAGCAGTTCGCTGACCGAACTGTTCGCCCCGCAGATCCACCAGTCGCGCCTGGACAGCTGGCCCCAGCATTACCCGTGGATCGACCCGACCGGCTACGAATACTTCCGCACCCGCCTGGGCCAGGCCCGGCGCGATGTGGAACACGGCCTGGCCATCACCCTGCAGCACTACACCACTCGGGCGGCACAGGAACGCATGCTGGAAATTCTCCAGTTCAAACTGGACATCCTTTGGAGCATGCTCGACGCCATGAGCATGGCCTATGAACTGAACCGCCCGCCTTATCACAGCGTTACCGATCAGCGGGTTTGGCATAAAGGGATCCCTCTATGAGTTTCGACCGCAGCAAGACCCCACGCTGGCGCCCCGGCTACCGCTTCCAGTACGAACCGGCGCAAAAGGGCCACGTGCTGCTGTACCCGGAAGGCATGATCAAGCTCAACGACAGTGCGGCACTGATTGGCGGGCTGATTGATGGCGAGCGGAACGTGGCGGCGATCATCAGCGAACTGGAAGTACAGTTCCCGGGGGTGGCCGAGCTCGGTGACGATATCGAGCAGTTCATGGAGGTCGCCCGTGCCCAGCACTGGATCGAACTCGGCTGAAGTCGCCGTGCCCGACAAACCGCCAGTCGGCCTGCCACTCTGGTTGCTGGCCGAGCTGACTTACCGCTGCCCGCTGCAATGCCCCTACTGCTCCAATCCCCTGGATTTCGCCGAGCAGGGCCAGGAGTTGAGCACCGAACAATGGATCAAGGTGTTTCGCGAAGCGCGGGAGATGGGCGCCGCGCAGCTGGGTTTTTCCGGCGGAGAGCCGTTGGTGCGCCAGGACCTCGCCGAGCTGATCGGCGAGGCACGCAAGCTGGGCTTCTACACCAACCTGATCACCTCCGGCATCGGCCTCACCGAACAGAAGATCAGCGACTTCAAGAAAGCCGGCCTGGACCATATCCAGATCAGCTTCCAGGCCAGCGACGAGCAGGTGAACAACCTGCTGGCCGGCTCGAAGAAAGCCTTCGCGCAGAAGCTGGAGATGGCCCGCGCGGTCAAGGCCCATGGCTATCCGATGGTGCTGAATTTCGTCACCCATCGGCACAACATCGACAGAATCGACCGCATCATCGAGCTGTGCATCGCCCTGGAAGCCGACTTCGTCGAGCTTGCCACCTGCCAGTTCTACGGCTGGGCCCAGCTCAACCGCGTCGGCCTGCTGCCGACCCAGGAGCAACTGCTGCGCGCCGAACGCATCACCAACGAGTACCGCGCCAAGCTGGAAGCCCAGGGCCATCCCTGCAAACTGATCTTCGTCACCCCGGACTACTACGAAGAGCGCCCCAAGGCCTGCATGAACGGCTGGGGCAGCCTCTTCCTCACCGTGACCCCGGACGGCACCGCCCTGCCCTGCCACGGCGCGCGGCAGATGCCGGTGCAGTTCCCCAACGTGCGCGACCACAGCATGCAGCACATCTGGTACGACTCCTTCGGTTTCAACCGCTACCGCGGCTACGACTGGATGCCCGAGCCGTGCCGCTCCTGCGACGAGAAGGAAAAGGACTTCGGTGGCTGCCGCTGCCAGGCCTTCATGCTCACGGGGGACGCCAGCAATGCCGACCCGGTGTGCAGCAAATCGGAACATCACGGGATGATTCTCAAGGCCCGCGAAGAATCCGAAACCGCCACCCAAACCATTGAGCAACTGGCCTTTCGCAATGAACGAAACTCGCGCCTCATCGCCAAGGGTTGAGCCCTTCAGCGCCAACCAGGCCACCGCCGCCGGAACCGATTTTGCCGAACTGCAACTGACGCCTCACGGCCTGTTCTGGAATGAATACCGTCCCGTAGACGCCAGTTGCCGGATCTGGCATTGGCAGCAAGGCCAGGCCCGTTGCCTGACCCCGGAGGGTTTCAGCGCCCGCAGTCGGGTCTACGAATATGGCGGCGGCGCCTTCTGCATCAGCGGCGAACACCTGGTGTTCGTCAACGACGCGGACCAGCAGCTGTATCGCCAGCCCCTGGCGGGCGGCGCGCCAGAAGCCCTGACCCGGGGCGACTGCCGCTACGGCGATCTGCAGGCTCACGCCGATCAGGTCCTGGCCGTGGAAGAATGCGCCAGCGAGCATCGGCTGGTGGCCATCGACCGCCATGACGGGCGTCGGCAGCTGCTCGCCGCCGGGGCTGACTTCTATGCAGCTCCGACCTTGAGCGCCAACGGCCAACGCCTGGCCTGGATCGAATGGGATCGCCCCCATCAGCCCTGGACCTGCACTCGCCTGATGCTCGCCGAACGCCGCGGCGACGGCACCTGGGGTGAGCCGCGCTGCGTGGCCGGAGACGGTGAGCCGGAGTCCCTGCAGCAGCCACGCTTCGACCAGGAGCAGCAACTCTACTGCCTGACCGATCGCCAGGGTTTCTGGCAACCCTGGGCCGAGTCTGGCAGTGGCTTGCGGCCGCTGCCCTGTGCCGCGGCCGATCACGCTCCTGCACCCTGGCAACTGGGCTGCAGCACCTGGATGCCCCTGGGCGGTGACGCCTGGTTCGGCAGCTGGACCGAGAACGGCTTCGGTCGGCTCGGCGTGCACCACGCAGACGGTACGCAACAGGACTTCACCGGCGACTACAGTCGCTTTCGCGGCCTGGCGCAGGATCAGCGCTACCTGTATTGCATCGCCGCCTCTCCCGTCAGCCCCTCGGCGGTGATCACCATCGAGCGTGAAACCCGGCAGGTACAGGTATTGGCCGGCGGCGCGGCGCCGTTGCCGGCGGAACATATCAGTCGTCCGCAAACCCTGTGCTACCCCAGCGGTGACGGCCAGGCCCACGGTTTTTTCTACCCGGCCATGAACGGGGCCAACCGACCGCCGCTGGTGGTGTTCATCCACGGAGGCCCGACCTCCGCCTGTTACCCGATACTCGATCCGCGCATCCAGTTCTGGACCCAACGCGGCTTCGCCGTGGCCGACCTGAACTACCGGGGCAGCAGCGGCTATGGCCGGGCCTATCGCCAGGCCCTGCATCTGCGCTGGGGTGAAGTGGATGTGGAAGACGCCTGCGCGGTGGTGGCCTACCTGGACCAGCAAGGGCTGATCGATCCACAGCAGGCGTTTATCCGTGGCGGCAGCGCGGGGGGCTACACCACCCTCTGCGCCCTGGCTTTCGCCAAGGTGTTCTGTGCTGGCGCCAGCTTGTACGGCGTCAGCGATCCCATCGCCCTCACCCGTTCCACGCACAAGTTCGAGGGCGACTATCTGGACTGGCTGATCGGCGATCCGCAGCAGGACCGGCAGCGTTATCTGGCCCGCACACCGCTGCTGCACGCCGGCGATATCCGTGTCCCGGTGGTGTTTTTCCAGGGCGCGCTGGACGCCGTGGTGGTGCCGCAACAAACCCGCGACATGCTCAAGGCACTCAAGGACCAGGGCATTGCCGCCGAGGCGCATTACTACCCGGATGAGCGCCACGGCTTTCGCAAGGCGGACAATCAGGCCCATGCCCTGGAGCAGGAGTGGCGGTTCTATCAGAAGGTGCTGCAGGCGCAGCCTTGAGCAAGCCCCGCCCGTTCTATCGGAACGGGCGGGCCGGCCCCTCAGCGTTTGGCGATGATGTAGACCGCGTGGACGATACCGGGGATGTAGCCACACAGGGTCAGCAGGATGTTCAGCCAGAAAGCGCCGCCAAAGCCCACTTGCAGAAAAACCCCCAGGGGCGGCAAGAGAATGGCGAAGATGATGCGGATCAAGTCCATAGGGCAGCTCCTGTTGGAAATCGACTCGGTTGAGCCTTGCCTGCAATCGACTCCGGCCACGGGCCAGGGTTCAGAATAATCACCTGCCAGCCGGATGGCGGTCTTGCTCCAGTGGACCGGCCCAATGGCATTGCGCCGATGACAGCGACGGCCCGGGTCGATAGGCGCAACGAATCAGCAATCGACCGTTGCTTCTGGAGCAACACTGGGTGCTGAAAAGCACGGAGACAAAAAAAACGCCCCGTGCGAAAAATCGGACACGGGGCGATGCGTTATACCGCGAGACGGTTCAGGAATTCAGTCAACGTGAGGTCGCAAGTACTCGGCAGCAAACCTCGGTGAAGCGCGCAGGATCGGTCTGGATATCAGACCACCACCCCCTTGCGGCATTGCAGTTGCGCAGTGCGCACCCGGGAGAAAGCCCGGGCCAGGCGCAGCAGCATTTCATCGATATTGCCCTTGCTGACACTCAGGGCCGGAGTGAAGCGCAGGCAGTCCGGTTGCGTGGCACTGAGCAACAACCCTTCGAGCAACGCCGCCTTGACCACCGCCTCAGCCGAGGCGTCGGCCAGGCTCATGCCCCAGAGCAGTCCATGGCCGCGCACCTCGCCCTGTGCATAACGGCTCGCCAGACGAGTCAGCCCCTGCCCCAGGTACTGGCCATGAGTGCGCACCTGCTGCAGAAACCCGTGTTCCTGCAGACTGTCCAGCACCGCCAGGCCGGCCGAGGTCATCAGCGCATTGCCATGATGCGTGCCGTCCAGTTCGCCCGCTTCGAAACAGCAGGCCTTGCCCCGCGCCAGCAGCGCCGCCAGCGGCACGCCGCCGCCCAGGCCCTTGCCCAAGGCAATGATGTCGGCGCGCACGCCATACAACTGTTCAGCCAGCAACGTGCCGCAGCGGCCGATGCCGGTCTGCACCTCATCGAGAATCAACAGGATGCCCAGTTCACGACACAGACGTTCCACGCCCTTGAGGTAGTGTTCAGTCGCTGGAATGACCCCGGCCTCGCCCTGGATCGGCTCCAGCATGATGGCCACGGTTTGCGCATCCACTGCCGCATGCAAAGCGGGCAGGTCATTGAACGGTACCTGGCTGAAGCCCGGCAGTTGCGGCTCGAAGCGATTGCCCGAGGCATCACGCCCCGCCGCCGACAGCGCGGCAAATCCACGACCATGACAACTGCGACTGGCGGTAATGATGCCGGCCGCGCCGCCCCGGTGCAGTTGTCCCCACTTGCGTGCCAGCTTGATCGCGGCCTCGCAGGCTTCGCTGCCACTGCTCAACAGATAGGCCTGGTCGCTGCCGGTGCTGCGGCACAGGCGATCGGCAAGCTTGAGCATGCCGCGGTTGTAGAAACCCGAGCCGGGGTTGATCAGCGACTGGGCCTGAGCGGCCAGGGCGTTGACCACGACCGAAGGGCTATGGCCCAGGCTGTTGGCGGCTCCGGCCTGGGTGAAGTCGAGATAAGTGCGGTCATTGCTGTCCCATAGCCAGGAACCCTGGCCACGCACGAACACTGTCTGGGGGCGCGGCACACTGGGCATCAGGCACTCACTGGCACAGCCATCGTCCACGGCAGCCAGACATGGCTCGACGGCCAGATCCTCCAGACTGGGCGGGGTACGGCGCAGATTGAACAGATTCATGCCCGCAACCCCTCCAGGGGCAGCCCCAACAAGCGCGAGGACCAGTCCTCGACACGACCGGTGCGCAGGCGCTTGATGGCGATATCGCGCCAGCGCGAGGACAGCGCGGGGCAGTCAATCAGGGTTTTCAGACCGGCAGGCTCCAGGGGTTCCTGGAAAAAACAGCGCAGGGCCCAGGCCACGGTCAGGCCGGGATAGCTGCGCTGAATCAGTTCGAAGGGTTCGTCCGCCTGGACGAAGCCGGGTTTGAGCACCCGGTAGAACCAGCCACAGCGGCCATTGTCCTGGGCCTGCCGAGGCAGATTGACCAGCCCCCAGCGCTGGCTCAGGCGGTAGCAGGGTGAACGGGGCTGACTGACCTGCAACAACGCACCGCCCCAGCGGAACATGTCCCCCAGGCACACCTGCTCTTCGGTCAGGCCGCGGGTCGAGAGATTTTCGCCAAAGGCCGGAGCCGCCCAATCGAACTGTGGATAACGTTTGCGCCAGTGGGCGTAGTGCTCGGCAGGATAGTGATGCAGGGCCCGTTCAGGACCGGTATGAAAGCGCGGATCACCCTGTTCATCGCTGCCCAGGCCTTGTGGCCACAACCAGAGGCGGTTTGCAACCGGGTGCTTGTCGGTATCTATGACCAGACCCTGGCCGATATTTTTTGCCTTGCCTATGTAAACACCATCGACGTAAACGGTATTCATCGCGCTTCTTGGCCCTGTAAGCCTTGTGAATAGGCGCTAGACTAGGCGCCTTGCGGGCTCCGGGCCATTTCGATTTTTAAGCTTTTTCGATAAGAAACACTTATGGATTTCAAGCAACTGCGTTATTTCGTCGCGGTGTATGAAGAAGGCCACGTGGGCCGTGCCGCAGAGCGCCTGTCGATCTCGCAACCGGCACTGTCCCAGCAGATCCGCCAATTGGAACAGAACCTCGACGTCAGCCTGTTTGAACGCAGCAGCAAGCGGCTCTTGCCGACCCTGGCCGCCCACACTCTCTACAATCACGCCCTGCCCCTGCTCGATGGCCTGCAACAGGCCCGCGAAGCCTTGCGCAACTTCAAGGGCCAGGCCTTGCGTACCCTGGCCATCGGCGTACTGCAAACGGTGCACACCAGCCTGGTGCCGCAGATGCTCGAACGGGTACGCAAGGCCCAACCCCATCTGGTGGTGCAGATCTACGAGCTGACGGGCCTGGAGATCGAACGGCGCTTGCTCAATGGCTCGCTGGATATCGGCATCAGCTACCTGCCACCACGCCAGCCCGGCCTGCATGGCGTTCCGCTCTATGAAGACGAGCTGACACTGGTCATCCCCGCGCAACACCCGCTGCGCGAATTCAAGAAGGTATCCATGAGCCAGGCAGCGGAACTGCCGATGTTGCTACTAGGAGAGGAGTTTCAAGTGCGCCAGATCTGGCAGGCACAACTGGCCAATCTGGGACGGCGCCCGCAGGTGCAGGCGGAGCTGAACAATATGGCCGGCATCCTCGACAGCCTGCCTCACACCCAACTGGCCACCGTGCTGCCGGGGCGTTCGCAACACCAGCACAGCAACAGCGAATTGCTGTGGAAGCCCTTGAGCGAACCCAGGGTGCCATTGAAAGTCGGGTTGGTTTGTCGCGATCTGCAACGTCAGCAAGGGACCCTGGAATTGCTGCGAACCTTGCTGGAAGACTCGACGCACACCCACGACGGACGCCTGGGCACAACGGTAGTGCCAGACATCCTGGGCTGAACTCGCCGGAATAAAAAAGCCGGGCAAAAGAAAACCCCGCCGAAGCGGGGTTTTGCAGACTGTTTCCCTGACATCCTTTTCACTCCACCATCCTGGCGGAATCCTACGTGTCCGTGTTGTTGCTTTGCGCTTCCTGCGCGACGTCCATGTGAAGTAGATTAGCCTCAGCCGTCATCTACCGATATGGACGATCAGCAGCACGTTATGTAAGAGATTACTTACAAAACCCCTTTCCAGTTAAAACTGCTCAGCCGGCAACAGGAACAGCGATTCGCTACCCGCTTTCACCGAGGCGGTCAGTGAGTGAATACGCGGCAGCAGACGTGCAAAGTAGAACCGCGCGGTCCCCAGTTTGCTGGCATAGAACTCCTCTTCCTGCTCCTTGCCCAAAGCCGCCTTGGCCATCAACGCCCACATGTAGGCATAAGCGGTGTAGCCAAACACCTGCAGGTATTCCACCGAAGCCGCACCGATTTCATTCGGGTTGCTGATCGCTCGATCCAGCAGCCAGGCGGTCAGTTCATCCAGATTGTCCAGGGCCGCATTCAACGGCCGGGTGAACTCTGCCAGTTGCCCATCGGCCGTCGCGGTGAAATGGCGGATCTCATCGGCAAACAGACGATAGAAAGCCCCGCCGCTGCCCACGATCTTGCGCCCCACCAGGTCCAGGGCCTGGATACCGTTGGTGCCTTCGTAGATCTGGGTGATCCGCACGTCACGCACCAGCTGTTCCTGGCCCCATTCGCGAATGTAGCCGTGCCCGCCAAAGATCTGCTGGCCATGCACCGTGGTTTCCAGGCCCAGGTCGGTCAGGAATGCCTTGGCCACGGGGGTCAGCAAGGCCACCAGGCTTTCCGCGCGCTGGCGGGTCTGGGCGTCCTCACTGAACTTGGCGGTATCCAGTTGCATCGCCACATAGGTGGAAAATGCCCGACCGCCTTCGTTGGCGGCCTTCATGGTCAGCAGCATGCGCCGCACGTCCGGATGCACGATGATCGGGTCGGCGACCTTGTCCTTGGCTTGCGGCCCGGTCGGCGCACGACTCTGCAGACGGTCACGAGCATACTCAACAGCGTTCTGATAGGAGCGCTCACCAGTGGCCAAGCCCTGGATACCAACGCCCAGGCGCTCGTAGTTCATCATGGTGAACATCGCCGCCAGGCCCTTGTTCGGCTCGCCTACCAGGTAACCGATGGCCTGATCGAAGTTCATCACGCAGGTGGCCGAAGCCTGGATGCCCATCTTGTGCTCGATCGAACCACAGCTCACCGGGTTGCGCTCGCCCAGGCTGCCATCGGCGTTGACCAGGAACTTGGGCACCAGGAACAGGGAGATCCCCTTGGGGCCGGCCGGGGCGTCCGGCAGCTTGGCCAGCACCAGATGGATAATGTTTTCCGTCAGGTCGTGCTCACCGCCGGTAATGAAGATCTTGGTACCGCTGATGGCGTAGGCACCGTCGGCCCGGGGTTCGGCCTTGGTGCGGATGATGCCCAGGTCGGTACCGGCATGGGGCTCGGTCAGGCACATGGAACCGGCCCAGACACCGGCGTACATGTTCGGCAGGTAAGTGGCTTTCAGCTCTTCGCTGGCGTGGGCGTTGATCGACAGGCAGGCGCCCGCCGTCAGCATCGGATACAGGCCAAAGGCCAGGCTCGCGGAGTTGACCATTTCCTCGACCTGGGCAGAAACCGCCTTGGGCATGCCCATTCCGCCAAACTCGGGATCACCGCCCACGCCCACCCAACCGCCTTCGGCGTAGGTCTGATAAGCCTGGGGGAAACCCTGGGGAGTGGTGACCGCGGTGTCATTCCAGTGACAGCCTTCCTCGTCGGCAGCACGGCTCAGCGGAGCGATACTGCGGGCGGTGACCTTGCCCGCTTCCTCCAGAATCGCCTCGACTGTCTCGGCGTCCACAGTCTCAGCCAATGCCGGTAACTGGGCCCAGAGTTTGGCGACCTCGAAAACTTCATTGAGGACGAAGCGCATATCGCGCAGGGGCGCTTTGTAGTCAGCCATGGCAAACCTCGCAGAATCTAAACAAGCGGACCGCAACGGGCCCATTGACGAAAAGCCGAGTGTACCCGAACAACTTTTGCGACACATAGGGTCAACTAGTGACTTTATTGTTAATTTTGGTCACCAGCATGAATGCGCAAGACAAAGCCCGCACGAAGCGGGCTTCATTCGGACATCACGTCTATTTACAGAGCAAAGCAACGTGCTGGGAGCTGCATCAGGCAATCACTGCCGGCATCGATCGCCCCCAGGTGCGCAGCAGTACGCGGCAACAAGCGCTTGAAGTAGAACTCACAGGTCGCCAGCTTGGCGCGGGCAAAATCGCTGTCCCCCTGGCCGGCATCGAGCTGTTGCCGAGCCGCCAGGGCCATGCGCAGCCAGAGATAGGCCAGGACGATGTAACCGCTGTACATCAGGTAATCCTGGGCCGCCGCCCCCACTTCGTCCGGGTTCTTCAGCGCGGCCATGCCGAGCCTGGTGGTCAACTCGCCCCACTGACGGTTCAAGCCATCAAGTTGCGCGACATGGGCCTTGAGCTGAGGATGCTCGGCATGGGCCCCACAGAACCTGTGCACGATCTTGGTGAACCCCAGCAACAGCTTGCCCTGGCTGCCCAGCACCTTGCGCCCCAGCAAATCCAGGGCCTGGATGCCGTTGGTGCCTTCATAGATCAGGGCGATACGACAATCGCGCACCAGTTGCTCCATGCCCCACTCACGAATGTAGCCATGGCCGCCAAACACCTGCATGCCGTGGTTAGTCACCTCAAGGCCGGTCTCGGTCATGAAGGCCTTGCAGATCGGGGTCAGGAAGGCCAGGAGGTTCTCGGCATCCTGACGCTGGGCCGGATCGCTGCTCAGGTGGGCCACGTCCAGCAACTGGGCGGTGAAATAGGCCAGGGCACGGTTGCCCTCGTTGAAGGCTTTCATGGTCAACAGCATGCGCCGCACATCCGGATGGACAATGATCGGATCCGCCGCCTTGTCCGGGGACTTGGGCCCGCTCAGGGAGCGCATCTGCAAACGATCGTTGGCGTAGCGGACCGCGCCCTGGAAACTGGCTTCCCCCAGGCACAAGCCCTGCATCCCGGTGCCCAGGCGCGCGTGGTTCATCATGGTGAACATGCAGTTCAGGCCTTTGTTGGCCTCGCCGAGCAGAAAGCCCCTGGCACCGTCAAAGTTCAAGACGCAAGTGGCCGAGGCCTTGATCCCCATCTTGTGCTCGATGGAGCCGCAACTCAGCGCATTGCGCTCGCCGGCCTCACCTGCCGCATCCGGCAGGAACTTGGGCACGATGAACAGGGAAATGCCCTTGGTCCCGGCCGGTGCGTCCGGCAGTTTGGCCAGTACCAGATGAATGATGTTGTCACTCATGTCGTGCTCGCCGGCAGAGATGAAAATCTTGCTCCCCGACACCGCATAGCTACCGTCGGCCTGGGGTATGGCGCGGGTCTTGATCAGCCCCAGGTCCGTGCCGCAGTGGGCTTCGGTCAGGCACATGGTGCCGGTCCACTGCCCGGCGGTGAGCTTGCGCAGGTACAACTGCTTCTGTTCATCGCTGCCATGGGCATGAATCGCCGACATGGCGCCATGGGTCAGCCCCGGGTACATGCCCCAGGAAGTGTTGCTGGAACCCACCATCTCGCCGATCACCAGTCCCAGGGACTGGGGCAGTCCCTGGCCGCCGTAGGCCGGATCGGCGGCCAGGCCATGCCAGCCGCCTTCGACGTATTGCGCGAAGGCCTGCTTGAAACCCTTGGGGGTGGTCACTGCGCCATTGTCAAAATGGCAGCCTTCCTCGTCACCCGAGCGATTGAGCGGGGCCAGGACGTTCTCGCAGAACTTCGCCCCTTCCTCAAGAATCGCGTTGACCATGTCCGGGCTGGCATCGCTGGCACCCAGTGCGGCATAGCCGGCATGAAAGTCAAAGACGTGATCGATCAGAAAGCGCATGTCGCGCAGGGGAGCTTGATACTCGGGCATGGTGGTTTCTCCGGTAGCAGATCATCCCAACCTACTGCCGTCGCCCTCAGCCTGCCAATGACGCTGCAGTCGCTGAATGCACCGTCATCAATCAACCCGCAGCGGTATCCATGCGCACCGCACCACGGCGGTTCTGACCGAATGCCATGACGCAGTTACGGCCAGCGCCCTTGGCGCTATAGAGCGCCTGGTCGGCGGCCTTGAGCACTTCCTCGGGGGTCCGATGCTCCATCAGCCGCTCGGCGACACCGATACTGATGGTCACCGAAACACTGGATGCTCCCGCCGCGCCACGGCGCTGGCGCCCCTGTTGATCATCCTGGGGACGGCTGTCCTGGTTGCGCAGCTGAATGTTGTAGGTGGCGATGATCTCGCGAATCATCTCCAGGTGCGGCATGCATTCATCCAGGGTCTTGCCAGCGAACACCACGGCGAACTCTTCCCCGCCATAGCGATAGGCCCGCCCGCCGCCGGTGACCTTCGACAGCTTGCTGGCCACCAGACGCAGCACCTGGTCGCCCACGTCGTGGCCGTGGGTGTCGTTGAATTTCTTGAAATGGTCGACGTCGGTCATGGCCAGCACATAGTTGCGCCCCAGGCGCTGCATCCGCTCATTGAGGGCCCGGCGCCCCGGCAGGCCGGTGAGCTCGTCGCGAAAGGCCATCTGATAGGCCTCATGAGCCACCGCCGCGGCGATCATCAGCATCACCTGGCTGCACATGATGTTCAGGGTGAACGGCAGGATGAAGGTCTTGGGCAGCATCCAGAACAGCCCCAGCAGGCCCACCAACTGTGCGGCATGCAGTGGTCGCGGGCTGCGCCAATACTGGATCGCCAACAACAGGAAGGCGGCGAAGAACACCGGATACGACAACTGGATCAGGCTCATCCAGCTGCCGTGCAAGGCCGGCCAGCGAATCTCCGCCAGCCAGTTCAGCAAGGCCTGCGGGTAACTCTGCTCCAGGCCCAGGGCCACACTGCCAAATGCCAGCAGCACGGCAAAGCGCGCCACCATGTCCTGAAACAGATGGGTGCGCTCCTGCCAGGCGGCGAACAAGCCAAACAACAAAGGCAGCAGCAGACAGCACAGATGGAACACCACCGCCGCATCTTCGCGGACCCGGCCGTTATCCCGATAGAAGTCGGTCTGGGTATCCAGGAGGAAATAGGCGATGTACACCGTGACCATCAGGAACAGTTCGCGCTGGCGACGATACACCGCGCAATAGGCTCCGCCGAGCAACAGCACCAAGGTCGGCAGCACGTTGAACAGCGAAGTGAAGAAGACGTTGAGGTCCTTGACGTAGGCGGCCGCCAGCCCCGCAAGCAAAAGCAGTAAAGACGGTAGAAAGTGACTGAAACGTACAGCGGAAGAACGCGGCAAGGGTAAAACTCCGACCCGGCTGATCAATAGATGGCATTGTGCCTTCGCTTACTGAAGTTGAGCACACTTGCTGTGACAGGCATCACATTGCCATCTCTTTAACGGCAGGAAATCGCTTCTGCTTAGCGTTTTAGTCGGGAATTTTCATGAAGATTCTGCGGGCACAAAAAAGCCGCTCGACCCGAAGGGCGAGCGGCTTGGCAAAGGCGTCCAGTCAGGCTCAGTAAGCCAGGCCGAAGTCCTCTTCCTTCATGTCCATCAGGTTGTTGGCACCCGACAGCATGCTGGCAACGTGAGTGCGGGTACGCGGCAGGATGCGCTGGAAGTAGAAGCGCGCCGTCTGCAGCTTGGCGGTGTAGAACGCCTCTTCGGTCGTACCGGCTGCCAGTTTTTCAGCCGCCAGGCGCGCCATGTCGGCCCAGAAGTAGGCCAGGCAGGCGTAACCGGAGTACATCAGGTAGTCCACCGAAGCGGCACCGACTTCTTCACGGTCCTTCATCGCGGCCATGCCCACTTTCATGGTCAGCTCGCCCCACTCCTTGTTCAGTGCGGCCAACGGTGCAACGAACTCCTTCACGGCCTCGTTGCCTTCGTTGTTCTGGCAGAACTTGTGGACGATCTTGGTGAAGCCCTTGAGCGCCTCGCCCTGAGTCATCAGCACTTTACGGCCCAGCAGGTCCAGAGCCTGGATACCGGTGGTGCCTTCGTACAGCATCGAGATACGGCTGTCGCGAACGTTCTGCTCCATGCCCCACTCGGCGATGAAGCCGTGGCCACCGTAGATCTGCACACCGTGGTTGGCGGCTTCGAAACCGACTTCGGTCATGAACGCCTTGGCGATCGGAGTCATGAAAGCCAACAGCGCATCGGCTTTCTTCTTCTCTTCTTCATCCACGCCGTACTTGACGATGTCCACCTGCTTGGCGGTGAAGTAGACCATCGCCCGGTTGCCTTCGGCGAAGGCTTTCATGGTCAACAGCATGCGACGCACGTCAGGGTGCACGATGATCGGGTCAGCGGCCTTGTCCGGCGCTTTCGGGCCCGTCAGGGAGCGCATCTGCAGACGGTCGCGAGCGTATTTCAGGCCACCCTGGAAGCCGATCTCGGCGTGGGCCAGGCCCTGCAGAGCGGTGCCCAGACGCGCGGTGTTCATGAAGGTGAACATGCAGTTCAGGCCTTTGTTCGCCGGGCCGATCAGGAAGCCGGTGGCCGCGTCGAAGTTCATCACGCAGGTGGCGTTGCCGTGGATGCCCATCTTGTGTTCCAGGGAACCGCAGCTGACCGCGTTGCGCTGGCCGACACTGCCATCGGCGTTAGGCAGGAACTTGGGCACGATGAACAGCGAAATGCCTTTGGTGCCGGCCGGTGCGTCCGGCAGGCGAGCCAGAACGATATGCACGATGTTGTCGGCCATGTCGTGTTCGCCGGCGGAGATGAAGATCTTGGTGCCGGTAACCTTATAGGAACCATCAGCCTGAGGCTCGGCCTTGGTGCGCAGCATGCCCAGGTCGGTGCCGCAGTGCGGCTCGGTCAGGCACATGGTGCCGGTCCATTCGCCCGACACCAGCTTGGTCAGATAAGCCTCTTGCTGCTCAGGGGTACCGTGCTCGGAAATGGTGTTCATCGCGCCATGGGACAGGCCTGGGTACATGCCCCACGACCAGTTGGCTTCGCCGACCATTTCGCTCACCGCCAGGCCCAGGGACTCAGGCAGACCCTGGCCACCGTGCGCGACGTCGTGAGCCAGGCTTGGCCAGCCGCCTTCGACGAACTGCTTGTAGGCTTCCTTGAAGCCGGTCGGGGTCTTAACGCCGGATTCACTCCAGGTGCAACCTTCCAGGTCGCCCACACGGTTCAGCGGAGCCAGCACCTGCTCACAAAACTTGGCACCTTCCTCAAGAATGGCGTCAACCATGTCCGGAGTGGCGTCCTGGCAAGCCGGGAGGCTCTGATAGTGCGCCTCATAGCCGAGCAGTTCGTCACGAACGAAGCGAATATCACGCAAGGGGGCCTTGTAGTCAGGCATAGCGATAAACCTCTGCTGATGTAACCGGGAATGAACAACCGCGTTGATTTTTTATAGCGGTCAAACAGGTGTTTGAAACATACGTTTAGGCCCAAATCTTGTCAAGCGCCGCTCCGATGCCTTTCGTCATCGAAACAAAATGCACGCGCAGGCCAATACCCACGGCTCTGCCATGAAGTGTAGGAGCCGGTTCACCGGCGATCAGTTACACAAGGAAATGAAGAAGCGGAACTACAGGAAGGAAAGGCATGAGCAAAAACCCGCCTCCCCTCAGGGAAACGGGCTTTTGTAAGAAGTGATCAAGCGTAGGTATCGATCAGGGTACCGAGTGCCTCATCAGAGGCCTTGGCAACCTTGACTCCCAGCTCCACCTGGATCTTGCCCATGGACATATCGACCATGCTGCTGGCCAGGTCCGACTCCTGGCTGCGATCCACGCCGTTCAGGCGATTGACCTGATCGGCAGACGCCCGGCTGTCGGAAGAGCGCTCAACGGCGCTGCTGGCGATCTGGCTGGAACCTTGATCGACACGATTCTGACCGGCCTGAATGGCATTCAGGCCAGCGTAGAAAGCGCTGTTCCCGGAGATTTCCATGGAAGGACTCGACCTTGAAAATGAGTGACGGGTGTCATTGAAGCAGACGCGTCAAGAAAACACCCGTCAAAAACACTAATAGCAATATGCCTGTTCATAGGCAAAATCTAGTCCAGCAGATCCAGTTGCAGGTGCTCGGCCACCGCCTCGGCAGTGGCCGGCTTGAGTCGCGGCACTCTGCCAAGGCACGGCGCGGGCAAGCGTTCAGCCAAAGTCGCCAGGTTCTCTTCCAGACGAGAGGTCTTCGGCTCGATGATATTGGCCACCCAGCCCGCCAGCTGCAGACCGTCCTGGGCAATCGCCTCGGCGCTCAGCAATGCGTGATTGATGCAACCCAGGCGCACGCCCACCACCAGAATCACCGGCAACCCCAGGGCCATGGCCAGGTCCGACAAATTGTCCTGATCGGCCAGGGGCACCCGCCAGCCCCCGGCCCCTTCAATCAGGGTGAAGTCCGCGCCCTTGGCCAGCAGCTCGCGCATCGGCATCAGCAGCGATTGCACCGTCAACGCCACGCCGGCCTCCCGCGCCGCCAGATGGGGCGCGATGGCCGGCTCGAAGGCGAACGGATTGACCTCTTCATAGCTCAGTGGCAACGACGACTGGGCCAGCAGCGCCAGGGCATCGGCATTGCGCAGGCCCTTGGGACCCAAGTCGCAACCGGAAGCCACCGGCTTGCCCGCCGCCGTGCTCAACCCGGCCAGACGCGCCGCATGCAGCAACCCGGCAGCGATGGTGGTCTTGCCCACATCGGTGTCGGTTCCGGTAATGAAATAGGCAGCACTCATAGCGGTTTCTCCAACACGGCGTAGACCACCTGATAAGTCGCCGGCAGCCCCCCGGGCTGACGAAAGCCTTCATAAGCCTCGATCAGCCCGGCGACTCGCGCCCGCCCCGTGAGGCCGCCGGGGCGACCAGGGTTCAGATTGTGCGCGCCCAAGGCCTTCAACTCGTGGGTCAGGCTGCGCACATCCGGGTAATGCAGCACATGGGGGCTCTGCTCCAGGCTGCGCACCTGCAGGCCGCTGGCCTCACACAACTGACGATAGCGTTCGAACTCACGGAATCGATTGACGTGCACCTGCCCGTCGACCCGCCCCCAGCTCTCGCGCAACTCGTGCAAGGTGCCGACACACAAGCTGGCAAAGGCCAGCACGCCCCCCGGTTGCAGCACCCGCCGAGCCTCGCTGAGCACCGCCGAAAAATCCGCACACCACTGCACCGCCAGGCTGGAAAAAATCAGCCCGCAACTGCCGTTCTGCAAGGGCAGGCGCTCGGCGTCACCGGCGATGAAGTGCTCGGCACCGCCCAGAGGCCGCGCATGCTTGAGCATGCCCTCGGCAATGTCCAGGGCCAGCCCCTGACTGCCCGCATAGCGTTGCCCCAGCACACGACTGAAATGCCCGGTGCCGCAGCCCAAATCCAACCAACGCGTCGGTGCATGCCGTTCAGGCAAGCGACTCAACAACTGCTGGCCGACCGCTCGCTGCAACTCGGCAACACTGTCGTAACTGGCCGCCGCGCGGGAAAAGGACGCCGCCACCTGACGCTTGTCAGGCAGGCCGGCGGGCAAGACAGCAACAGACAGATCAGTCATCACCGGACTCATGCAAGAAAGCCTGGATCGCCCCCGCCACTCCGTGGGGATCTTCCAGAAGAAAACCGTGGCTGGCCTGCTCGATCAGGCCAACTTCTATATCCGGCAACAAGGCCAGCAACTCGGCGGCCGCCTCGGCGGGCACCAAGGCATCCAGCCCGGCGAACAGGTGCAACTGCGGGCCGCGAAACCCCAGCAAGGCTTCGCGCGTATCCAACTGCGCCAGCAACTCCAGGCCCGCCATCAGCACCGGCCCTGGCGTCGTCGGCGCGCCGCCCAGCAGCATCCGCGACAAGCCGCGGGGATCGACCGCGCCCTGGGCACACAGCAGGGAAAAGCGCTTGAGGGTGGTGCGCGGATCAGCGGCGCAACCGGCCAGGAAGCCATCAAAGACCTCACCGGACATGGCACTGGACCATTGCTCGTGAGCAACGAAACTGGGGTTGCTGGCCAGGGTCAACAAGCCGCAGCAGCGCTCGCCGCGTCGGGCCGCCAGCTCCGTGGCGAGCATGCCGCCCAGGGACCAGCCCCCCAGCCAGGCGTCCTCCGGCAGCGCGTCGTCGAGCTCGTCCAGCCATGCCTGCGGATCGCTGGAGGTCAGCTCCGGCAGGGGTTCGATCTCCACTCGCAAGTGTTCATCCAGCCCCTGCAACGCGGCAGCCAAGGGTTCCAGGGGCGACACGCCCAGCCCCCAGCCCGGCAACAGAATCAGTCGATCACGCATGGCTCGGCCTCGTTTGCAGTTCACTGAAACAATCCGCCAACGCGCTTAACAATAGCTGGACCTGCGCCTCGCTGTGGGCGGCGGACAACGTCACCCGCAGCCGCGCACTGCCGGCCGGCACGGTCGGCGGCCGGATGGCACTGACCATAATTCCCCGCAAACGGAGCATCCGTGACAACGCCACGGCCCGGGCACTGTCGCCCACCATGATCGGCTGGATCGGGGTAAAGCTGTCCATCAGCTCCAGGCCAATCTGCTCGGCGCCCAGCCGGAACTGACGGATCAGATTGGCCAGGTGCTCGCGCCGCCAGTGTTCGCTGCGCAGCAACTCCAGGCTCTTGCGCGTGGCGCAGGCCAGGGCCGGCGGTTGGCTGGTGGTGTAGATGTAGGGCCGGGCGAACTGGACCAGCGTTTCGATCAACTCCTCGCTGCCAGCGACAAAGGCCCCGGCGGTGCCGAACGCCTTGCCCAGGGTGCCCACCAGCACCGGCACTTCATCCAGCCCCAGGCCAAAGTGCTCCACCAGCCCGCCGCCGTTGGCCCCCAGCGGACCAAAGCCATGGGCATCATCTACCATCAGCCAGGCACCGCGGGCCTTGGTTTCCCGGGCCAGGGCCGGCAGGTCGGCCACATCGCCGTCCATGCTGAACACCCCGTCGGTGACCACCAGGGTGTTACCGGTGGCCTTTTCCAGGCGCTTGGCCAGGCTGGCGGCATCGTTATGCAGATAGCGGTTGAAGCGGGCTCCGGAAAGCAGCCCGGCATCCAGCAGGGAGGCATGGTTGAGCCGATCCTCCAGCACCGTATCGCCCTGCCCGACCAGGGCCGTGACCGCACCGAGGTTGGCCATGTAGCCCGTGCTGAACAGCAACGCCCGGGGGCGCCCCGTGAGGTCCGCCAGGGCTTCTTCCAACTCGTGGTGAGGCGTGCTGTGGCCAATCACCAGATGGGACGCACCGCCGCCCACGCCCCAGCGGCTGGCCGCGTCGCGCCAGGCTTCGATCACTTGCGGGTGATTGGCCAACCCCAGGTAGTCGTTGTTGCAGAAGGCCAGCAACGGCTGGCCGTCCACCACCACTTGCGGCCCCTGGGGGCTTTCCAGCAGCGGACGCTGGCGATACAGATGTTCGGCACGGCGGGCAGCGAGGCGCGCGGCGAGATCAAAAGACATGCAGGCCTCGATGTTGGCTCACAGACACATTACCCGTAGCAGCGGGCTTGCCCGCGAAGCGAACAACCCGCCGCCCACCGGATTCACGCGGTTCACGGGGTTCGCCGGCAAGCCGGCTCCTACGGCACAGGGTCAGACGGCAGCGTTGTAGAACTGCTCGCTGTTTTTCTGCTCCACCAGGGCCTGCTCGATAGCGGCCTGATGCACTTCGTCGGCATGCTCTTCCCGGGCTTCGGGCTGGATGCCCAGACGGGCGAACAGTTGCATGTCCTTGTCGGCCTGGGGGTTGGCGGTGGTCAGCAGCTTGTCACCATAGAAAATCGAGTTGGCACCGGCGAAGAAGGCCAGGGCCTGCATCTGCTCGTTCATCGCCTCGCGACCGGCGGACAGGCGCACATGGGATTGCGGCATGAGGATCCGCGCCACCGCGAGCATGCGGATGAAGTCGAACGGATCCACGTCCTCGGCGTTCTCCAGCGGGGTACCGGCCACTTTCACCAGCATGTTGATCGGCACCGACTCCGGATGCTCCGGCAGGTTGGCCAGCTGGATCAGCAGACCGGCGCGGTCGTCGAGAGATTCGCCCATGCCGAGGATGCCGCCGGAGCAGATCTTCATCCCCGCGTCGCGCACATAGGCCAGGGTCTGCAGGCGCTCACTGTAGGTGCGGGTGGTGATGATGCTGCCGTAGAACTCCGGCGAGGTATCGAGGTTGTGGTTGTAGTAGTCCAGGCCGGCCTTGGCCAGGGCTTCGGTCTGCTCCTGATCCAGGCGCCCCAGGGTCATGCAGGTTTCCAGGCCCATGGCCTTCACGCCTTTGACCATTTCCAGCACATAGGGCATGTCCTTGGCCGAAGGGTGCTTCCAGGCGGCGCCCATGCAGAAACGCGTGGAACCAATGGCCTTGGCCCGGGCGGCTTCCTCCAGGACCTTCTGCACTTCCAGGAGCTTTTCCTTTTCCAGGCCGGTGTTGTAGTGGCCGGACTGTGGACAATATTTGCAATCTTCCGGGCAGGCGCCGGTCTTGATCGACAGCAACGTGGACACCTGGACCCGATTGGCATCGAAATGCGCGCGGTGCACCGTCTGCGCCTGGAACAGCAAGTCATTGAACGGCTGGACGAACAGGGCTTTGACTTCAGCCAAAGTCCAGTCATGACGCAGGGTAGCGGTGGTGCTGGCGCTCATGGGCGATTCCTTGATTATGCTTGGCAAGCGGCGCTGGACAGGGACGGTCCGCGGCCGCGACACGGATGTCCGGCATATTTAAGGAAGCGCCATGCACTGTCAACCCGAATACAAAGGACCGGTTTACATCTGGTCAAAAAACAAACAAAACTGTTTGCTGTGCGATGAACCCAGCGATTCGCTCCTGGCCCTGTGCAGCGCCTGCCAGGATGAGCTGCCCTGGCTCGGCGCCCAATGCTCGGTTTGCGCCCTGCCCCTGCTCGCCGTCGGCCTGACCTGTGGCCAGTGCCTGCAACACCCTCGCGCCTTTCAACGGGTCATCGTGCCCTGGCGCTACGACTTCCCGCTGGACAGCCTGATCAGCCGCTTCAAGCATCAGGAGCAATGGCCTTTTGGCCGCTTGATGGCCGAACTTTTCGCCCAGTTCCTGAACTTTCGCTTTGATGAGGGCCTGCCCCGGCCCGACTGCCTGCTGCCGGTGCCGCTGTCCCGCCGCCGCCTGCGCCAGCGGGGGTTCAACCAGGCCGACATGCTCGCCCGATGGCTGGGACAGCCCCTGCACCTGACAGTGGAGCCTGACCTGCTGCGGCGCGTCCAGGACACCCCGGCACAGCAGGGCCTGAATGCCCAGGCCCGGCGACGCAACCTGAGCCAGGCGTTCGCCCTCACCGCCAACGCCTGCGTGGCCGGCCGGCACCTGGCCCTGGTGGACGACGTCCTCACCACCGGGGCCACCGCCCAGGCCCTGGCACAGTTGCTGATGGGCGCTGGCGCCCGACAGGTGGATGTCTATTGCCTGGCCCGCACCCCAGGGGCCGAACACCGCGACTGACTTGACTCTGATTGCCCAAGTCGCAAACTCCCTGTCCACCTTCAGTGCCCGAAGCCCACCAGCCATGTCCCTGCCCACTCTGTTGACCCAGCACATCGTCCGCCGCCCGCAGCGCATCGCCTTGCTCCAGCACATTGCCGAACAGGGCTCCATCACCCGCGCGGCGAAAAGCGCCGGCCTGAGCTACAAGGCCGCCTGGGACGCCATCGACGAGTTGAACAACCTGGCCGCCAGCCCGCTGGTCGAGCGCAGCATTGGCGGCAAGGGCGGCGGCGGTGCCAGGCTGACGCCCGAAGGCCTGCGCGTGCTGCGCCTCTACCAACGCCTGCAAGCCCTGCAAGCCCAGGTCCTGGAGGCCGCAGAGGAGGCCAGCGACCTCGACCTGCTGGGACGCCTGATGCTGCGCACCAGTGCCCGCAACCAGCTGCACGGCAAGGTCCAGGCCATCGCCCCCCAGGGCTGCAACGACCTGATCAGCCTGAGTCTGGCCGAGGGCCTGATTCTCAAGGCGCAAATCACCCACGACAGCACCCAGCGCCTGGAGCTGGTCGCCGGCACCGAAGTGGTGGCGCTGATCAAGGCCGGCTGGCTGGAGCTGCACCCCATCGGCACCCCGGCAACAACTGGACACAATTGCCTGAACGGCACCATCGAGCAGATTCTCCAAGCCGAAGCTGGCCCCTGGGAAGTCAGAGTGGTCCTGCCCAATGGCCAGACCCTCTGCGCCCTGGCCGAGCCCTGCCGGCTCAAAGACCTCGCGCTTGGAGAAAACCAGGCCGTCCAGGTGCACTTCTCCCCCGCCCAGGTCCTGCTCGGCACCCCGCTCTAAGCCGGCCCCGGCGACTTGCGACTGCAATCTGTTCGTCATGGAGGCTCACTAAGGTGGCTGCAAAAACCTTCAGGGAGCCTGATATGAGCCTGCTATTGGAAGAAGACCAACCCACCGACCTGGAACAGATGGTCGGCCTCAGCCGCCGCGGTTTCATCGGTGCCGGAGCCCTGTGCGGCGCCGCACTGTTTCTCGGTGGCGGACTGCTCGGCCGCAGCGCCCTGGCCGCCGGTGTCAGCGCCGGCAACAGCCAGCTGCTGGGCTTTACCGGCATTGCGGCCGCCACCAGCGACAGCATCACCCTGCCACCGGGCTACAAGTCCTCGGTGCTGATCAGCTGGGGCCAGCCGCTGGCCAAGAACGGACCGGCCTTCGACCCCAGCGGCAACGGCACCGCCCAGGCCCAGGAAGTGCAGTTCGGCGACAACAACGACGGCATGAGCCTGTTCGCCTTCCCGGACGACAAGCACCGGGCGCTGATGGCGATCAACAACGAGTACACCAACTACCGCTACCTCTACCCCCACGGCGGCCTGCCGCAGTCCGCCGAAGACGTGCGCAAGGCCCAGGCCAGTGAAGGCGTGTCGGTCATCGAGGTGCAGCACAAGAACGGCCAATGGCAGTTCGTCCAGGGCTCGCGCTACAACCGGCGCATCCACGGCAACACACCGATCCGCCTCAGCGGTCCCGCCGCCGGCCACGACCTGCTCAAGACCGCGGCCGACCCCAAGGGCAAGAAAGTCCTCGGCACCTTCCAGAACTGCGCCAACGGCAAGACGCCCTGGGGCACCTACCTGACCTGCGAAGAAAACTTCACCGACTGTTTCGGCAGCAGCAATGCCGAGCAGAAGTTCGACGCTGCGCAGAAACGCTATGGCGCCGTGGTGGCCAGCAAGGAGATCAACTGGCACCTGCACGACCCGCGCTTCGACCTGGCGAAGAATCCCAACGAACTCAACCGCCACGGCTGGGTAGTGGAGATCGACCCCTTCGATCCGCAATCGACCCCGGTCAAGCGCTCCGCCCTGGGCCGCTTCAAGCATGAAAACGCCGCCCTGGCGCAAACCCGCGACGGCCGCGCCGTGGTCTACATGGGCGACGACGAGCGCGGCGAATTCATCTACAAGTTCATCAGCCGCGACCAGATCAACCACCGCAACCCCAAGGCCAACCGCGACCTGCTGGACCACGGCACCTTGTACGTGGCGCGCTTCGATGCCGGTGACGGCAATCCGGACCGGCCCAAGGGCCAGGGCCAGTGGATCGAGTTGACCCACGGCAAGAACGGCATCGACGCCAGCAGCGGCTTCGCCGACCAGGCCCAGGTGCTGATCCAGGCACGCCTGGCCGCCAGCGTGGTCCAGGCCACCCGCATGGACCGCCCGGAATGGATTGTGGTCAGCCCCAAGGACGGCCAGGTCTATTGCACCCTGACCAACAACGTCAAACGTGGCGAAGACGGCCAACCGGTTGGCGGGCCCAACCCGCGGGAGAAGAACGTCTACGGGCAGATCCTGCGCTGGCGCACCGGCAACGACGATCACGGCGCCCTGAGTTTCACCTGGGACCTGTTCGTGGTCGCCGGCAACCCCGGCGTACATGCAGGTCAGCCCAAAGGCGGCTCGTCCAACATCACCCCAGAGAACATGTTCAACAGCCCCGACGGCCTGGGCTTCGACCAGGCTGGACGCCTGTGGATCCTCACCGACGGCGACTACAGCAACAGCGGCGATTTCGCCGGCATGGGCAACAACCAGATGCTCTGCGCCGACCCTCAGAGCGGCGAAATCCGCCGTTTCATGGTGGGGCCCGTGGGTTGCGAGGTCACCGGGATCGCCTTCGCCCCGGACCAGAGGACCCTGTTCGTCGGTATCCAGCACCCTGGAGAAAACGGCGGCTCGACCTTCCCCGAGCACCTGCCCAACGGCAAGCCACGCTCCTCGGTAATGGCCATCACCCGGGAAGACGGCGGCATCATCGGCGCCTGATCCTCGCGCTGTGCCCACCGGCTCCTCCCTTCGTAGGAGCCGGCTCGCCGGCGAACCACCGGCAAACCCTCCCCCACTGGCTCCCCGTCTGCGTTACCATGCCTGGCCGGACGCGGCAGCCTGCTGCGAGCAGGAGTAAGCATGTCCCACCCGTTTGAAACACTGACCCCCGACCTGGTCCTGGACGCCGTTGAAAGCATCGGCTTTCTCAGCGACGCCCGCGTGTTGGCGCTCAACAGCTACGAAAACCGCGTCTATCAGGTGGGTATCGACGAAAGCGAGCCACTGATCGCCAAGTTCTACCGGCCCCAGCGCTGGACCAATGAAGCCATTCTCGAAGAGCACCGCTTCACCTTCGAACTGGCCGAGTGCGAGGTGCCGGTGGTGGCGCCGATCATCCACGACGGGGCCAGCCTGTTCGAGCACGCGGGCTTTCGCTTCGCCCTGTTTCCCCGCCGCGGCGGCAGGGCCCCGGAACCGGGCAACCTGGACCAGCTCTATCGCCTCGGCCAGTTGCTCGGGCGCCTGCACGCCGTAGGCGCGACCCGCCCCTTCGAGCACCGCGAAGCCCTGGGGGTGCAGAACTTCGGCCACGACTCCCTGACCACACTGCTGCAAGGCGGCTTCATTCCCAAGAGCCTGCTGCCGGCCTACGAGTCCGTGGCCCGGGATCTGCTCAAGCGAGTGGAAGAGGTGTACCAGGCCACCCCGCACCAGACCATCCGCCTGCACGGCGATTGCCACCCGGGCAACATGATGTGCCGCGACGAGATGTTCCATATCGTCGACCTGGACGACTGCCGCATGGGGCCTGCCGTGCAGGACCTGTGGATGATGCTCGCCGGCAATCGCCAGGACTGCCTCGGCCAGCTCTCGGAACTGATGGATGGCTACAGCGAGTTCCACGATTTCGACCCACGGGAGCTGGCCCTGATCGAACCGCTGCGGGCCCTGCGCCTGATGCACTACAGCGCCTGGCTGGCGCGGCGCTGGGACGACCCGGCGTTCCCCCACAGCTTTCCCTGGTTCGGCAGCGAGCGTTACTGGGGCGAACAGGTCCTGGCCCTGCGCGAACAGCTGGCGGCGCTCGACGAAGAGCCCCTCAAACTGTTCTGACCGGCCTGTAGGAGCTGGCTTGCCAGCAAAGAGGCCGATGAGGTCGCCTTCGCCGGCAAGCCGGCTCCTACAAGAGTCCACCTCGATACAACGCCAACCGTAGGAGCTGGCTCGCCAGCGAAGAGGCCCGTAAGTTCGCCATTGCCCACAAGCCCTCCCCCACAGAAACGAGCGATGCAAAAGTCAGGACATGTCCTGACAATTCTCCTTACAATCGCGGCTTTGTTAGCTGCCTAAGCAAGGACTCTGCATGCAAGCCGCCAACCCGCGTCGCGGGTACATCCTGGGCCTGACCGCCTACATCATCTGGGGTCTGTTTCCGCTCTATTTCAAAGCCATCGCCAGCGTTCCCGCCGTGGAAATCATCATTCACCGGGTGCTCTGGTCGGCGCTGTTCGGCGCTCTGTTGCTGATGGTGTGGAAGCATCCCGGCTGGTGGCGCGAGCTGCGCGACAACCCCAGGCGTCTGGCGATCCTGGCCCTGAGCGGCACACTGATCGCCGCCAACTGGCTGACCTATGTCTGGTCGGTGAACAACGGCCGCATGCTTGAAGCCAGCCTGGGCTACTACATCAACCCCCTGGTCAATGTGCTGCTGGGCATGCTGATCCTGGGCGAACGCCTGCGGCGCCTGCAGTGGCTGGCGGTGATCCTGGCGGCAGTCGGCGTGGCCCAGCAAGTGTGGCAAGTGGGCAGCCTGCCCTGGGTGTCGCTGATCCTGGCCCTGAGCTTCGGTTTCTATGGGCTGATCCGCAAGCAGGCGCCGGTCAAGGCCCTGCCCGGGCTGGTGGTGGAAACCTGGATGCTGGTGCCCATCGCCCTGGGCTGGCTCCTGCTAAACCCCGATGCCAGCAGCGCCCATGCCGAATTCTGGAGCAGCTCCCAAGCCTGGTGGCTGGTGGCCGCCGGCCCGGTCACGCTGATTCCCCTGGTGTGCTTCAACGCCGCCGCCCGCGACCTGCCCTACACCACCCTGGGCTTCCTGCAGTATCTGGCGCCGACCCTGGTGCTGCTGCAAGCGGTGCTGCTGTTTGACGAACACCTGTCCTCCAGCACCCTGCTGGCCTTCATGTTCATCTGGGCGGGACTGGCGGTGTACAGCGTCGATGCCTGGCTGAGCCTGCGCGGCCGCCGCTGATCAAAAAACGCCCAACATCCTGCAGGCCATGCCAGTCGTGGCCTGCAGCGGTTCTTCCCAAGGTTATCCACAACCTGATCCCCGCCCTTTGTGCACAAGCCCTTGAAACTGCTGGTTTTTTGATCAGAGCACGCTAAGCCGCGGCGCTGTTGGGCTGGCGCCGGGTCTCTACAGGTTATCCACAGGCGCATGCACGGATTACTGGGATAACCCGCGGGACGGGGTTCAGACCTCGCTGCGTAGCACCAACTCCACCATCAGGTCGTCAGCCAGGGTTTCCAGGCGCGACTGCAATACATCCAGAGACAAGGTCAGAGGCACCGCCAGAACTGCCTCCGCGTGAAACAGCGGCTCGCTGCTCATGGGCGCCGGGCGCACCTCGGTCACCAGCCGTTCGAGATTGACCCCCTGTTCCGCCAGCAAGCGCGTGATGTCGCGAACGATCCCCGGGCGATCGTTGCCCACCAGCTCCATGGCGATGGGTTTCCAGGTGCAGGACTGTTCGATGCCACTTTCGGCGATCAACACCCGAATGCCCTGGGCCGACAGCCCCTGCAAGGCATCCACCAGCTCATCGTAGGCCTCGGCCGGGACTCCGACCCGCAGGATGCCGGCAAACTGCCCGGCCATGCGCGACAGGCGGCTTTCCAGCCAGTTGCCCCCATGTTCGGCGATGCACTGGGCGATCCGCTCGACCTGTCCGGCCTTGTCCGGGGCGAATACCGTGAGAACGAGATGGTCCATGGCGCAGCCCTCTTTTCATGATGAAAGAGCAATTATAGGCAGCCTCAATCCCCGCGCCTTCCAGCCCATATCACAGCAGCTTGCGTAGGCGCCGGCTTGCCAGCGAATGCGCCCGCGAGGCCGACGCAAATCCCGAAGGCCCATTCGCCGGCAAGCCGACTCCTACGAGGGCAGCGCAGGGCAAAACACAAATCGTGTACAACTTTTTGTATTTATATGGAACAATCCACCGGCTTTTTGAGAACACCGCATCCCCCAGCGTGACCGCACTGCATTCTTAAGTCGCGGAACGACGAATTTAGTCTAATTTTCACAACCGCAATTCATCATGTAGTATGCCGCAGCGCGCACTACATAACGTTGGAACGATGTCCGCCAAGGCCTGACTGCAACCCCTGCAACCCCCCATCAGCAAGGCTCTGCCGTTGATTGGAAGCACCCAGCCGCCCGCAATGGCATGTACTGGTGAACAGGGTTGTGCTTTAAATGGCCGCCGGCTTCATTGTTAATTTGAAGAGCTGAAAAGCGAAATAGCTGAGCAGAGTGAGGCAAGCAATGACTGAACACGTTCAAGTCGGTGGCCTGCAGGTCGCCAGAGTCCTGTTCGACTTCGTGAACAACGAAGCCATTCCCGGTACCGGCCTCACCGCCGACGCGTTCTGGGCCGGTGCCGACAAGGTCATTCACGACCTGGCACCGAAGAACAAAGCCCTACTCGCCAAACGCGACGATTTCCAGGCGCGGATCGATGCCTGGCACCAGTCCCGTGCCGGCCAGGCCCACGATGCCGTGGCCTACAAAGCCTTCCTGCAAGACATCGGTTACCTGCTGCCAGAAGCGGCGGATTTCCAGGCCACGACGCAAAACGTCGATGAAGAAATCGCCCACATGGCCGGCCCGCAGCTGGTGGTGCCGGTGATGAATGCGCGCTTCGCCCTCAACGCCTCCAACGCCCGCTGGGGCTCGCTGTACGACGCGCTGTACGGCACCGACGCCATCAGCGAAGCCGATGGCGCGGAAAAGGGCAAAGGCTACAACAAGGTTCGCGGCGACAAGGTCATTGCCTTCGCCCGTGCCTTCCTCGATGAGTCGGCGCCGCTGACCGCCGGCTCCCACGTGGATTCGCTGAGCTACAAGATCGTCGGCGGCAAGCTGGTGGTGGGCCTCAAGGGCGGTAGCAACAGCGGCCTGCGCGACGATGCGCAACTGATCGGCTACCAGGGCGATGCCGCAGCCCCTACCGCGATCCTGCTCAAGCACAACGGCCTGCACTTCGAGATCCAGATCGACGCCGCAAGCCCGGTCGGCCAGACCGATGCCGCCGGGGTCAAGGACCTGCTGATGGAAGCGGCCCTGACCACCATCATGGACTGCGAAGACTCGGTCGCCGCCGTCGATGCCGATGACAAGGTGGTGATCTACCGCAACTGGCTTGGCCTGATGAAAGGCGACCTGGCGGAAGAAGTCGCCAAGGGCGGCAAGTCCTTCACCCGCACCATGAACGCCGACCGCGAATACACCGGCGTCAACGGCGAGCCGGTGAAGCTGCACGGCCGTTCGCTGCTGTTCGTGCGCAACGTCGGTCACCTGATGACCATCGACGCGATCCTCGACAAGCACGGCAACGAAGTGCCGGAAGGCATCCTCGACGGCCTGGTCACCAGCCTCGCGGCGATCCACAACCTCAACGGCAACACCTCGCGCAAGAACAGCCGCACCGGCTCGGTGTACATCGTCAAGCCGAAGATGCACGGCCCTGAAGAAGCCGCGTTCACCAACGAACTGTTCGGTCGCATCGAAGACGTGCTGAGCCTGCCGCGCAACACTCTGAAAGTCGGGATCATGGACGAGGAGCGCCGCACCACGGTCAACCTCAAGGCCTGCATCAAGGCCGCCAGCGAGCGCGTGGTGTTCATCAACACCGGCTTCCTCGACCGCACCGGCGACGAGATCCACACCTCCATGGAAGCCGGCGCCATGGTGCGCAAGGCCGACATGAAGGCCGAGAAATGGATCGGCGCCTACGAGAACTGGAACGTCGACATCGGCCTGTCCACCGGCCTGCAAGGCCGCGCACAGATCGGCAAGGGCATGTGGGCCATGCCGGACCTGATGGCCGCCATGCTCGAACAGAAAACCGCCCCCCCGCTGGCCGGTGCCAATACCGCCTGGGTGCCGTCGCCAACCGCCGCTGCCCTGCACGTGCTGCACTACCACAAGGTCGACGTGTTCGCCCGTCAGGCCGAACTGGCCAAGCGCCCTCGCGCTTCGGTGGACGACATCCTGACCATCCCCCTGGCCAGCGATACCAACTGGTCGGCCGAGCAGATCAAGAACGAACTGGACAACAACGCCCAGGGCATTCTCGGCTACGTGGTGCGCTGGATCGACCAGGGCGTGGGCTGCTCCAAGGTGCCGGACATCAACGACGTCGGCCTGATGGAAGACCGCGCCACCCTGCGCATCTCCAGCCAGCACATCGCCAACTGGCTGCGCCACGGCGTGGTGACCCAGGAGCAGGTGCTGGAAAGCCTCAAGCGCATGGCCCCGGTGGTTGACCGGCAGAACGCCGGCGACCCGCTGTACCGCCCGCTGGCGCCGGACTTCGACAGCAACATCGCCTTCCAGGCAGCCCTGGAACTGGTGATCGAAGGCACCCAGCAGCCCAACGGCTACACCGAGCCGGTCCTGCACCGTCGCCGTCGCGAGTTCAAGGCCAAGAACGGCCTGTAACAACGCCTGGCAACACCCATGAAAAAGCCCCGGTCCTGTGGACCGGGGCTTTTTTATTGCCAGTGTCGAAAGCCTTCTAGCGCACCACTCCCAGCTCATGCTTGACCAGGGCCAGAAGCTTGCCGGTATCGATGGGTTTGAGCAGGAAATCCACCACGCTCAGGTGCATGGCGGCAATCGCGTCGCGCACATCGGCGTCACCGGAAATGATGATGATCGGCAGCGCCGCCCGCTCCGATTCACGCACCCGGCGAATCAGGTCCAGGCCACTGCAGGGCGCCATGCGCAGATCAGTGATCAGCAGGCCGATGGATTTGTTCGATTCGAGCAGTTCGAGAGCGGCCTTGCCGCTGGCTGCGGTCATGCAGCGAATGCCATCCAGACCCAGAATCTCCGCAAGCAGCTCCCGGGCATCCTTATCGTCATCGGCAATGAGCACACGCTGAGCGGGCAGGTCCGGCTCGAGCATGGCCTCGCTCAGAGCCTCGCGCTCGGCGTCACTCAAAATATCGTGGTCGGGCATACATTTCTCTACATGAACCAATCAATCCCCTAGCACTGTGGTCAGACATCGCTAAGCAGGCTTCCAATGTGCACTTCGTCGGAAAAATTGCCAAGAGCCCCGATCAGAGCGTTTTCGCATGGATGACCGCAGGCTCAAAGCCAAATGTCCTGGAAAGCGACCGCTACCTAGACTTACGTCCAATGGGCACTCCCGCCCCAGGCGCCGACCATTGCCGTGATACGACCACAACAACTCCAAAAAGACTGCGGTAATCGTTATGAGTAAAGCGGACGCCTTCACCCAGGCCGGCAAGACCGCGGTGTTGCAGAACATCCAGGGGACCGTGCAGTTCCTGCAACGCTTCCCGCCCTTCAACCAGATGGAAAACCTCCACCTGGCCTACCTGGTGGAGCAATGCCAGCTGCGCTTCTATGGGCCGGGCGAGAGCATCATCAAGCCGGCCGACGGTCCGGTCGAGCACTTCTACATCGTCAAGCAGGGCCGGGTCGTGGGCGAACGCACCCACGCCGCCAAGGGCAGCACCGAAACCACTTTCGAAATCACCACCGGCGAGTGCTTTCCCCTCGCCGCCTTGCTCGGCGAACGGGCGACCCGCACCGAACATCGCGCTGCCGAAGACACCTTCTGCCTGCAACTGAACAAGAACGCCTTCATCAAACTGTTCGCCCTGTCCGCGGAGTTCCGCGATTTCGCCCTGCGCGGGGTCAGCAGCCTGCTGGATCAGGTCAACCAGCAGGTCAAGCAGAAGGCCGTGGAAACCCTCGGCACCCAGTATTCGCTGAACACCCGCCTCGGCGAGCTAGCCATGCGTCACCCGGTGGCCTGCAGTCCGCAGACGCCGTTGCGCGAAGCCGTGGCGCTGATGCACGAACAGCAAGTGGGCAGCATCGTGGTGGTGGACGAACACAAGGCGCCCCTGGGGATCTTCACCCTGCGCGACCTGCGCCAGGTGGTGGCCGACGGCAGCCAGGACCTCAACCAGCCCATCGAACGCCACATGACCCAGGCGCCGTTCTTTCTCAGCCCGGACCACAGCGCCTTCGACGCCGCCATCGCCATGACCGAGCGCCATATCGCCCACGTCTGCCTGGTCAAGGAGCAGCGCCTGTGCGGCGTGGTGTCCGAACGCGACCTGTTCTCCCTGCAACGGGTCGATCTGGTACACCTGGCCCGGACCATCCGCAACGCACCCCGGGTCGAGCATCTGGTGGCGCTGCGGGGCGAGATCGGCCAGTTGGTGGAACGCATGCTGGCCCACGGCGCCTCCTCGACCCAGATCACCCACATCATCACCCTGCTCAACGATCACACCGTATGCCGGGTGATCGAACTGACCCTGGCCGACAAGGGCGATCCCGGCGTGCCCTTCAGCTGGCTGTGCTTTGGCAGCGAAGGCCGGCGCGAACAGACCCTGCACACCGATCAGGACAACGGCATCCTGTTCGAAGCCCGGGACGCCGCCCACGCCGCGGAAATTCGCGGCAAGCTGCTGCCCATTGCCCAGCAGATCAACCAGAGCCTGGCGCTGTGCGGCTTCACCCTGTGCAAGGGCAACATCATGGCCGGCAACCCCGAGCTGTGCCTGTCCCGCGCCGAATGGTCCCGGCGCTTCGCCGCCTTCATCCGTGAGGCGACCCCGGAAAACCTCCTGGGTTCGAGCATCTATTTCGACCTGCGGGTGGTCTGGGGCGATGAACAGGGCGCCGAACAGCTGCGCCGGGGCATCCTCGACCAGGTCGCGGACAACCGCCTGTTCCAGCGCATGATGGCGGAAAACGCCCTGCGCCAGCGCCCGCCGGTGGGGCGTTTTCGCGAGTTCGTGCTGGCCCGCAAGAACGGCGAAAAGGCCACCCTCGACCTCAAGGTCCAGGGCCTCACGCCCTTCGTCGACGGCGCCCGGCTGCTGGCCCTGGCCAACGGCATCGGCGCGATCAATACCCTGGAGCGCCTGCGCCAGCTGGTGTCCAGGCAAGTCATCGAGCCCCTGGACGGCGCGGCTTATGAAGAGGCCTACCACTTCATCCAGCAGACCCGCATGCAACAGCATCAACGCCAGACCCGGGAGAACCAGCCCTATTCCAACCGCGTCGACCCGGACAGCCTGAACCACCTGGACCGGCGCATCCTGCGCGAGTCCCTGCGCCAGGCCCAGCGCCTGCAAAGCAGCCTGGCCCTGCGGTACCAGTTATGAGCCTGTTTGCCTGGTTCCGTCCCGCCGTCAGCGTACTGACCGCCGAGCAGCAACAACGCCGCGACCGCCTGCCCGCCTTCACCGAACTGGGTGACGGCAGCCTGCGCGAACAGCGCTGGGTGGTGGTGGACCTGGAAACCACCGGCCTCAACCTCAACCGCGACCAGGTGCTGTCGATCGGCGCGGTGGTGATCGAGGACGGTGCCATCGACTTCAGCCAGCAGTTCGAGCGCACCCTGCAACGCGAGGGCCACAAACTCAGCCCCAGCGTGCTGATCCACGGCCTGGGCCCCAGCGCCATCGCCGCCGGCTGCGATCCGGTGGAAGCCTTGCTGGATTTCATGGAGTTCGTCGGCGACAGCCCGCTGCTGGCCTTTCATGCGCCCTTCGACCAGCACATGCTCGGCCGGGCCTTGAAGGACAGCCTGGGCTATCGCCTGCAGCACCGCTTCCTCGACGTCGCGGACATGGCGCCCATGCTCTGCCCAGAGGCCCCGATCCGCGAAGCCGGGCTGGATGACTGGGTCGACTGGTTCAAGCTGCAAGTCGCGGAGCGTCACCACGCAGCGGCCGACGCCCTGGCCACCGCGGAACTGGCATTGATCCTGTTCAACCGCGCCCGCCAGCAACAGATCCACAGCCCGCTGAACCTGCAACAGCGCCTCAGCCAGTGGAGACGCCGGCAGCAGGCCCCTTCGTTCTGATCCATCGCAACGGCGCAGATACCTGTGGCGAGGGAGCTTGCTCCCGCTCGGCCCCGCAGCGGCCGTAAAACCCGAGTCCCGGTTCCACCTGACACAGAGCCTTGGGCGTGCGGCGCACGCCAGCGGGAGCAAGCTCCCTCGCCACAACGGCTTTCTCTGCCGACCAACCTCTTCAGCACCAGCCACCTTCAGCAGCAAGGCAGCCGACCGACGTCAATTGCGCCACTGTTTCGCCTCTGCGACAATCGCGAATAATTCTCGTTACTTTAACCTTCCCGATTGGTGAGTCCCGTTGTCGTCAGTCCAAAGCCCTCGCAATGAGCTGGTTGGTGCGTTGTATCGCGACCATCGTGGTTGGCTGCTGGCCTGGCTGCGGCGCAACGTGGCCTGCAGCCAGCGGGCCGAGGACCTCAGCCAGGACACCTTCGTGCGCCTGCTGGGCCGTGACGAACTCAAGACGCCCCGGGAGCCCCGGGCATTCCTGGTGGCGATCGCCAAGGGCCTGCTGTTCGATTATTTCCGCCGCGCCGCGCTGGAACAGGCCTACCTCAACGAACTGATGTTGATTCCCGAGGGTGAGCAGCCCTCGCCGGAGCAACAACAGATGATCCTCGAAGACCTCAAGGCCATCGACCGCCTGCTGGGCAAGCTTTCGAGCAAGGCGCGCATGGCCTTCCTCCATAGCCGCCTCGACGGCCTGAGCCACGCCGAGATCGCCGAGCGGCTCGGGGTTTCGGTGCCTCGGGTGCGCCAGTACCTGGCCCAGGGTATTCGCCAGTGCTACATCGCCCTGTACGGGGAGCCGCTATGACCCCCATCAGTTGCAAACCGGTGTCGGCACGGGTGCTGGACGCCGCCATCGCCTGGCAATTGTCGCTGGATGGCGATGCCAGCGCACTGGAGCGCGAGGAGTTCGCCAAATGGCACGCCGCCCATGAAGAACATGCCCGGGCCTGGCGCCAACTGGGCATGCTCGACCAGCGTGTCAGCGTCGCCTCGGGGCCTGCGCGCAACGCCTTGCTGCAATCGCGCGAAGGCCTGCGCCGGCAGGTGCGCAAGCTGGGGCGTGGAGTCGCCAGCGTGGTGCTGGTGGTCGGGCTGGCGCTGTTTGCCGGGGAGCGTTACCTGCCAGTGGATTACTGGCTGGCCGACCAGCGCACCGCCACCGGTGAGCAGCGCACCCTGCGCCTGACAGACGGTACGGTGATCAACCTCAATACCCACAGTGCACTGGATGTGCGCTTCGATGAGAAGCAGCGCCGGATCGTTCTCCAGGAAGGCGAAATCCTCATCGAAACCGGGCACAACGACAGCCGCCCCTTCATCGTCGAAACCCGCGACGGCCAAATGCGCGCCCTGGGCACGCGGTTCCTGGTCCAGCGTGAAGACCAGGGCACCCGCCTCGGGGTGCTGCAATCGGCGGTGGCGGCGCGACCGCAAGCCGCTCAGGGCGAGCAGGTGTTCAAGCAGGGCCAGCAAGTGCTGATGCGCCGCGCTGGCCTGGAGCCGTTGCCGAGCCTGACCCCGGGGGCCGACGCCTGGACCCGGGGCATGCTGGTGGTGGACAACATCCGCCTCGGCGACCTGATCGCCGAACTGGGTCGTTATCGCCGTGGCTACCTGGGCGTAGCCCCGGAAGTGGCCGACCTGCGCATTACCGGCAGCTTTCCGCTGCAGGACACTGACCTCGCGCTCAATGCCCTGCTGCCGACCCTGCCGGTGCAGATCGAGCGGCACACCGACTGGTGGGTAACCGTGACGGCCAAGACCGACGCCAAACGCTGAGATCGGTGTCGCGACCTTCGCCAGCAAGCTGGCTCCTACACCGATCCCGTAGGAGCTGGCTTGCCAGCGAAGCGCCCACCATCCATCCGAATCGAAATTATTTTCAATCCGCCCTATCACTTTTCCAATCTCGTCCGGCACCTAGGCAATTGCGAAACATTTCCATTCAGGAGCCGCCCCATGTCCCGCTCGCTAGACACCCTGTTACGCCCCAGCCTGCTGGCTGTCGCCATCGCCCTCTGCGCCCCGCTGGCCAGCCAGGGCCTGATGGCCGCCGAGCAAGCGTCCAGCGTGCGCGCCTACGACCTGCCGGCCGCGCCCTTGGCCAGCACCCTGAACCAGATCGCCAGCCAGGCCGGCCTGGCCCTGAGCCTCGATCCGTCCCTGGCGGCGGGCAAGACCTCGGCCCCGGTCAAGGGCCAGTTCGATGCCCCCGGCGCCCTGCGTGAGGCCCTGCGAGGCACTGGTTTGCAGTTGCAACACAGCAGTGCCGGCAGCTACAGCCTGGCGGCAAGCACCGACGGCGTGGTCGCCTTGCCGGAAACCAACATCACCGGCCAGCAGGCTGGCGAAAGTGCCTGGGGCCCGGCCGACGGTTACCTTGCCACGCGTACCGCCGCCGGCACCAAGACCGACACCGCGCTGGTCGAAGCACCGCGCTCGATCTCCGTCGCTACCCGCCAGCAGATGGAAGACCGTAACGTGCAGAATCTCGACGACGCCGTGCGCTACATGCCTGGCATCGTTTCCGCCAGCTACGGCAGCGACACCCGCTATGACTGGATGCGCGTGCGTGGCTTCGAGCCCACCCAATTCCTCGATGGCCTGCCCCTGCCCCGCGGCGTATATGCCAACCCGAAAGCGGAAACCTGGAACCTCGATCGCCTGGCCCTGCTACGTGGCCCGGCGTCCTCGGTGTATGGCCAGACCCCGCCGGGCGGCCTGCTGGACATGGTCAGCAGGCGCCCCAGCGCAGCCACCAGCCATGCCGTGCAGATCCAGTACGGCAGCGACAACTACCGCCAGATCAACTTCGCCAGCACCGGCAAGATCGACGATCAAGGCCAGTTCTTCTACGGGCTCAGCGGCGTGGTGCGCGATGCTGGCACTCAGGTCGACCACATCGACAACAAGCGCTACAACATTGCCCCCAGCCTGACCTGGAACATCGATCCCGACACCAGCCTGACCCTGCTCTCGCAGTTCACCCGCGACGATACCGGCGCCACCAGCCAGTTCATGCCGATCCAGGGCACCAAGATCAAATCGCCCTTGGGCCAAGTCTCCCATCACAAGAACCTGGGCGACCCGGACTACGAGTTCTATGACCGCACCTACTACGCCCTGGGCTACGCCTTCGAGCACCGGTTCAGCGATGTCTGGCAGTTCCGCCAGAACCTGCGCTACACCAAGTCGGAGCTGTCCTTCCAGCAGTTGACCGTGGGCTCCTATGCCTACGCCCCGGCCGATGCGGCGGGCAACATCAGCCGTACCTCGACCAACGTCAACGAGGACATCGGTCAGTTCGCGGTCGACAACAACTTCCAGGCCAACTTCGCCACCGGCGACATCGACCACACGCTGCTCATCGGCCTGGATCACCAGCGCACCAGCACTTCGTACCTGTCGATCTATGGCGACGGGGGCAAAACCAATATCTTCAACCCGGTCTATGGCCAGCCGATCGTCCGCCCGGCGCGCGCCAACGCCTATTACGACTACGACCAGAAAACCATCCAGACCGGCCTCTACGTCCAGGACCAGATGGCCCTGGAGCAATGGCGCCTGACCCTGGGTGGCCGCGAGGACTGGGTGCACCAGGGCACCACCTACCTCAACAAGAAGGACGTGACCAACACCGATCGCAGCAAGAACTTCAGTGGCAATGCGGCGCTGAGCTATGTGTTCGACTCGGGGGTTGTGCCGTACCTGTCCTACGCCGAATCGTTCCAGCCAGCGAGCAACGCCAGCGTTTCACCGACCGAATCGTATAAACCCACGGAAGGTAAACAGTGGGAGCTGGGTATCAAGTATCAACCGCCGGGTTCGAACACGCTGCTCAGTGCGGCGGTCTACGACCTGACCCAGAAGAATGTCCTGGTAACCAGCATCGGCGCCGGTGGCGAGTCGGTCACCAACCAGACCGGCGAAGTGAAGGTCAAGGGCCTGGAACTGGAAGCGGTGTCCGACGTGACCGACAACCTCAAGGTCATCGCCGCGTACACCCTGGCCAAATCCGAGGTAAAAAAAGGCATCTACCAAGGCAACCGCCTGCAACTGATGCCCAACCAGCAAGCCTCCCTGTGGACCGACTACACCTGGCACAGCGGCGTGCTCGACGGCTTCGGCATCGGTGCCGGGGCCCGCTACACCGGCAATACCTATGGCGACCAGGCCAACACCTGGCTGGGCAAGGCCAACGCCTACACGGTGTTCGACGCTGCCGTGCATTACGACCTCGGCCGCCTGGACAACAGCCTCAAGGGCGCCTCGCTGAAGCTCAACGCCAGCAACCTGTTCGACAAGGACTACCTGTCCACTTGCGACGCCTCCTACTGCTATTTCGGCGATCAGCGCAGCGTGGTCGCCAGTGCCACCTATCAATGGTAAGCGGCTGAGTTAACCACCAGGCCGTCCGCCAAGGGCGGCCTTGCTGTGTCTGAAGGCTAAGCAATGAAAAGCACAACCATCCGCCGCTGGTCCTTGATCCACACCTGGTCCAGCCTGATCTGCACCCTGTTCCTGCTGATGCTGGCGCTCACCGGCCTGCCGCTGATCTTCCATCACGAGATCGACCATCTGCTGGGGGATGCCCCCGAACTGCGGGAGATGCCCGCCGACACCCCGCACCTGGACCTGCAACAGCTGGTCAAGGCTGCCGAGGCCCATCGCCCGGACGAGGTCATGCAGTATTTCGGCTGGGACGAAGACGAGCCCAATGGCGTGATGGCGATCATGGCCAAGACCGCTGGCACCGAGCCCAACTCGTCCCACACCTTCATGCTCGACGCCCGCACCGGCGAGGCCGTGGCCATGCCCTCGGCCAACGGCGGATTGATGATGGTCATGCTGCGCCTGCACGTGGACCTGTTTGCCGGGCTGCCGGGCAAACTGCTGCTGGCCTTCATGGGCCTGCTGTTCGTGCTGGCGATCGTCTCCGGCACGGTGCTGTACCTGCCGTTCATGCGCCGGTTGAAGTTCGCCACGGTGCGCCAGGACAAATCCCGCCGCCTGCGCTGGCTCGACCTGCACAACCTGATCGGCGTGGTGACCCTGACCTGGGCCCTGGTGGTGGGCGTCACCGGAGTGATCAGCGCCTGCGCCGACCTGATCATCGCCGCCTGGCGCAACGACAGCCTCAGCGCCATGGTCGCGCCCTACCGCGACGCCCCAGCGCTGACTTCGCTGGCGCCGGCCAGCCGCCTGCTGGAGATCGCCAGGGAAGCGGCCCCGGGCATGCAACCAGATTTCATCGCCTTCCCCGGCACGCGCTTTTCCAGCGAGCATCACTACGCAGTATTCCTCAAGGGCGACAGCCACCTGACCTCGCACCTGCTGACCCCGGTGCTGATCGACGCCAGCAGCCTGCAGGTCACCGCCGTGGGCACGCGCCCCTGGTACATGGACGCCATGGGCATGTCCCAGCCGCTGCATTTCGGTGACTACGGCGGCCTGCCGATGAAGCTGCTGTGGGCGGCGATGGATGTGCTGACCCTCATCGTCCTGGGCAGCGGCCTGTACCTGTGGATCGTCCGCCGACGGGCCGGCCAGCCGATCCGGGAGGCGCGTCGATGAAGCCGCGGCAAGCGAGTTTCTGGAAGGTCTTCGGCGCGCCCCTGGCGCTTGGCCTGCTCTGCGCCGCCGGTTTGTTCGCCGCGCTGTTGGGCGACGGGCTCTGGGACAGCCTGAGCTGGCTGGGCCTGGGCCTACCGACGCTGATCGCCCTGCGCGGCCTGTTGCGGCGCAAGCCGGCGGCCTGAACCCGGCGCCGGGAAGCCGCGCCACAGGTACATCGAAAGCCCGAGGCCGATCAGCATCACCGGAATGAACACGCGGTTTTCCTGGAACGCCTCGATGGCCACCAGCACGCTGAACAAGGCCAGCCCCAGCAGCGGCACATAGCAGGCTGCCAGGCTCCAGCGCCACAGCTGGGTCACCGGGTCGGGACCGCGCAGGCGCAGCAGGGTGCAGGCCAGTCCCGGCAGGGCCAGCGCCGGCAGCGCCCAGTACCAGGCGATGTAGGCGAACGCCATGATCAGTTCCGGCTCACCCTCGCCCTTGCGGCGAAACTCGTACTGCAGGGCCAGATACACCGCCAACGCGCCTAGCAGGGTCAGGGCCAGGCTGTACAACCCGTGCAGAAGATAGGACCTGCGCATTCATCACTCCTTGTCGCTACTGCCACTCGCCCCTGTGGTCCATGCCACAGGCTGCGCTAAGATCCCCGGGCTGCGAGACTCCCACCCGCGAGGAATATTCATGTCCACCCCAAGCATGACGCTGTTCCACAACCCGGCATCACCTTTCGTACGCAAGGTCATGGTGCTGCTGCATGAAACCGGTCAGTTGAACCGGGTTGCCCTGCACGCCAGCCAGTTGACCCCGGTCAGCCCGGACGCCGCCCTGAACCAGGACAACCCCCTGGGCAAGATTCCCGCCCTGCGCCTGGCCGACGGCCAGGTGCTGTATGACAGCCGGGTGATCCTCGATTACCTGGACCAGCAGCACGTCGGCAACCCGCTGATCCCCCGGGACGGCTCGGCCCGCTGGCGCCGCCTGACCCTCGCGGCCCTGGCCGACGGGATCATGGACGCCTCGGTACTGGTGCGCTACGAACTGGCCCTGCGTGCCCCGGAAAAACACTGGGAGCAGTGGCTCGACGGCCAGCGCGACAAGATCCGCCGTGCCCTGGCGGTGCTGGAGAGCGAGGCGATTGCCGAGCTGGCCAGCCACTTCGATGTGGCTGCCATCAGCGTCGCCTGCGCCCTGGGCTACCTGGACTTCCGCCACCCCGATCTGGAATGGCGCCAGGAGCAGCCCAAGCTGGCGGCCTGGTATCTGGAGGTCAGCCAGCGGCCGTCGATGCTGGCGACCCGGCCGCCGGTCTAATCGGTCAGGCGCTCGGGCCTGTTCGCCGGCAAGCCGGCTCCTGCCGCACGGGGAGCGGCTTGCTGGCGCACCAGCCACCAGGCATCCCGCGGAAACAACTGGCCAATCCGCTGCGTCAGGCGCTCGCGCTGACGCTGATCTTCGCGCAAGCCCAGTGACTTACTCATGGACGGCCTCCAGGTCGAACTGCAGGGGCGCCGGCTCCTTGCGCTGTCCCAGGCCATACCAGTCCAGCTTGCGGGTCAGCACCATGAACACGCCCAGCAGGCCGAACAGCAACAGCGATCCCATCAGCAGCGCGTAGTCCTCGGCGCTGAGCAGGCCATACAGCAAGCCGTACAAGGCCGCCAGCGACAGCGCGAACACCGCGCCATTGCGCCAGCTGTGCAGCACATGGCTGACATAGAAGCCGATCAAGCCCACGCAAGCCGCCGCCGACACGCCATAGGCCAGCTCGAAACCCAGGTGTTCCGAGAGCGACAGCAGCAACAGGTAGAAGAACGCCAGCGCCACGCCCACCAGGCCGTACTGGATCGGGTGTACCGACAGGCTCTTGAGCACTTCGAACAGGAAGAAGCCGGCAAAGGTCAGGCCGATGAACAGCAAGGCATATTTGATCGCCCGGTCGCTCTTCAGGTACTGGTCCACCGGGTCGATGAAACTCACGCCAAAGCTGCGGCCGTTGAAGTCCTGGCATTGGCTGCTGTAGGCGCAGCGCTCCATGGCCTGTTCCAGATTGGTGGAGAAGAACGAGGTCTGCCAGATCGCCGAAAAGCCCTGCTCGGTGACTTCACGTTGCACCGGCAGATAGTTGCCGACAAAGCTCGGGTGCGGCCAGTTGGCCGTCAGCAGCACCTTGCTGGTCTTGCCCACCGGCAGCACCTGCAGTTGCCCGGTGCCCTGCAGGCGCAGGTCGAAGGCGAAGTCCAGGCGGGTGCTCTTCTTCAGGTCCAGGGGCGGCAACAATACGTGCACGCCTTCGTCCAGCCAGCTGACAAAGGTGCCGGGGGCAAAGTCCAGGGTCTGGCCATTGAGCTGCAGTTGCAGGGCGTTCTCGATGCCGCGGATATCGCTGATGCCCACCGCCAGGAACGGCTGGTCGAACTGATAGTCGGCAAAGTCTTCCTTGATGCCGTACTGCTCGGGCACGGCAAAATGGCCGCTGATGTGGTTGTCGGCGTGGAACAGCCGCGCCTCGTAGATCCCCCGGGCGCGCAACTCGGTCTGGGCCTTGCTGTCCAGTTCGAAATGCTCTGGCAGGAAAAACAGCCGCCCCTGTTGCTCGCTGGTTTCCTGGTAGCGCTTCTTGGTCTTGTCGTCGGTTTTCCAGGTGCGCACGGTCTTGCGGTAGTCCACCACCATCACCGGGCCGCTGATCTGCTGCTGGGTGCTGGAGCTGCGGGCGATATCGTCGAGCACGCCGTCGCGCAGGCTCTGGCGCTCGCCGATCAGGCCGCTGATCATCAACAGCGGTATCAGCAACAGCACGATCAACAGGCCAATGGCCCCGAGTTTGAAGGTCAGGTTACGGTTCATGAGGCTCTCCCAGTTGGAATGGGAGAGAGTCTGGGACGCGGGCATGGGGGTTTTATGGGAGCAATGTGGAGACTCTGTGGAGAATCCCCCCTCAGGGCAGGCGCACGCTCACCTGGACTCCGCCCGGCACGTTCTCGATGTGCATCCGACCACCATGCAACTGCACCACTTCCTCGACGAAGTTCAGCCCCAGGCCGGTGCTCTTGCGCCCGCTGTCCGGGCGCGGCAGGGAATAGAAGCGCTCGCACAAGCGCGGCAGGGCGTAGTCCGGAATCGGCTCGCCCTGGTTGAACAGCACCAGCTCCACGCCCTCCTCCACCCGCTGCGCCGTGCAACGCAGCAGGCCGCCCACGGGGCTGAAATCCAGGGCGTTGGTCAGCAGGTTCCCCAGGGCCTGGCGCAGCAGGAACGGCTCACCGGACCAGGCCAGTTCCGCCGGCACCGACAATTCCACCTGCAACTGCTTGCCTTCGATACGCCCGTGCTGGCTGTTCAGCAGCTCCTTGCACAAGGGCGCCAGGGGTACGCTGACCCGCTCTTCCAGGCCCTGGCGCTGCTCCACTTGCGCCAGGTTCAACAGGCGCTCGATCAACTGCTGCATGCGCGCGCTTTCACTGTCGATATTGCCGACGAAGCGCTGGCGCTGTTCCAGGGGCATCTCGCTCTGCAGCAACTCCGCCGCCCCACGAATCGCCGCCAGCGGGCTCTTCAGCTCATGGGTCAGGGTGTGCACGTAGCGCTCGACATAAGCCTTGCCTTCGAGCTGGGTGCGCATGCGCTCCACCGCCGTGGCCAACTGCTCCATTTCGCCGCCGCGATAGTGCGGCAGCTCGGCCCGGCGGCCTTCACTGACCGCCAGGGCGTAGGCGGTCATGCGCCGCAACGCCGCGCTCAGCCACCAGGAGAGCAAGGCGCCAAACAGCAGGCCCATGGCGATCAGCCCGGCGCCGTACCACAGCAGGCGGCGCTCGGTGCGGTCGACGTAGGGCTGCAAGGAACTGTTGGGCTTGGCCACGGTGACCACACCGATGATCTGGCCGTTGTCGCGGATCGGCGCGCCCACGTGCATCACCGAGGAATTGGGATCGTCGGCCAGCGAGCGCGACGAACGCGCGCCATATTGGCCGCGCAGGGTCAGGTAGACATCGTTCCAGCGCGAATAATCCTGGCCCACCGCCAGGCCGCTGGAATCCAGGACCACGATGCCCTTGGCGTCGGTGACGTAGATGCGGTGGTTGACCTGATTCTTCGGCAGGCCCCAGATGGTCGCCGCCGGTTGCCGCTCGCCATAGGCCCGCAACAGTTGCGGCCAGCGGTTCTCGCTGAGGGTGCCGGCCTTGAAATCGTCCCGCAGGATTTCCGCCAGCAGGTTGGCGGTGTCCACCAGGGTTTCCTCGGTGGACTGGCGCACGCCGGGGCGGATCTCCTTCATCACCGTGCTCAGCACGAAATAGCCGGTCAGGCTGATGAACAGCAGGTAGACCAGGAAGATGCGGATACCCAGCGTCATCAGGCCTGGCTCGGGCTGTAGCTGTAGCCCAGGCCGCGATGGGTCTGGATCGGCTCGGCCTCGGCCGCCACCAGGCGCAGCTTGGCCCGCAGGCTCTTGATATGGCTGTCGATATTGCGCTCGTAGCCGACATCCGCCACCACCCCCAGGGCATCGAGCAACTGCTCGCGGCTGAACACCCGCTCGGGCTGCTCCAGCAGGCATTGCAACAGGCGGAACTCATGCCGGGTCAGGCTCAGGGGTTGGGCCCGATAGCTGATCTGCACCCGCTCCGGGTCGATCACGAACAGCGCCGGAGCTGCATCCGGAGCCGCTCGCGGGGTCATGCGCTTGAGGATCGCCTTGACCCGCGCTGCCACTTCCCGGGGGCTGAAGGGCTTGACCACATAATCGTCGGCGCCGATCTCCAGACCCACCACCCGATCGATCTCACCGTCTCGGGCGCTGAGGAACATCACCGGCACTTCGCTGAAGCGCCGCAGCTGCTTGCAGGTTTCAAAGCCGCTGATATCCGGCAGGCCGATATCGAGGATGATCAGGTCCGCCGGGGTTACCCGCTGATGCTCCAGGGCCGCGTGGCCCAGGCTCAGCCAGGTGGTGGTGAAGCCTTCGCCTTGCAGGGCGAAGATCAGGGTGTCGGCAATGGCCGCTTCGTCTTCGACAATCAGGATATGGGGCATGGCATCCAAGCACGCAAATTCGGTGGGCGAACGGTGCCGGATGCCCGGTATCCCGTCAATCAGCAGTCGGGCTTGTCAGCGGTATAGCGCCGCGCCGGGTTCACCGCCGCGCCGAATTCCCGCAGCGCCTTGGCGCCGATCAGCAACGGATAGTTGAAGCTGCTGCGGTCGGTGAGGTTGACCTCCACCGTGCGCTTGACGTTGCCCAGGCACATCTCCAGCTCCACCACCGGGCGCTTGGCCGACTGCGATTCTTCGGCCTCGTCGCCCTCCTCGGAACGGCTCTTGATCTTGCTGATGCGCGCCACCTTGTGCTCATAGACCTTGCTCCCGGCATCCTTGGTGGCCAGACGGAAGCGCACCCAGTCCTCGCCATCGCGGGTAAAGGTCTGGATATCCCTGGCCGACAGCGACGCAGTCAGGGCCCCGGTGTCCATCTTGGCGGCCAGGGTTTCACCGATTTCCGGCAGGCGGATGTACTCGTAACGGCCATACAGGGTCGGCTCGGCGGCCATCACCGGCAGCGCCAACAGCGAAACAAGAGCAAGGACAGATTTCACGACAGTGGATTCCTTGAGAGAGGGGCAGCGGGATTTTAGACCGTGGCCAACCAAATGGTTCGGATGAAGGCAGCTGCAAGCCTCAAGCCTCAAGCTTGGAGCTCGCCGCTTGCAGCTTGCAGCTTGCTACTTGCCGCTTGCCATTTGGCGTACCCGCCGAAGCTGCTTATCATGGCGCGCTCAAAAGATTGCCAAGAGTGCCTTATGCGCCGCCTGCTCACCGGCTGTTTCGTCACCCTGCTCCTGCTGCTCAACACCCTGGTGCTGTTCGGCCCGCTGATGGTGTTTGCCCTGCTCAAGCTGGTCCTGCCGGGGCGCCTGCGCGACTACGCCTCGGGGGCGGTGATGTGGATCGCCGAAACCTGGGCCGAGATCGACAAGCTGATCTTTGCCTGCTGCATCCCCACCCGCTGGGACATTCGCGGTGGCGATGGCCTGCGGGTCGACACCTCCTACCTGGTGGTGAGCAACCATCAGTCCTGGGTCGACATCCCGGCCCTGATCCAGACCCTCAACCGGCGCACGCCGTTCTTCAAGTTCTTCCTCAAGAAGGAACTGATCTGGGTGCCGTTCCTCGGTCTGGCCTGGTGGGCCCTGGACTACCCCTTCATGAAGCGCTACAGCAAGGCGTTCCTGGCCAAGCACCCGGAACTGCAAGGCAAGGACCTGGAAATCACCAAAGCCGCCTGCGAGCTGTTCAAGCGCCAGCCGGTGACGGTGGTCAACTACCTGGAAGGCACCCGCTTCACCCCGGCCAAGCGCCAGCAACAAGACTCGCCCTTCCAGCACCTGCTCAAGCCCAAGGCCGGCGGCGTGGCCTTCGTCCTCGCGGCCCTGGGTGAACAGTTGGACGCGATGCTGGACGTGACCGTGGTCTATCCCCAAGAACGCATTCCCGGCTTCTGGGACCTGATCAGCGGCAGCGTGCCCAAGGTGATCATCGACATTCGCACCCGCGAACTGGACCCGGCGCTGTGGCACGGCGATTACGAAAACGACCCGGTGTTCCGCCAGCAGGTGCAGGACTGGGTCAACCAGCTGTGGACCGACAAGGACCAGCGCATCAGCGAATTGCTGGGCGAACGCCGCTGATCAATCGCTGATCACGTGGGGCAGGAAGCGACTGCTGTCCTTGGTGATCGGCGAGTTGTCCTCGCGAATGCCAATCCCCGCCGGCTGATCGCCGATCACCCAACTGCCAATCACCGTGTGATTGCCGGCAAACACCGGCAGCGGGTGAAACTGCTGGCGAATGCACGGCCCACCGCCGTAGGGCCCGGCCTCGATCAAGCGCTCGCCGCCCTCGGTGCAGATCTCCACATTGGCGCCCTCTCGGGAAAAGAACGGCTTGCGCACCCAACCCGGGCCCAGGCTGGCGGAGGGATCGTCGTCGATAAACGCCGGCAGCAGGTTCGGGTGCCCCGCATGCCGTTCCCAGAGCAGGGCCAGAGCGCCCTTGTTGGAGAGGATCGCCTTCCACGGCGGCTCGACAAACTGCGTGCCGCTGCCGGCAATGGCCGGACCAAAGGCTTCGTTGAACAGCTGTTCCCAGGGGTAGAGCTTGAACAGGCTGTCGATGGGCATCTCCAGCAGGTCGACAAAACGCCCGCCGGCATTCAGGCCGATGTCCTCGATGGCAATCAGGCGCGTGCCCAGGCCAGCCTGACGGGCGATATCGCGCAGGTATTCGACCGTGCCACGATCCTCCAGCGAATCGCGCACCGAGGCAAAGTGCATCGGCGACTTGAAGCCGCCCTGGACGAAGGCCTGCAGCAGCTTGTCCTCGATGCTGTTGAACTGATCGCAGCCAGCCGGCAGTTGTCCGCGCTGCATCTGCTGTTCGAGCCAGACGTACTGGAAGAAGCTCGCCTCGTACAGCGAGGTCGGCGTGTCGTAGTTGGTTTCCAGCAACTTGGCCGGGCCCGTGCCGTCGTAGCACAGGTCCATGCGCCCGTAGAGATGGGGATCGCCCTGCTTCCACGATTGGCGGATCAACTCGTGAAAGGCCGCAGGGATCGCCAGGCGCTGCAGCAGCTCTTCGCTGTCCACCACTTCGTCCACCAGGGCCATGCACAGCTCGTGCAGTTCCTGGGTCGGGTCTTCCAGGTCGTCCTCGATCTGCCGCAGGCTGAAGCGGTAGTAGGCCGACTCGTCCCAGTACGGCTCGCCGTCGAAAGTGTGGAAGGCAAAGCCCAACTGCTCCGCCGTGGCCTGCCAATCCACCCGCGGGGTGCTGGGGATGCGCTTCAAGAACCGAAGCTCCAGCTGCTGCGACTGGAGGAGCCGAAACCGCCACGGCTGACCACCTCATGAGCCCCGGCCAGGGGATTACCGCTGCTGGTGAAATGTTCCGGCAGGGACATGCCGAAACGCCCACCGTTGGCGTGAAAAAAGGTCCTGCCGTTCTCCACCTGCTGGCTGAGGGTGCTCAGTTGCGAGCCGCCGCGACCGTCACGCTCCTTGTACAGCGCCTCACTGAAATAGCGCGGCTCGGGCGTGGAGTCCAGGCCGATCCAGCGCCAGAAGCTGGACCCCGAACGGGTGCCACCACCACCACCACCAGAGCTGCTGGAACTGCTGGAGCTGGCCTGCTCGGGTGGCTCGTCCTCGGGCTGGACCGGCACCGTGCGCTGGGTGGTCAGGGCGACGCCCTTGGCAATCGGCACGTAGGCGCGGTTGTCACTGGAAACCATGCAGTTGCCCGCGAAGAAGTCGTCTTCACAGCGTTGCAGGTCGAGATAACGCGGCGCTATCAGCTCTCCACGCTCGCGGGCATCATCGAAAGCGCCCTGGCAGATCGCGGACGGAACCTGCGCCAGCACGCAATCGCGGACGCTGCTGAAATGCTGGGTCTGGCGCACTTCGCGGGTTGCCTGGGGCTGACCGTCACAGGCGGCCAGGGCAAACGGCACACTGCCCAGCAGCACCAGGCGCACGCTTTTACTGCGTTTCATGCCGACGCCCTCAGACCGATGGGGTCATGCAGGCCGCATTCAGCAGGCCGACACCGACAGAGACCGAAGCCACCAGGATCGCCGCGGCAATTTCCTGGTTGGCGATGCGCTGGGACAGGCCCTTGAGGGTCAGGCTGACCACCAGGAACGTGAGCAATTGCACCACCGCGGCGATACCGGCCCAGAGCAGGAAATCGATGATCGAAATGGAATGGGAAATCGCGCTGGCCACCGGAATGGCAAAGCCCAGCAAGGCGCCGGACAGGGCGATGGAGGCGGCACTGTTGCCCTGGCGGATCAGGGCGAATTCGTTATAGGGGGTCAGGCGCGTGTAGATGAACGCGTAGAGGGCAAACACCAGGGCGGCGCCCAGCATGTAGAGCATGAAACCGAGCACCGCGTCGGCGGGCAAAGACATCTTCAGTGCATCCATGAACATCGCGTTCAAACTTCCTTGGAAAACGGGGCGCGAGATATAGCACAGGCCGGATTGGGCGAAAACTGCGCAAAGGTAAAGTTTCAGGGCTTGCGGGAAGCTCCGAGAGCGATAGCCCCGACGCCGATCGCGCCGGGGCCGGGAAGCGTTATTGGTTCACGCCCCAGATGCCGCCCAGGCTTTGCAGCAGGGAACCACCAACACCCTGCTGCCCCAGGTACTGCAGGATCAGCGGGGCAAACTGGCCGATCATGCCGCTGTCCATACCCAGGGCGCCAAAGGCGTTGTTCAGGTCATTGGTGTCCTTGACGTTGCCCAGGGCGCTGCCCAGGCCGGCACTCTTGCCGGAAGACTGGCCGAGCAGGCCGCTCAAGGCGCCCAGGCTGCCCAGGGCGTTGCCGCCCGAGAGCTGGTCCAGGCCCGGTACGCTCTGGCTCAGTTGCGAATAGTCGGAACCGCTGAGTTGATTCTTCGCCAGGCCGAGCATGGCGCCAGTACCGCCGATGGCCTGCTCAGGGGTGACATTGAGTTGCGCCAGGGTGCCCAGCAGGCCGGCGGTCTGGGAAGTCGGCGCGGCGGCAGCGGCCTTGTCGCCGCCCTGCATGCCGGCAATGGCGTTGGCCGCGTCGCTCAAGCTGAAACCGCCGGCCAACGCCGAGCCGGCTGCCAGGGTCATCAGGGTAGCCAGGGCAAAACCGCGTGGAATATTCATCGAAACAACCTCATGGGGCGGGAAACCGTCCGGACTCGGGCGGCGAGAAAGCACAGATTTGACTGAAACCGACAGCGAATGTTCCGACGCCCGCCCTGCCGTCCGGCGCCTGCATCCAGCTCCGCCGCTGCTGCGTATATCGTCCACAAGCGCCACCCCCGGGCCCCGGCATGAGGCAACAGGACGTGAATGGAACAACCACCCACCCTGGACTAATCTCTGGCTGCGTCAGTCGGCGCCTGTCGCTGGCCCTTGTCCCCGTTCCTGTCAGGAGAATCGCCATTTCGAGCCTCGACACCGATCAGCTGCGGCACCTGCTGGCCCAGTGTTCACTGGGCGACCGCCGAGCCTTCGAAACCCTCTATCACATGGTTGCCCCGCGTCTGCATGGCGTCGCCCTGCGCTTCATGGGCCGTCGCGATCTGGCCGAAGAGGTGCTGCAAGAAAGCTTCGTGCGCATCTGGAACAACGCCGTGCGCTACCAGCCGCACCTGTCCGCGCCCCTGACCTGGATGGTCAACATCACCCGCAACCAGGCCATCGACCAGTTGCGCAAACACCGCGAACGGCCCCTGGGCGAACTCGAAGAACAACAGCTGGAAGATGAAACGCCCTCGGCCCACGACCAGCTGGACAGCGCCCGCGCCGCCCGGGCCCTGAACCGCTGCCTGGAAAGCCTCGAAGGCATGCAGCGCCAATCCATCACCGTGGCCTACTTCCAGGGCCTGTCCTGCTCGGAACTGGCCGAACACCTGGCTGCGCCCCTGGGCTCGGTCAAATCCTGGATTCGTCGGGGCATGGAACGCCTGCGCCGGTGCCTTGAATCATGAACTATCGACCCCCTGAACGCCGGCGCGCCCTGGCCGCCGACTACGCCATCGGCCTGATGCAGGGCGCCGCCCGCCGACGCTTCGAAATGCTCTTGCTGGACGACCCGGCGCTGCGCGAAGAACTGGCGCAGTGGCAGGAAAGCCTCGCCTGCCTGACCGAAGCCCTGCCTGAAGCGGCGGTGCCGGAACGGGTCTGGGCGAGTATCCAGGCACGCATAGAACCGCAAGTCCTGCACGTACCGCAGAAGAGTCCGCTGTGGATGCGCTGGCGTCTGGCGCTCGCCGCCTGCGCGGTGCTGGCGACCCTGTACATCGGCTTTATCCAGCAGAGCGACCAGGTGCGCTACAGCGCCACCCTGCTCAGCGCCGACCAGCAACCGGCCCTGCGGATCAAGGCCCACGCCCAGTACCTGCAAGTCGAGCCCCTGGCCCTGGCCGCCATCGGCCTGGACCGCAGCCTGGAACTCTGGGCGATCCCTGCCGATGGCCAGCCGATTTCCCTCGGCGTGGTGCCCGTGGGGGGCAAGGGCAAGATCAACCTGAGCCCGGCCCAGCGTGAACTGCTGGGCACCCCGATCGCCCTGGCGGTGAGCCTTGAGCCCCACGGCGGCTCGCCGACTGGGCAACCCACCGGGCCGGTGTTGTACCAGGGGCAATTGGCGGCGCTGTAACAGGCACCTGCTGCCGCAGGAACGGGCTTGCCCGCGAACGTCGTCAGGATAAACTCCGCGCCCAGGCCCGCCGCCGCATCCTTGCAGGCAGGCCCTTGCCTGCCCTGCAAGCCCCCGCCTTGCCTGGTGCCATCCATCGAACGGACTCTTATGAAAGCTGCGCTCTACAGCGGTCTCCTGCTGGCTCTGGCCATCGCCGTCTTGCTCTGGCGAATCGGCACCCCGGTTGATAGCAGCCAATGCGCCAACACGGCCCCGGGGCCCCTGACCGGTTTCATCCGCCAGCACTTCAGCGATCGTCAGGGAGCCGACTGGCGCGACGACGGCAGTGCCTTGGGCATTCTTGGCGTTGCCGAGGCCCAGCCGTTCGCCCGCCAACCCGAGCGTTACTACTGCGAAGCCCTGAACCTGCTGCAGGACCCACAGCGAACCCAGACGGAAAAGGTGCATACCACGGCCCTGATGCTGTCCCTGCCCCTCGACTACTACCTGGACCTCATGGACCGCAGCCACCAGCTGTATCAGCGCGGGGCCATGGACCGCCCCGTCCTGACCCTGGTGCTGATACCAAGAGGCACGGCGCTGAACTACTGGTGGCTGCCCCAGTGGCGCTCACGCTTCCAGCGGGATGTACCAGGCATCCTGGCCGAGACCGACATAAAGGAAATCCTGAGTGGCGAACACTGGTTCGACTACCCGGGCAGAGGCTATTGATCAGGCTTGATTGGCGGGCAACACAAACCCGCCAATAGGCGGGTTTGTGAATCTGCATGAGGCTATCTGAACAATTCGGCATGGCTGCCCAGGTCGACAAAGGTCACAAGACCGGCTCGGGCCACGTCATAAATCAGCAGAAAATCGCCACCGATATGACACTCCCTGAAACCGTCCCACTCCCCCTTCAGCGCATGATCGAGGTACTGCGCCGGTAGCGGCTCCCCCAGGAACAGCAGCACCATGACCTTGCGCACTTCGTGCATGTCGCGACGCCCTGCGCGCTGATAGCGCTCCCAGGACTTTTTAAACTCCGGCGTTTGTGCACATTGCCTGGGCAGGTCAGCGCGCTTTGGGTTCCTCTCCGGCCTCGCCATCAGCATCCCTCAACATCTCGTCGATCGAATCGTACTGGCGGCGAATCTCCCGCGCCTGCGCCATGGCACGAGCGGTTTTCTCCGATGGGACACGCACTTCGAAAGGCAGCCCCTGCACGGCCACAACCTGACGCAGGAACAGGCGCATGGCCTCACTGAGGCTCAGCCCACAGGCTTCCAGCACAGCAGTAGCACTCACCTTCAAGTCCTCGTCTATGCGGCAACGCACGTCAGTGGTTTTCAGTAATGCAGCCAAGGTATCACCTCTATTGGTTATTTGTAGCTACGTTGTGGCTACGAAATGCATTCTGGAAGTTTTGCTTTTTTCGGTCAACCGATTTCAGTGGACCCGACTCGTGAACAGGACCTCGTGCACGTTCAGCGACGCCATAGCGGACGAAACCTTCTGCAAGACATCCCCCCCCCCAGCGCCTTGCTGCCTCACGCACCAGCGGCTTATAGTCCGCCGGTCGCTCAAATAGCGACCGGGTTTGGCGACCCGACGAACTACGGTCAGAAGCATCTCTTACTCATTACGGAGATTTACTTATGGACCGCTACATGCCCATCACCGGGCAAGACTGCAATATCCCCTCCCTACTGATCGATACTCAGGCGCCGCTGGATGTGCTCCATGAAGCCGCCGCCTTCCGTATCCGCGCCGTGACCCAGGTGCTGGAGCAACTGGCCCTGAGCGATGCCCTGGGCAAGGACCCGGTACTGGCCCAGGAGCTGGCCCAGCTCTGCGCCATTCCCCTGCGCGATGGCTGCGACCTGATGGATGTGCTGGGAAGGCGCCTGCGCGCCACGCTGATCGCCTGATTGAAAGCGGCTGCTGTGGCGAGGGAGCTTGCTCCCGCTCGGCCGCGCAGCGGTCGTAAAACCTGCCGGCGCGATTCATCAGGCTCACCGCGTAGACGTTGGTGGGGGCGCTGCGCACCCCATCGGGAGCAAGCTCCCTCGCTACAGAAGAAAAAACGCCGCGTTCTCGGCCAGAGAAGGCGGCGTTTTTTGTTACTGACGGTCCTCAGGCAGCGCTGAACAGCTTGTGCGGGTCGATGACGAATTTCTTCGGCACGCCGGCATCGAACTCGCCATAGCCACGCGGAGCGTCGTCGAGGCTGATGACTTCAACCCCCACCACGTCGGCAATGTTGATGCGGTCCCACATGATGGCTTGCATCAGTTGGCGGTTGTACTTCATCACCGGGGTCTGGCCGGTGTGGAAGCTGTGGGACTTGGCCCAGCCCAAGCCGAAGCGGATGCTCAGGCTGCCCATCTTCGCCGCGGCGTCCACGGCGCCCGGGTCTTCGGTGACGTACAGGCCGGGAATACCGATCTTGCCCGCCACCCGCACCACGCCCATCAGCGAGTTGAGCACGGTGGCCGGGGCTTCGTGCTGGGCACCGGCATGGCCGTGACCACGGGCTTCAAAGCCCACGGCGTCCACCGCGCAATCCACTTCCGGCTCGCCCAGCAGCGCGGCGATCTGTTCGTGCAGCGGGGTGTCCTTGGACAGGTCGGCAATTTCAAAACCCTGGGCCTTGGCGTGGGCCAAACGCACCGGGTTGACGTCACCGACGATCACCACCGCCGCCCCCAGCAGGCGCGCCGAAGCGGCAGCCGCCAGACCGACCGGGCCGGCACCGGCCACATACACAGTGCTGCCCGGGCCAACGCCCGCAGTCACCGCGCCGTGGTAGCCGGTGGGCAGGATATCGGAGAGGCAGGTCAGGTCGCGGATTTTCTCCATGGCCTTGTCGCGGTTCGGCAGTTTCAGCAGGTTGAAGTCGGCATAAGGCACCAGCACGTACTCGGCCTGGCCGCCGGTCCAGTCGCCCATGTCGACGTAGCCGTAGGCGCCGCCGGCGCGGGCCGGGTTGACGGTCAGGCAGACACCGGTGTGTTGTTCCTTGCAGGAACGGCAGCGCCCGCAAGCCACGTTGAACGGCACCGACACCAGATCACCGATCTTCAGGTTCTCGACGTCGCTGCCCTTCTCGATCACTTCACCGGTGATTTCATGGCCCAGCACCAGACCGACCTGGGCGGTGGTACGGCCACGGACCATGTGTTGGTCCGAACCGCAGATGTTGGTGGAGACTACGCGCAGGATGACGCCGTGCTCGATCTTCCTGCCGCGCGGGTCCTGCATTTTTGGATAGTCGATTTTCTGTACCTCGACCTTGCCGCTGCCCAGATACACGACACCACGATTACCAGACATGTCACTCACCTCTTTAGTTGTTGTTGTGACGAGAGAAAAACCAGCTTCAAGCGGCAAGCTACAAGCCGCAAGAAGTGTGTGCGCCGCATTGCTCTTGCGGCTTGAAGCTTGCAGCTTGTCGCTAAAGAACGACCGTTCGGTTGCCGTTAAGGAAGACTCTGCGTTCGATGTGGTAGCCCACCGCCCGGGCCAGGGTCAGGCCTTCGATGTCGCGGCCCTTGGCGATCAGGTCCTCGGGGTAGTAGCTGTGGTCCACCACCTCCACGCCCTGGGCGATGATCGGGCCTTCGTCCAGGTCGTTGTTGATGTAGTGCGCGGTGGCGCCCACCAGTTTCACGCCTTTGTTGTAGGCCTGGTGATAGGGCTTGGCGCCCTTGAAACCCGGCAACAGCGAGTGGTGGATGTTGATGGCCTTGCCGTCGAGCTTGCGGCACAGCTCCGGCGACAGCACTTGCATGTAGCGGGCAAGGATCACCAGCTCGGCGCCCGAGTCCTCGATCACCTGCCACACCTGGCGCTCCTGGGACGGCTTGTCGTTGGGGTCGAGGGGGAAGTGGTGGTAGGGAATCTGGTGCCAGTCGGCCAGGGGCTTGAGGTCCGGGTGGTTGGACACCACCGCCACCACATCCATGGGCAACTGGCCGATGCGCTGGCGATAGAGCAGGTCGTTGAGGCAGTGATCGGCCTTGGAGACCATGATCACCACCTTCGGCCGGTAGTTGGGCGCGGTCAGCTCGAAGTTCATCTCGAACGCCTTGGCCCGCTCGGCCAGGCCCTGGCGGAAGCCTTGCTCGTCCAGGCCATCGGGCTGGCGAAACTCCACGCGAATGAAGAAGCGGCCGGAAAGCCGGTCATCGAAGGAATGATGCTCGGTGACGTAGCAGCCCTGCTCGAACAGAAAGCGGGTCACCGCGTCCACCGTGCCGAGCACGCTGGGGCAATCGGCGGTGAGAATCCAGGTATCGGGGGCGCGGCTCATGGGGAGTAACTCCTGTTCGTTGGGGCAACCGCAGCGCGGTCGATTCTCTGTAGGAGCGAGCTTGCTCGCGAAAAATCCAACGGCGCTGTGGTCTTCCGGGAATCCATTCTTCGCGAGTTCGCGAGCAAGCTCGCTCCTACCGGGCCAAGCCGGGTTCAGGCCTGCACGCTGAGGCCATATTCAGCGGCGGCATCCTGCAGCCACATCCACCAGTAATCGGAGAAGCTGCGGCGCACCAGCAGTTCCCAGGTGTCTTCGCCGGTGCGGCGGATCACCAGTTGCGACTTGGCGAACACCGTGCCCACCGCCTTGCCCACCGGGAAGTTGTTGGGGTGCACGTCGTAGCTGGTGGACTTCATCAGCACCTGGCGCACGTTGGGGCCGGAGAGTTCGAGGATCTGCTGGCCGCCGCTGACGTTGACGATCTGGATGTGCAGGTCGCCCAGGGCGGCGCGCAGGTTCTGCTCGGCGGCGAATTCTTCGCCGCTGGGTACGATCAGCAACCACTCATCCGGGCCCAGCCATTGCAGGCTGCTGTCACCCTTGACCACCACGCTCAGGGCGCCGGGCAATTCGATGCCCAGGGCCTTGTGCACGCCGGCGGCGAAAGCCGGGTCGTGGCCGTCGCCACGGATCGTCAGGTGGCCGAGGAGTTTTTTCTCGCGCAGGATCACCCCGGCGTTCTTGCGGCCCTTGCCCACCAGGCTCGGCAGGTCGGCGTGATGCAACGACGACTCGGCCTTGGCCCCGGTGGTGGGGCGCTGTTGGTAAACGTTGACTGCGGTCATGGAGCACCTGTCCTTTATTCTGTGGTCCGGTTCCGGTTGCCGCCGCCAGGGGCTGCGGTCGCGTGGGAACCGGGCGCAAGCTTTTGCTTCCCGGGAAGGTCCGGCGGACCTTGGCGCAGCCTGCGGCAACGGCTACAGGCTGCGCCTCGGGTTCATGTCATACGTTCTGGCGATCGCCCTTGGGGTCGAAGAACACCGAGGAAACGATTTCCGCCTCGATCACCCGGCCGTCGGCCAGGGGCGCGAAGACCCGCTCGCCCAGGCGCTGGAGGCCGCCCTTGACCACGCCCAGGGCAAAGGAATAACCCAGGGAGTTGTGGGCGTAGCTGGAGGTCACGTGACCGACCATGCTCATCGGAATCGCCTGCTTGGGGTTGAACACCAGTTGCGCGCCTTCCGGCAGCCACTGGGTCGGGTCGATCGGCTTGAGGCCCACCAGTTGCTTGCGCTGCTCGCGCACGCAGTCCTCGCGGTTCATCCCGCGCCAGCCGATCCACGAGAACGGTTTGGTGCGGCCCACGCACCAGCCCATGTTCAGGTCGTCCGGGGTCATCGAGCCGTCGGTGTCCTGGCCGACGATGATGAAGCCCTTCTCGGCCCGCAGTACGTGCATGGTTTCGGTGCCATACGGGGTCAGGTTGTACTTCTTGCCGGCCTCGACGATCTGCTCCAGCACGCCCATGGCGTAGTCGGCCTGGACGTTGACCTCGTAGGACAGCTCGCCGGTGAAGGAGATGCGGAACACCCGCGCCGGCACGCCGCCCACCAGGCCTTCCTTCCAGGTCATGAACGGGAAGCCGTCCTTGTCCAGGTCGATGTCGGTGACTTCGCTCAGCAGCTTGCGGCTGTTGGGGCCCGACAGGGTCATGGTGGCCCAGTGGTCGGTGACCGAGGTGAAGTACACCTTGAGGTCTGGCCATTCAGTCTGCTGGTAGATTTCCAGCCACTGCAGCACGCGGGCCGCGCCGCCGGTGGTGGTGGTCATCAGGAAGTGGTTGTCGGCCAGACAGGCGGTCACGCCGTCGTCGAAGACCATGCCGTCTTCCTTGCACATCAGGCCGTAGCGGGCCTTGCCCACGTCGAGCTTGGTCCAGGCGTTGGTGTAGATGCGATTGAGGAACTCGCGGGCATCCGGGCCCTGGATATCGATCTTGCCCAGGGTCGAGGCGTCAAGCAGGCCGACGCTGTCGCGCACCGCCAGGCATTCACGCTTGACTGCGGCATGCAGGTCTTCGCCGTTTTTCGGGAAGTACCAGGGGCGCTTCCATTGGCCGACGTCTTCAAACTCGGCGCCGTTCTTCACATGCCAGGCGTGCAGCGCGGTGAAGCGCACCGGCTCGAAGATGTGCCCACAGTGACGCCCGGCCACCGCGCCGAAGGTGATCGGCGTGTAGTTGGGGCGGAACATGGTGGTGCCCATCTGCGGGATGCTGACGTTCAGCGAACGGGCGGCAATGGCCAGGCCGTTGACGTTGCCCAGCTTGCCCTGGTCGGTGCCGAAACCCAGCGCGGTGTAGCGCTTGACGTGCTCCACCGACTCGAAGCCTTCGCGGGTCGCCAGTTCGATGGCGGCGGCGGTGACGTCGTTCTGCAGGTCGACGAACTGCTTGGGCGCCCGCGCCGTGCCTTTTTCATGGGGCACCTGGAACAGCGCCAGGGTCGGTTCTTCAAGACGGGTCAGGGCCTTGGGCAACACGCCCTCGACGCTCTGGAACCCGGCTTCGCTGGCGGCGCGCACACCGCCCTCGAAACCATCGGCCAGGGTATCGCCCAGGCTGTAGACGCCATTGATGCCACCGACGCACACGCGTTTCTGCGGCGCTTCACCGGGCACGAAACCGAGGATGTCTTCACGCCACACCGGCTTGCCACCCAGGTGCGAGGCCAGGTGCACCACCGGGCTGTAGCCGCCGGAGCTGGCGATCAGGTCGCAATCGAGCCATTCGCCGGGGCTGGTGACCTTGTGCGCCTTGACGTCGATGGCCGCCACTCGCGCGCCGGTCACGTGCTTGCTGCCACGGGCTTCGATCACCGCGCTGGAGGTGAGGATGCGGATGCCCTTGGCCCGGGCTTCTTCCACCAGGGCGCCGCGGGGGTTGTGCCGCGCATCGGCGATGGCCACCACTTGCAGGCTGGCGTCGAGCCAGTCCAGGGCCACGCGGTAGGCGTGGTCATTGTTGGTGGACAGCACCAGCTTCTTGCCCGGGGCCACGCCGTAGCGACGCACGTAGGTCGATACCGCGCCAGCCAGCATGTTTCCCGGCACGTCGTTGTTGCCGTAGACCAGCGGCCGCTCGTGGGCACCGGTGGCCAGCACCACGCGCTTGGCGCGGACCCGGTGGATACGCTGGCGCACCTGGCCGATGGGCGCGCGGTCGCCGAGGTGATCGGTAAGGCGCTCGTGAATGGTCAGGAAGTTATGGTCGTGGTAGCCGTTGACCGTGGCCCGTGGCAGCAGCAACACGTCCGGCAGCGACTTGAGCTCGGCGATCACGCTGGCCACCCACTCCACCGCCGGCTTGCCGTCGAGGCTTTCGCGGCTGTCCAGCAGGCTGCCGCCGAACTCTTCCTGCTCGTCGGCCAGGATCACCCGGGCGCCGCTACGGGCAGCCGCCAAAGCAGCGGCCAGACCGGCCGGGCCAGCACCGACAATCAGCACGTCGCAGTGCTGGTTCATGTTGTCGTAGGTGTCCGGATCGTTCTCGGTAGGCGAGCGACCCAGGCCCGCGGCCTTGCGGATGTACTTCTCGTAAGTCATCCAGAACGACTGCGGGTACATGAAGGTTTTGTAGTAGAAACCCGGCGGCATCAGCTTGCCGCCGACCTTGCCGAGAATCCCCATCATGTCGTTGTTGACGCTGGGCCAGCCGTTGGTGCTGGTGGCCACCAGGCCCTGGTACAGCGCCTGTTGGGTGGCGCGCACGTTGGGGATCTGGGTGGCTTCGGTGGCGCCGATCTGCAGCACCGCGTTGGGCTCTTCGCAGCCGGCGGCGAAGATGCCCCGGGGCCGCGAATACTTGAAGCTGCGGCCGATGATGTCCACGCCGTTGGCCAGCAGGGCCGAGGCCAGGGTGTCGCCTTCAAAGCCTTTGTAGGTCTGGCCGTTGAAGGTGAAGGTGAGGACTTTGTTGCGGTCGATGCGTCCGCCGTTGGACAGGCGATTGCTCTGGCTCATACCTTCTCTCCAGCAGCCTTGGCGGTGAACTGCGGCTTGGTGCCAATCTTGTAGGTTTCAAGAATTTCGTAGGTCACGGTGTCGCGGGTGGCGTTGAAGTACTGACGGCAACCGGCGGCGTGGATCCACAACTCGTGGTGCAGCCCGCGCGGGTTGTCGCGAAAGAACATGTAGTCGCCCCACTCCTCGTCGGTGCAGGCGTTGGGGTCCAGCGGCCGGGGAATGTGCGCCTGGCCAGACGAATGGAATTCCTCTTCGGAGCGCAGTTCGCCGCAGTGAGGACAGAAGATATGCAACATAGGGAGTTGTCCTTTTAGTGGGCGACCGCAGCAGCGCCGTGTTCGTCGATCAGCGCACCGTTGTGGAAACGGTCGATGGAGAAAGGGGCGGCCAATGGATGCATCTCGCCCTTGGCCAGGCTCGCGGCAAACACGTTGCCCGAGCCCGGGGTGGCCTTGAAGCCGCCGGTGCCCCAACCGCAGTTGAAGAACATGTTCGGCACCGGGGTCTTGGAAATGATCGGGCAGGCGTCCGGGCTGGTGTCGACGATGCCGCCCCACTGGCGGTTCATGCGCACCCGGGACAGCACCGGGAACATCTCGACGATGGCCTGGATGGTGTGTTCGATCACCGGGTAGGAACCGCGCTGGCCGTAGCCGACCCAGCCGTCGATACCGGCGCCGATCACCAGGTCGCCCTTGTCCGACTGGCTGATGTAGCCGTGCACCGCGTTGGACATGATCACGCTGTCGATGATGGGTTTGATCGGTTCCGACACCAGCGCTTGCAGCGGGTGGGACTCGATCGGCAGGCGGAAGCCCGCGAGCTTGGCCATGTGCCCGGAGTTACCGGCGGTGACCACGCCGACGCGCTTGGCGCCGATAAAGCCCTTGTTGGTCTCGACGCCGATGCACACGCCGTTTTCCTTGCGGAAACCAATCACTTCGGTCTGCTGGATCAGGTCCACGCCCAGGGCGTCGGCGGCCCGGGCAAAGCCCCAGGCCACGGCGTCGTGACGGGCCACGCCGCCGCGCCGTTGCACGGTGGCGCCGAGGATCGGGTAACGGGTGTTCTTCGAGCAGTCCAGGTAGGGGATTTCGTCCGCCACCTGCTGGGTGTTGAGCAACTCGCCATCGATGCCGTTGAGGCGGTTGGCACTGACCCGACGCTCGGAATCACGGATGTCCTGCAGGGTGTGGCACAGGTTGTAGACCCCGCGCTGGGAGAACATCACGTTGTAGTTGAGGTCCTGGGACAGGCCTTCCCACAATTTCATCGCGTGCTCATACAGCTGCGCCGACTCGTCCCACAGGTAGTTGGAGCGCACGATGGTGGTGTTGCGCGCGGTGTTGCCGCCACCCAGCCAGCCCTTTTCCACCACCGCGACGTTGGTGATGCCGTGCTCCTTGGCCAGGTAATAGGCGGTGGCCAGGCCATGCCCGCCACCGCCGACGATGACCACGTCATAGACCTTTTTCGGGGTCGGCGTGCGCCACATGCGCTGCCAGTTTTCATGGTGGCTGAGAGAGTGCTTGAAGAGGCCGAAGCCCGAATAGCGTTGCATAGTCATTGCTCCAGTTGCGGCTCTCAGCGGTAAACCGGGAAATCAGCGCACAGGGCTGCCACCTGGCGAGCGACATTGGCCTCGACATCGGCATCGCCGAGGTGGTCGAGGATGTCGCAGATCCAACCGGCCAGTTCAGTGCACTGGGTGACCTTGAATCCGCGGGTGGTGACCGCCGGGGTGCCAATGCGCAGGCCAGAAGTGACAAACGGCGACTGCGGGTCGTTGGGCACGGCGTTCTTGTTCACGGTGATGTGGGCGCGGCCCAGAGCGGCATCGGCATCCTTGCCGGTCAGGCCCTGACGAATCAGGCTGACCAGGAACAGATGGTTGTCGGTGCCGCCGGACACTACATCGTAGCCGCGTTTGATAAATACGCCGGCCATGGCCTGGGCGTTGTCGATCACCTGTTGCTGGTAGGCCTTGAACCCGGGTTCCAGGGCTTCCTTGAAGCACACCGCCTTGGCGGCGATCACGTGCATCAGCGGACCGCCCTGGGCGCCGGGGAACACCGCGGCGTTGAGTTTCTTCTCGATCTCTTCGTTGGCCTTGGCCAGGATCAGGCCGCCACGGGGACCGCGCAGGGTCTTGTGGGTGGTGGTGGTGACCACGTCGGCATAAGGCAGCGGGTTGGGGTACAGACCGGCGGCTACCAGCCCGGCGACGTGGGCCATGTCGACGAACAGCAGCGCCCCGACCTTGTCGGCGATCTGCCGGAAGCGCGGGAAGTCCAGGGTCTTGGAGTAAGCGGAGAAGCCGGCGACGATCATCTTCGGCTTGTGTTCCACGGCCAGGCGCTCGACTTCGTCGTAGTCGATCAGCCCGGTAGTGGTGTCGATGCCGTATTGCACCGCGTTGTACAGCTTGCCCGAGGACGACACCTTGGCGCCGTGAGTCAGGTGGCCGCCATGGGCCAGGCTCATGCCCAGAATGGTGTCGCCGGCCTGCAGCAGCGCCAGGTACACCGCACTGTTGGCGGAAGAGCCGGAGTGTGGCTGGACGTTGGCGTAATCGGCGCCGAACAGCTGCTTGGCGCGCTCGATGGCCAGGGCCTCGACCTTGTCCACATGCTCGCAGCCACCGTAGTAGCGCTTGCCCGGGTAGCCTTCGGCGTACTTGTTGGTCAAACCGCTGCCTTGGGCCTGCATCACTCGCTTGCTGGTGTAGTTCTCCGACGCGATCAGCTCGATGTGATCTTCCTGGCGTTGTTCCTCGGCATTGATCGCCGCCAGCAGTGCATCGTCGTAACCCTGGATCTGGTCTTGCTTGCTGAACATCACGTCTCTCCCAGCGGCGGCGCTGCGCCTTTCGTCTCGGTGAGGCCAGCCTTAAAGCTGCGCCCTTTGGATGCGATGGTATGACCGGCAAGGGGAACTCAAATGCCTATGGACGCCACGCAAAGGTGCGTTTACGACATGCCTTGGCGCCCACGGACAAATGCCCGACCGCGCCACCCGCCGACGGCTCTGGCCCGGGCCTGTCCCTTCCCCGCAGGAGCCGCCCTGCCAGCGAACAGCCCCCCAAGCCAGACGCAAACCCGACGGACGCCTTCGCCGGCAAGCCGGCTCCCACACAAAAGCGGCGCCCACCTCCCCCTCGTAGGAGCTGGCTTGCCAGCGAACAGGCCCTCAAGCCAGACGCAAAGCCAACGAACGCCTTCGCCGGCAAGCCGGCTCCTACAGGGCGGCGCGCAGGGCCAGCAGCAGAAGAAAATGCAGGGGATACAGTCCATATGCCCAACGCCGCATCGCCGGCACCGAGCAACCGCGCAACGCCCGCAGCAGCATCACCCCAAACAGTGGCGCCAACAGACAAGCGGCAATACCGCAGGTCGCCACCCAATTGCCCAGGCGCGCCGCCGGGAACAAGGTCTGCCATTGATTGGCCGCCAGGCACAGCGCTCCAGGCAGCAGGCTGAAATACCAGGGGCGACGCAGCACCAGCAGCAGGGCCAGCGGCAGCATCACCCCAAACGCACCGAACATCAGCCATTCACTGCCCCCCAAAGCCAGGACCAGGGCCAACAGGCCGAGCCCCCGATCCAGTCGCCGAGGCCGCTGCCAGCCGCGGGCCACCAGCAAACCCAGGGCCAGGGTCGGCAGCACGTTCAAGGTGTCGGGGTCAGGCACGAACAGGCGATAGGGAATCTCACTGAGCCCGCTGAACAGCAGCAGCCAGCCCAGGTAGCGCCATTGCCCAACCTGATGGCCAGACAGATCAACAACCCGCGTCAGATTCACCGCCATCGCCAGACAGAACCAGGGAAACGCCAGGCGCCCCGGCACGTACAGCCAGTCCAGGCTCAAGCCCACATACCGCAGGTGATCCAGCACCATGCTCAGCAGCGCCAGCCACTTCAGCGCATCCAGCGCCCCATCACGCCGGCGGTTGTCGGTTTTCAGCATTGCATCACGCATAAATCCTTATGGGCCATGCATTAATCCGCCGTAAACAGAGCGTGTGCTGGGCCATTATTCTTGGGTAAAGTGCGCACCATCATCGACCACGGAGCCGGCCATGACCGACAAGAGCCAACAATTCGCCAGCGACAACTACTCCGGCATCTGCCCCGAAGCCTGGGCCGCCATGGAGCAGGCCAACCACGGCCACGAGCGCGCTTACGGCGACGACCAGTGGACCGCTCGCGCCGCCGATTATTTCCGCAAGCTCTTTGAAACCGACTGCGAAGTGTTCTTCGCCTTCAACGGCACCGCCGCCAACTCCCTGGCCCTGTCGTCGCTGTGCCAGAGTTACCACAGCGTGATCTGCTCGGAAACCGCCCACGTCGAAACCGACGAGTGCGGCGCTCCGGAGTTCTTCTCCAACGGTTCCAAGCTGCTGATCGCCGGCACCCAGAACGGCAAGCTGACCCCGGAATCGATCCGCGAGATCGCCCTCAAGCGCCAGGACATCCACTATCCCAAGCCGCGGGTGGTGACCCTGACCCAGGCCACCGAAGTGGGCAGCGTCTACACCCCGGAAGAAGTCCGCGCCATCAGCGCCACCTGCAAGGAACTGGGGCTGAACCTGCACATGGACGGCGCGCGCTTCTCCAACGCCTGCGCCTTCCTCGGCTGCACCCCGGCGGAACTGACCTGGAAGGCCGGCGTCGACGTGCTGTGCTTTGGCGGCACGAAAAACGGCATGGCGGTGGGGGAAGCGATCCTGTTCTTCAACCACCAGCTGGCGGAAGACTTCGACTACCGCTGCAAGCAGGCCGGGCAACTGGCCTCGAAAATGCGCTTTCTCTCGGCGCCCTGGGTCGGCCTGCTGGAAAACGACGCCTGGCTCAAGCACGCCCGCCACGCCAACCACTGTGCACAGTTGCTGGCCCAGCTGGTGGCCGACATCCCTGGCGTGGAGCTGATGTTCCCGGTGCAGGCCAACGGCGTGTTCCTGCAACTCTCGGAACCGGCGATTGCCGCGCTGACCGCCAAGGGCTGGCGCTTCTACACCTTCATCGGCAAGGGCGGCGCGCGCTTCATGTGCTCCTGGGACACCGAAGAAGAGCGCGTGCGCGAACTGGCGGCCGACATCCGCACCGTGATGAGCGCCTGACCCACCTTTCTGACCGGAGGGTTTCCTGTGGCGGGGGAGCTTGCTCCCGCTGCGCCGGCCGGGGCGCAGCGGGAGCAGAGCCTTACCGAGTCAAGAGCTTGCGAGCGTGGGGTTGGCTGCGCCACCCAACGGGAGCAAGCTCCCTCGCCACTACAGCAACAGCAACAGCAACCGGACATCAGTTCACAGATTCCTGAACTGATTATTTGCCCCTGCTGATTCAACATCCGCCGCCTTTGTCCGAGACTCCCGGGTCGACCTATAAAAACAAAGGCTCCACCCATGACGACTCAGTCTTGCGTCACCGAAAAGGCCCAGTCTTCCGGCCTGAAGATCGAAACCCGCTCCATCGACTACGTGCCGCGCCATGAGCGCCACGGCAAGGTCTGGCACCAGGGCCCGTTCTGGTTCACCGGCAACTTCGTGCTCACCACCATGGTCACCGGCTTCACCGGCGCGGCCCTGGGCCTGGCCCTGCCCTACGCCATCCTGGCGATCGTCATCGGCGTGTGCCTGGGCACCTTCTGCATGGCCTTCCACGCCAACCAGGGGCCACGCATGGGCCTGCCGCAGATGATCCAGTCCCGCGCCCAGTTCGGCCTGCGGGGCGCCATCGTGCCCTTCACCGCGGTGGTGTTCGTCTACATCGGCTTCAACGTGTTCAACGTGATCCTCGCCACCGACGCCATCAACACGGTGATTCCCGGGGCCCGGGCGCCCTGGTACACCTTGATGATCGCCATCGCGGTGCTGATTGCGGTGGTCGGCCATGACCTGCTGCACACGGTGCAGCGCTGGCTGACCTACCTGATGATCAGCGTGTTCGCGGTACTCACCGTCAGCGCCCTGCTGACCCTGCAAGCCGACACCGCGGTGGCCGATGCGCATTTCTCCTGGTCGGCGTTCTTGATCCAACTGTCGGCCGCCGCCGGTTACCAGATCAGCTATTCGGTGTACGTCTCCGACTATTCGCGCTACCTGCCGCACCAGACGCCATCACGCAAAGTAATCTTCTGGACCTACCTGGGCGCCGCCGGCTCGGCCCTGTGGCTGATGTCCCTGGGCGCCTTCCTGGCTTCCGCCCTGCCCTCGCCGGACGCCATCGCCAGCGTGCGCGAAGTGGGCAACCAGCTGATTCCCGGCTTCGGCACCTTCACCGTGCTGATTGCGGTGCCAGCGCTGGTGGGCATCATGGCGGTCAACTGCTACGGCGCCATGCTCACCGGCATCAGCGCCATCGACGGCTTCAAGTCGATCCAGCCCACGCTCAAGAGCCGGGTGACCGGCATCCTTCTGGTGGCGGTGGTGATCTTCCTGATCGCCATGAACATTCCCGAGAGCTACCTGGGCAGCTTCAACACCTTTGTCCTGCTGATGCTGTATTTCCTGGTGCCCTGGACCGCAGTCAACCTGGCGGACTTCTACCTGGTGCGCAAAGGCCATTACGCCATCAGCCACATCTTCAATCCCGCGGGCATCTATGGTCGCTGGTCCAGCGCCGGGTTGCTGGCCTACTTCTTCGGCCTGCTGGCGATGGTGCCGTTCATGTCCCTGAGCTTCTACCAGGGACCGCTGTCCCAGGCCCTGGGCGGGGCCGACATCGCCTTCGTGATTGGCCTTGCGGTGGCCGGGCTGGTCTACTGGGCCCTGACCCGCAACCTGGATCTGGAAGCCGAACGCCTGGCTATCCAGGCCAGCGAACAGCAACTGGAAGGAGGCGCGCAATGATTCCTCAGGGCTCTGTGAAAGTGGCCTGCCAGCAACTGGCACCACGGATCGGCGATCTGGACTACAACCGCACCCTCAGCGTCGAGGCCATCCGCCGGGCCGCTGCCCGCGGCGCCCAGGTGGTGGTGCTGCCGGAACTGGTGCAGAGCGGCTACGTGTTCCGTGATCGGAAAGAAGCCCTGGCGCTTTCGGAAACCCTCGACGGCCCGACCCTCAGCCTGTGGAAAACCCTGGCCGAGGAGCTGCAGGTGGTGATCGTCGGCGGCTTCTGCGAGCGCCTGGACGATGAGCGGGCGGCCAACAGCGCGGCGCTGATCGAGCCCGAAGGGACACTGACGGTGTACCGCAAGGCGCACCTGTGGGATCAGGAAAACCTGATCTTCACCCCCGGCAACGAACCGCCGCCGGTGGTGGCCACGCGCTTCGGGCCGATCGCCATGATGATCTGCTACGACCTGGAATTCCCCGAATGGGTGCGCCTGCCGGCCCTGGCCGGGGCGGCGCTATTGTGCGCGCCGGTGAACTGGCCGGACGGCCCGCGCCCGGCCAGCGAACGCCCGGCGGAGATGATCCGGGTACAGGCCAACGCGGCGGTCAATCGGATGTTCGTCGCCGCCTGCGATCGCTGTGGCGAAGAGCGTGGCGTGCATTGGGTGGGCGGCTCGACCATCGTCGATGCCGATGGCTATCCATTGGCGGGCAAGGATCGGGAGCGTACCGAGCAGTTGCTGCTGGCGGAGCTGGACCTGGCCCAGGCCTGGCACAAGTCCATCAGTGAACATAACCATGTGCACCTGGATCGGCGCCCGGCGTTGTATCAGTAGCCGGACAACCCCTGTTCGCTGGCAAGCCAGCTCCTACAGGCAATGGGTGTAGGAGCTGGCTTGCCGGCGATCAGTACTCCACCCGCACGTCGCCCTTGGGCACGCTGCAGCAGGACAGGATGTAGCCTTCGGCTTCGTCTTCCTCGGTGATCCCGCCGTTATGCTCCATCGCCACTTCGCCACCCAGCTTGAGCACCTTGCAGGTGCCGCAGATGCCCATGCCGCAAGCCTTGGGGATCATCAGGCCGAGCTTGGCCGCAGCGGCGTGCACGGTTTCCCCCGGGGCCACGCGGATGCTCTTGCCGGAAGCGGTGAACTCCACCTGATGCAGGTCGGCCAGGTCCGGCTCCGGTGCTTCGGCGGCCTGTTCGGCATGCTCCACGGCGTCGGCGCGGGCTTCGGGCGGGGTCGCGCCGAAGGATTCCTCGTGGTAGCGCGCCATGTCGAAACCGGCGGCTTCCAGCAGGCGCTTGACCGCGTTCATGTAGGGCGTCGGCCCGCAGCAGAACACTTCCCGTTCGAGGAAGTCCGGGGCCATCAGCTCCAGCATCTTGTGGTTCAGGTAGCCGCGATAGCCGGCCCAGGGCTCGCCCAGGCCGTGTTTCTCGCAGATCAGGTGCAGGCTGAAGTTGTCGATCCGCGACGCCATGTGCTCCAGCTCGCGGTGGTAAATGATGTCCTTGGGTGAACGGGCGCTGTGGATGAACACCATGTCGACATTGCCGTTGGTGTCATAGAACCAGCGCGCCATGGACATCACCGGGGTGATGCCGACGCCGCCGCTGAGGTAGAGGATCTTCGGGCTGGGAAAGTCGATGGCGTTGAACAGCCCCACCGGCCCGTGCACCGCCAGCTCCTGGCCTTCGTGCAGGGTGTCATGCAGCCAGTTGGACACCTTGCCGCCCGGCACCCGCTTGATGGTTACCGAAAAGCTGTAGGGCACCGACGGCGAGCTGGAAATGGTGTAGGAACGCATCACCGGCTGGCCTTCGATCTCCAGCTCCAGGGTGACGAACTGCCCGGGCTTGAAGAAGAACATGATCGGCTGGTCGGCCATGAAGCAGAAGGTCCGCACGTCCCAGGTTTCCTGGATGACTTTGACGCAACGGACGATGTGACGGCCATTGGCCCAGGTCTGGGTGGTTACCGGGTTGAGGAAGGTGTTGGACATGCTGTTCTCCACGGCCGACTGTCGGCGTCTTGTCAGCGATTCTGCGTAAGGCTTCTCGCGCCCATTTACCTATCTGCGACATTCACATGCTTATCGCGACCAGCCCCCAGCTGCCGGGGCTGGCGCGTCGGGAACAGATTGGGCCATGTCGCCCATGGATAAGGTTCAAGGCGCCCGCGGACCCACACTCGCCTCAAACACGACAACCGATTTTTCGTGACTTGCGTAGCACCCACCGTAGCCACTATTTAATTCGCCGGCCGCACAGAACGGCCATGAGGACTTGAACGATGGACGTCACCGCAACCCTGAGCTTGGGCGATCCACTGGAACCTGCACGCAAGGCCACTGCACAGATGCTGCAGGAGCGCGAGCGGACCTTCTCCCTGCCGCAGCCCTTCTACTGCGATGAAAGGCTGTTCGACATCGACATGCAGGAGATCTTCCAGAAGGAATGGCTGATCGCTGGCATGACCTGCGAGATCCCCACCAAGGGCAACTACATCACCCTGCAGATCGGCAAGAACCCGATCATCGTCATCCGTGGCGCCGACGGCGTGGTCCACGCCTTCCACAACGTCTGCCGCCACCGCGGCTCGCGGTTGTGCACCAGCGACAAGGGCAAGGTGGCCAAGCTGGTCTGCCACTACCACCAGTGGACCTACGAGCTGGACGGCCGCCTGCTGTTCGCCGGCACCGAGATGGGCGCCGACTTCGACATGAAGCAGTACGGCCTGAAACCGGTGAACGTGAAGACCGCCGGCGGCTACATCTTCATTTCCCTGGCCGAGAATCCGCCGGCCATCGACGACTTCCTGGCGACCCTGGCCCATTACATGGAGCCCTACGACATGGAGAACACCAAGGTGGCGGTGCAGACCACCTTGCATGAAAAGGCCAACTGGAAGCTGGTGCTGGAGAACAACCGCGAGTGCTACCACTGCAGCGGCTCGCACCCTGAATTGCTGAAAACCCTGCTGGAATGGGACGACGTCACCGACCCGCGGGCCGACCAGGCGTTCAAGGACCACGTGGCCGCTTCCGCCGCCGCCTGGGAAGCCGAAAAGATCCCTTACGCCCATGCCAGCTTCGGTCTGCGCAACCGCATCGTGCGCATGCCGCTGCTCAAGGGCACCGTGTCCATGACCCTGGACGGCAAGCAGGGCTGCGCCAAACTGATGGGCCGGATCAAGAACCCGGATCTGGGCTCGATGCGCATCCTGCACCTGCCACATTCGTGGAACCACTGCATGGGCGACCACATCATCGTGTTCACCGTGTGGCCCATCAGCGCCCAGGAAACCATCGTCACCACCAAGTGGATCGTGCACAAGGACGCGGTGGAAGGTGTCGACTACGACGTCGAGCGCATGCGCCAGGTGTGGGACGCCACCAACGACCAGGACCGGCGCCTGGCGGAAGAAAACCAGCGCGGCATCAACTCTACCGCCTACCAGCCGGGTCCGTACTCCAAGACCTACGAATTCGGCGTGGTCAACTTCGTCGACTGGTACAGCGAGCGCATGCTGAGCAACCTTGGCGCGGAACCGGCGCCCTACCTCAAGGGCGTGCCGGTCACCGGCTAAACACCCTGGCAGGGGGTGAGCCAGCTCGCCCCCTGCCTCCCTCGCCCCCCCCTTGATAATGTCTTCTCGCCCTTGGCGATCATGACGCTAGCGCCCGACCAGCGCCCGCTGGCCGGACCGCTGCCTCGACCGGCAATCGCACCGCTTGCCCATGGGCGCTCATGGCGTCCCGATGGAAGCTGCCCCCGAGGTCTCGGCCGCCTTGGCGCGTGGCTCTCCCGAATAGGTTTGTGCCAGATAAGCGGCAATCACATCCACCTCCTGATCATCGATTGGCGCGCCAAAGGCGTGCTGCATCTTGCTCACCTCGCCGCGCCACTGTGACTGGCTCATGCCAGGGGGTTGCAACTGGATATAGTCCGCGGAATGGCAAATGCTGCATTTGCCGCTGGCAATCGCATATCCCGGCAGCGGGGACGGCTCAAAGCGCGCGGTTTCCGTGGGCAGTTCAATGCTCAGTGGCGCGGCCCCGCTCAACGCTGAGTGCGTCAACAAGACCAACGCAACCAGTGTGAAGAGCGGGACGTGACGAAGTCTGTGCATGGCGTGAGACCCTTTCAAATGATGTGCAATGGCAGCGACTCGATGGAGTGCCGGGCATAGCCACCGGGATTCCAGATCGGGGTCGTTGGCTGGGTCTGGCCCTGAGCGTTGCGCGCACGCACCTGTAACTGGACGATGCCGCGCTGACGCGGCTTCCAGTCCGCGAGCCATTCGCGAAACGAGTACGGCCCCAGGTTTTCACCCAATCGGGTGGGCTGCCAGGTCAGGCCGTTGTCATCGGAAAACTCCACGCTCTGGATACCGCTACCGGAGCCGTCGAAGGCAATGCCGCGCAGGGCCTGCAACTGCCCCAGCGGCAGGCGCTGTTCATGGCTCAAGCTGGTGACGAATGAACGTACCGGTATCACCGTGATCGGGCGGCTGTCTTTCAGCTCACTCCCCGGCGGCACGGACAGACTGTCGTTGGCGGGCACTCGATAGGCCTTGCTCATGAAAAAACCCTCGAACTCATGATCAATGACTTCGATCTCACTCAAGTGCTTGGTCCAGTAGGTGCCGAAGTAACCCGGCACCACCAGGCGGATCGGGTAGCCATTGAGCAAGGGCAGATCCTCACCGTTCATGCTCCAGGCGATCAACGGCTCCGGCGCCAATGCATGGTTGATATCCAGCGCCTTGGTGTACGTCGGCGTCATCGGCAGGATGGGCTGATCAAGCCCGCGAAAGGTGACCTGAACAGCGTTGTCCTCGACTCCCGCCTGCTCCAGCACCCTGCGCAGCGGCACGCCCGTCCAGCGCGCATTGCCCATCGACCCATGTCCCAGTTGCGCGCCAAACACCCGAGGCTCGAAATAGCCGCGACTGTTGCCGGAGCATTGATTCACCGCCACCCACTCCACCGGTTCGCCCAGCGCCTTGAGCGCTTGCAAGCTCAGGTCCAGCGGCTGGCGGACACGACCCAGGACCTTCAGGCGATAGGTCTGCGGATCGATCCGGGTTGGAATGTTGGCCAGGTGATAACGCACGAAGAAAGCATCATTGGGGGTCAACAGGCCCTGGTTGAACACCTCGAACGGGGTCTCCAGGTGCGGTGGCCGAGTGGTAATGCGCATCAGTGGTCGCTTCTGCGGATAGGCGATCAGCTCACGCTCGCCGTTGGCAAACGGTTGTTGCTCCAGGCTTGCGGCCAAGCCCTGCAAAGGCTGAGTCGCCAGACCAAGGCTGGCGAGGACGCTGGCCTTTAGAAAATGTCGGCGATCCAGACCGCCACGCTTGTCGAAAGGGTTCATCGGGGTTCTCCGGATGGATGACGACGAGTCAGCTCGGAATCGGCGGGCACAAGATCAGTGGCGCCAAGACAAGGCTGGGCAACCGGCATAGACAGAGGCGGGCGAACAGGGGCTGGGGGTCCGGTGCGGAACCTGACGATAAGACCATCCATGGGACGTTTCTCCGGTGAGCGATGCACAGAAATGGCCTGAACGAAGAATCGCGCTTTCCAGTGCCTGAACAATGGTGAGCGTCTGCGAAGCCATCCCCCACAGCGTAGCCGCAGGCCCGGGAATTTGTGGCCTTTCACCTTAGGTGGTGGAAACACTGAGCTTCGGCCCACTGCTCGCCCTGGGCCGTGAAGTGCCGCTACAGCGGCACTTCGATCTTTTGCGGCATGCCAAGCAATGGCTCTCAGCCGTCCTCGAAGCTTACGGGGCCGGCTGCGCATCCATCTCCAGCGTCAACCAAGCGGCCAACTGACGGCACCGTTCTCGCCCATGAACTCTTCCGTCAACGCCTTGCCCTGCAACTTCACCCGGACGTAGCCGTTGCGCACCCGCAGCGGGTAGTTCGGATCGTCCGCCGACAGGGTTTCCGACCACAGCACCTGGGGATTGCCCTTCAACTCACTGGTGACGCCATAGGGAATGGCTCCGTGGCCGATGCAACGACCGTACATACCCTCCCTGGGCGCGTAGCAGATGCCGTTGTGCAGGTGCCCCCAGTACCAGTAGTCCGGCACCCGCCCCAGGGCGGCGACTACCTGTTTGTACAGCACGGTCTGCTGCTGGCCGCTAATGTCCAGCCCCTGGTGATGGCTGAGCACGATGATCTTGCGCCCCTGCCCCTTGCTGGCCACCAGGTCCTTGAGCCATTGCTGCTGCAGGGCATTGAGGTTGCCGTCCATGTACAGGTTCATTTCGTCGGCGGCATAGGCGCTGTCCAGGCCGACGATCAGCCAGTGGCTGTTGAACAGGGCAAAGTAGCTGGTGCCCTGCTGCTTGGGAAACAGCGCATTGATCTCGGCAAAATAGCCATGGGCGCCGCTGTACATTTCGTGGTTGGAGTTGAGGCTGAATGACGCCAGGCTGCCCTGGGGCCAGTCGACCAGGTCGGCGCCCTCCTCGGTACTGGTGCCGGCGTAGTACACGTCCCCAAGATGGATGGTGACATCCGGCTGGTCCTGCCTGATCAGGTCCGCCACGCGCTGCGCCGCCGAATGGTCCTGGAAGTAGCCGGTGCCCCAGTCCCCGGCCATGTCCAGCAATACGTTGTCGGCCATCTCGATCAGCGCCGGGTTGGTGCCGAAGGGCGCGTGCTTGTGCAGGTTCTCGATCCAGTTGAGCAGGGCCTCGCTCCAGCGCAGGTCCAGCAGTTCCCATTGGCGACAGCCCAGCAGGGTGCCGTCCTTCATCACCTGGGTCTGCAGCTCGGCCACCGTTTGCGGCAAGGGCTTGGCGTTGCCCAGGTGCAGCACCGACAGGCCGTGGGCCAGTTCCCAGGGCACCGGCGCCTGACCGGGGGGCAGGTCGCCGTGGATCAGGGCGTACTGCGCCTGGTCATGGGCCCGCTGCAGCAGTTGCACGATCGCCTGCAACTGCGCCGGCTCAAGCTGGCTGGCGAGTTTTTTCCAGGCCAGGTCGAGCCTGGCCAACAACCCCTCGACCCGGGCCTTGGCCTGTTCGTATTCATGTTCCAGATTGCTCACAAATGACATGTCGGCATCCCTCTTGGTGGTCCATCCGCACAAACGCCGCAGCGGCGTCACAGGGTTTTCATGTACTCGATCAGTTGCCACTTCTGCTCCGCGGACAGCTGCGTGCCATACAGGTGGCCGCTGTTGCTGTTGCCCTCCAGGTGCGTGTCGTACTTGAAGTAGCCAGGGCCCTGCAGCGTCGGGCCGCTGGTGATGAAGCCGACCTTCTGCGGGTCATACACATCCGATCCGGTGAAGAACACCTGGGGCCGCAGCTCCGGCGCCTGCAACAGGTCCCACAGGCTCGGCACCGAGCCGTTGTGCAGGTACGGCGCGCGCAGCCAGATGCCATCGGTGGGGGTGTTGCTGTAGCTCTGGGTCTTGCGATAGGCGCCAAAGTCGAACGGCGGCTTCTTGAAGCCGTGGAAGGCCTGGACCAACCCGGTGGTGAAGGAGTCCAGGCGATGGGGGTCGGTGCCCAGCGCCTGAATGTTGGTGGTGACCTGGCCGGTGTCGGCCTTGCCGAAATCATGGCAACCAGCGCAGTTGGCCTCCCACAGCGGCTTGCCCTGGGCCACCTTGGCCTGATCGAGGGCGAACGGCCAGGCCGGTGGCTTATGCCCCAGCAGCCAGTTGGTGACCCGGTTGAAGCTCTGCGGCAGCACCGATTGCGGGGTCGCGCCCACGGCCATCGCCGCCGCGTAGTTGCGCTCGCGAATCTGGTTGTTGTTGCCGTCCCAGTGCAGGTACATCGACTCCCGGGGCTTCTGGTTCCAGATCTGCGGCAGGTCCACGGTGCCGATAGTGGAGTCGTCGGGGAAGCCGAACACCACCATCTTGGTCGGGTTGAAGGTGTCAGTGCGCCCCGGCCCCTGCTGCGGCCGCAGCTTCTGCCAGGCATAGGCCTGCTTCTGCTTGAGCAGCGCGCCCTTGGCCATGGGGATGATCAGGTAGCGGTTGTACAGGCGCTCGATAAAGCCCAGCTGGAACTTGGCGTTGATCGCGTTCATCACCGCGTCCACGGTGAATTTCGGGTCGCTGGCGCAATCGTAGGCGAACCACTGGAAGGCCTGGAGCTGCATCAGGTTGGCCGGTGCGGTGGGCACCACCTGGGACACATCGCTGGCGCTGGCGCGGTAGGCCCCGGTGTGGCACAGGGCGCAGTTGGGCTCCACCGTCGGGTAGCCCAACTGCCGCTTGGCCATGCCCACCGGCAGGTCCCGGCCGTTCTCGTAGAGAAAGCCGAAGACCTCGTAGCCACCGGGGCGCGGGAGCTTTTCCGGGCACATCTGCGGCAGCACGGCAAACAGGTAGTAAGGAATCCGCGCTTCGATGCCCAGGCCGATGGCGGCGTACTTGAAGTGATCCTCGTCGGAGGCTTCCGGCGGCTGGGGCACCTCGCGCAGCATGTTGACCCAGGTCTGGTAGCCAACAAAACCCAGCACCAGCAGCGACACCAGGACGCCGACACGAAAGCCGTGGCGCGCCCAGCAGGCGGCCCAGTGTTCACGCAGGGCCCGCAGCCCGGCACAGAGCAAGGCCCCGGGCCGATTGGCCGGAGCACTGCCCAGGTACAGCAGGATGCCGAGCGCCAGGAACATGCCGAGGTCGCCCATGAGCATGGGCACGAACACCTGGGACTGATTGCTGGTGTCGATCAGGTAGATCCAGAACGCCACGGCAATCAGCCGCGACAGCACGCAGAGCCAGGAATGCACCACGAAACGCGGCGCGTTGCAGCCCGAAGGCATGTAGAACAGGCTGATGCCCACCAGCAGCATGCCGGTGTTTTCCAGCCAGGGATCGGACAGCACCGGCGGCAGGCCGACCACCGCGGTCAGCAGCGCCGGGGCAAACAGCGCCGGCAGGGCGAACACCATGTTCATGGCGATGCCCAGCCAGATGAAGCGTTGGAACCAGCGGATATAAGCGTTCATCGCAACCTTCCCTGCATCCATGTGTAGCGGCCGCCGCAGCCCGCACTCAGCGGCGAAGCGTGCTTGCCGCGGCCCCTGTTCCCTGACGTGGCCCACGCCCGCGGCGACCGCGCCGCGGGCTGGCCGGGGTCAGCCCCGGGCGGTCTTTTCCAGGTGCGCCAGCATCAGCGGGTACACATCCACCACCGCGTTCTTGCCGAAGATGCAGTCGATATGCCCGTAACCCGGCACCACATGGCGGCTGAACAGCTCGGGGCCGTGCAGCTGGCACAGGCGCTCGTAGGTCTTCTGCGTGCTTTGCGGCAGGTAGCACTGGTTGTCGGCGCCGCTGATGAAGCAGATCGGCAGCTTCAGCCGGTCGAAATGCGGCATGTAGACGTCGCGCCCCTTGAAGTCCACCAGGTGGCCCTTGCGACAGATCAGCGCCAGGTGCTCGAAGGTTTCGATGTTGGAGGCGCCGAACAGCTCGTGCAGGTTGTCGTGCAGGGTCTGGTTGAGGGTGTCGTGGCGGTACAAAGAGGCGTACATGAAGGTGATGCGGTGGCACACCGGGTTGGTGCAATAGCCCTGGGCCTCGATCCGTGCGTAACCGTTGAGCGCCGTATCGTAGAGCCGGTTGAACAGGCTTTCCTTGCTGTCGGCATAGGCTGTCAGCGACCTGATGCCGATGGCGTCGAGCACGCCCGGCAGGTGCAACCCAGCCTTGATCCCGGTGGCGGTGGCCACCACGGTGTCGGCGGCAATCTGCGAGCAGACCACCGAACGCACGTCCTGCAGGCCCGCCAGCAGCGACATGAAGAAGGTCGTGGCGCCATAGCAATGCACCACGCATTGCACGTCGCGGGCCCCGGTCGCCTGCTTGATCTGGCCGATGGCGGCCTTGAAGTCGTAGGCGGCGATCTGGTCGCCATTGCATTCCTGCTTGCTCGCCGGCAGCAGGATGCTGACCCGGAAATCCAGGAGCCAGACGTCATAGTCGTGCTTGCACAGGTACTCCAGCAGGTTGGTCTGGATGGTGTCGGTGGAGAAGATGTTGGAGCCCACACCCAGCCCGTGCACCAGCATCACCGGGCCTTTGCTGCCGGCCTGGTAGCGGGTCAGGCGCAGGTGCACATGATCCTCGGTCTGGAAGAAATGCACGGTCGGCACCGGCGCGTCCAGGGGCCGTTTCAGCCGCGGCGGCGCGTCGGGGTTGAAGTAGATATCCCCGGCGAACACCCCGCCGTAGCTCTCCCAGAGAATCCCGGCGAAAAACTTGCCAAAGCGCGCCAAAGCCTCGATGCGCTCGCGTTCGTTGCGCGCGTTGAGCACCTTCATGGTGGTCATCTGCCGGGCGAAGTCCGCCGGCAGGATGTGCATCACCCCGCTGCCCAGCACTGCACCGCTCTTGTCCCGGCCGCGGTACAGGGTCACGTAGAGGGTGCTGGTGTCGGGCCAGATATTCAGCACGCCGTGGTCTTCGGGCACGGTCTTGAAGGCGCTGAAGAAATATTCATTGCCGTCCTCGGCGGTCAGGCGCATGTCGTAGTTCATGTGGCGCACGCCCACCTGCTGCTGGAACTCCTCGAACAGGTTGAACACCCCGTGGCTGGCCACCAGGGGCTGGGCCGACAGCACCGGGGCATTCAGGGTGCCGACCAGGGTCGCGGCGTGCGCGGGTTCCTTGATCATCCGGTCGAGGTCATCGGCGGTGATGGTCAGGGTGAATTCGATGGGCGAGTGCTGCGCTTCTCCACGCTGGGCCGCCGCTTGGTAGAGCGCCAGATCGGTGCCCTGGGCTTGGGTGAAGTCGGTGGAAAAATAGCCCTTCATGGTTTCGCTGAACTGCACGCCCAGGGTCGGCGCAGGCACCGCCTTGCGGGGGGCCGAGGGCAGGTTGTAGTCGATCTTCCAACCACGGTCCTCGGCCAGCAGGCGCATGTTGCGCTCGCTGACCGCCGAAATGGTCAGCAGCGGATTGACCGCCAGCGAGGTCGGGATTACCGCGCCGTCGGCCACGTACAGCCCGGGGTAGACGTCCGTGCCAGTGGCGCCGCTGAACACCTGGCCCTTGTGGTTGACCACACCCTGCGCGGCATCCTCACCCATCACGCAGCCCCCCAGCGGGTGCACCGAGACGATGCTGTGCTTGAGCAGTTGGGTCCAGATCGGGTTCTCCACCCAGATCCCGCCCAGGGCTTTGGTGCACTGGTACAGGCGCTCGTTGCCAAGGACCACGTTGGGTTGCTCGCCAACGCCCGGCCAGTCGATGCGCAGCTGGTCCTGGTCATCGAGCAGCATGCGCCCGCGGCCGTCGTCGTGGCTCATGATCAGGTAGGTCTGCATGTTGTGCAGGGCGCCGTAGTAAGGCCCGCGCACAAAGCTCTCGGCCTCGCGTGCCTTGTAGCCCAACTGGCCGCTGAGGCTATTGTCGGTGGCCTTGCCCAGGGTCCCGGCGAACAGCGCCATGCTGGGCACCATGGCCCGCCCCAGGGCGCCGGGAATCGAGCCCTCCTCGATCACCATGCGGCTGCGCCAGTCGCCTTCGGTGCGCATGTCGATGACCGAAGTGATGCACGGCCCCACGGGTTTGAGTTCGTTGGCCGCGTGCGTGCCGAAGCCGATGCCATTGATGGTCTGCTCACAGTTATGGCCAAAGCCGAGGATGTCACCGTTGCCGCTCATGTGTTCGCCGAGCTGGGCCGAGGTGGACAGGCCCTTGGCCTTGGAGCGCAGGAGAATTTCCGTGGAGCCCAGGGTGCCGGCACTGAGCACGACGATGTCGGCCTTGACGAACAGGGTCGGCGCCGAAAACCTCTCGCGGCCGCTGTCCAGGTACTGGAAGTGCACGATCCAGCCGTCACCGTCACGCTCCAGATAGCGCACCTGGGCCTGGCAGAAAATCTCGGCGCCATGATTGCTGGCGTCCGGCAGGTAGTTCATCAAGGTGGTGTTCTTGGCCTTGTTGTTACAACCCGAGACGCAGTCGCCACAGTGATTGCAAGGCAGTTGCTCGACCCCGACATGGTTGAGGTTGTTGGCCAGCTTGTTGAAGGTCACGTTGATCGGCGGTTTGTAGAAGTGCGCGCCCTGCTTGAGAAATTCCGCGGATTTGCGGTGCGCCACCAGCTTGGGCAAGGTCGGCGCCGCATCCGGATAGGGGTTGGGCTTGAGCATCTCCCGGGCCCGGGCGAAGCCCTCCTTGAGCAGGGTGTCGCGGTGTTCGCGCACCGCCTGGGGCCAGCGCGGATCGTCGAACACCTCGGGTTCGGGTTCCAGGGCGACGTTGGCGTTGATCAGCGAAGTACCTCCCAGCCCGCAGCCCACCACCACGTTCTGCTGGGCGTTGACGTGCAGGTCGAAAAGCCCGGTACGCGAACCGATATGACCTTCGGGGTCATGCACCTGCAATTCCTCGGTGGCGCTGGCCAGGGTATTGGGGTACTCGCCGGGCTGGATCTCCCGCCCCCGCTCCAGCAGGCAGACACGGCGCCCGGCCCGGGACAGTCGGGAGGCGGCAATGCCACCGCCATAGCCGGAGCCGATGACAATCACGTCGTAGTGTTCCTGGATCTCGCTGATGGGGGTCGCGATCCGAGTCATGGCGGTGTTCCTCTCAGGCAGATGGGGCAACTCGTGGGTCGCCTCTAGTGGGGTGCATCCGTTGACGCGCAGGCAGCCGAACAGGCAGGCCCAGGCGCCTGGAACAACAGCAGTGCAGTCAGTAACGGAACAAAGCGCAGGACAGGGTTAAAGGCGTGCGCGCTGGTTGGCGGCACGGCGACGGGTACGTCGAGGGAGGGGGGCCCCGGTCGGATAAACCTGCGATGAACGACAATCCATTGCCTGCGCTCCCTGAGCCGGATGTGGATAAGTTGCCGCTAAGTCCTTGAAGACTCAGTGAAGACAGGCCCATTGCCAGTGTCAAGAAAGCCCTTAGAACTGTATGAAATTTGACCTATTGCCGGGCAAGCTATGAATAGCAAGGGGTCCAGCCGTTGGCGAACACCTTATCCACACCTTGACCCACAGCAACTGTGGGCAAGTGCACCAGGGGTGGGGATAGTTCGTCGGTCAATGCCAATAAAAACCGTGACTTATGCGAAAACAGCGGATATTGGCAGCATTGATCAGTTTTTGAACAACAACCTGAAAGCCACGTCATCAGCGGCCTGTAGCTGAAGGCGAACACCTTATCCACAGAACGGCCAACAGACTTTGGGGGCAACTGTGGTGAATGACCCGGCGCACTGTGGAAAACCCCCGAAAGCCGCGAATTATCGGGTTCCTGGCGAGGTAACTGAGAGGAAAAGCCGCATTTGGCTATTTTTTGATCAAAACCGCACAAGGCACGTACTGTAAGGCCTGCAGCGCTAAGCGAACATCTTATCCACAGAAGCGCCAACAGACTTTGGGGGCAAGTGCTGTGTAAAAGTCGCTTTGGCTATCGCCCTGCCCAGGAAAAAAAGCCATGAAAAACGCCAACTTAGGCTGATCAAATTTCGTACAGACGGCTGCAGGGCCTGTTCCGCGTGGGCTTGAGCAAGGCGCGAACACCTTATCCACAGGTCCGCGCACAGGGATTGTGAGTAACCATGCCGCACCTCTGGTAGGAGCTGGCTTGCCAGCGAACGGCGAGGCCGAGAATTGTGCACATGCATGACGGCCCCTTCGCCGGCAAGCCGGCTCCTACAGTGGCTGTGCGGCGCGAGGGCTGTGCATAACCTTGAACTCAGCGCACTACGCCTTCTTCGATCAGCAGTTTGAGAATGGCCTCGGCGCCCGCTTCGGGGCTCACGCCCTTGAGTACCTGGCCAGTGCCGCCGCTGGCCTTGGCGGTGGCAGCCTTCATGCGGTCGGCGCCGCTCTTGGCCTTAATCACTTTCAAGCGCTTGGGTCGGGGTTTGGCCGGTTGCAGGCTGGAGGCTGTGAACAATTCGTCCTCCACCACCACGACCTGATCGGCATGCAACAGGCCACGGCGCGCCGGGCCGTAGGCGCTCTGGCGCGGTTTCGGCGCGGCGTTATCCACAGTGGCGAGAAACGGCAGGCGCACTTTGAGCCGGCGCCGCTGGCCACGGGGCAAGGCTTGCAGCACATGAGCCACGCCGTCGCTCAGGGACTCGACCTGCGCCAGCCCCACCACCAGGGGCCAGCCGAGGTTCTCCGCCAGCAGGAACGGCAGCATGCCGGAGCCTTCGCCGGTTTCCGCCTGGCTGCCGGTGAGCACCACCTGGGCGCCCGCGTCGCGCAGGTACTGGGTCAGTACCGGCAGGGCATCGGCACCCGGCGGCTGTTCCAGTACATGCAACTGCTCCAGGCCCATGCCCAGGTAAGCGCGCAGGGCCGGTTCGGCGACGTCGCCGGCATGCAGCACCTGCAGTTGCTCACCCGCCAGCTGCAGGCCCAGCTCCACCGCGCGGGCGTCCTGTTCAGCGCGCCGTGGGCGGCCGGAGGTCGGGTGCGCGCCAATCGATACCAGGCTGATCACATTGCTGTTCATAACGTCCCCTTAAGCCGCATCGCGCTTGGCGTCGTTGCGGTAGGCCGCTACCGCCGCGATCAAGGCCTTGAGAATTTCCGCGCTGTCGCCAATCACCGACAAGTCGGCGCGTTTGATCATGTCGCAGCCCGGGTCAAGGTTGATCGCCACCACCTTGTCGCAGGCACCAATGCCCTGCAGGTGCTGGATCGCCCCGGAAATCCCCACCGCCACATAGACCCGCGCGGTGACCCAGATACCACTGGCCCCCACTTGCCGGTCGCGGGCCATGAAGCCGTCGTCCACCGCCACCCGCGAGGCGCCCTCGGTAGCCCCAAGGGCCGCGGCAGTCTGGTGAAACAGCGGCCAGTCCTTGACCCCGTTGCCCCCGGAAAAGATGAATTCGGCCTCGGCCATGGGAATCGCCGCCGGGTCCACCGCCACCGCGCCCAGGTCCTCGATCCGCGCCAGGCTGCGGGCCACGCTTGTGGATAACTCCACCGGCAAGGCTTCGTGGCGGGTTTCGCTGACCGGCTCGGCGCATTCGGCCGCCGCCAGGATCAGGCGTGGCGCCGGGCGCGCCAGGTCTTGCAGGCCGGCACCGGCGCGACCAATGCACTGCCCGTCCTTGACCTGCCAGACCCGGGTCGCCGGGCGTTCGCCCAGGGCCGCGGCAAAGCGCCGGCCCAGCTCGCCGCCACCGGTGCGGCTGTCGGGCAGCAGCCAGTGACGCGGGCTGAACTGGTTATCCACAGCCCGCAGGCCCTGTACCCGTTGCTCCGGTGCATAACCGTCGAATTCGCTGCCCTGCAGCACCAGCAAGCGGTCGACGCCTGCGGTGGCAAAGGCCGATTCCTTGTGTTCGCCAAACACCACCGCCAGCACCGCGCCGTCCTCGCCCGCCAGTTGCCGGGCCAGGCCCAGCAGGTCGCGGTCGTGGCTGCTCAGGCGGCCGCCGACCATGTCCGGCACCACGCTGATGTAGAACGCCGGCTGCGCCACCTGATGCAGCGGCAATTGCACCTCGGCGGCCGCCGTGCGCTTGGCGCTGCCGCCCTGCTGGGCGCCGCTGCGATCGATGCGCTTGAGACCGTTGGGCCCGATGAAACCGACGCCGTGAGGGTTCTTGCGGATCAGGCCGTTGGGCCCCATCCAACTGTGCTGCGCCGGCTGCATGGCGGCATGCAGCGGGTGCAGGCGGTTGCGGGCGATCCACTCGGCGCGGGGATCGCGGCGGATAATCTCGCTCATCAGTGCACCTCCGCAGGTTCGGGTTTCAGCGCCGCCGGGGCTTTGCCCGGGGCGGCGTCTTCGAGCAAGGCATCGGCCACCAGTTCGGCGATGTCCTTGATCATCGGCCGCGGCTCCACCACCCCTTCGAGCATCGCCGTGCACTGTGGACAACCCACGGCCACCAGTTCGGCGCCGGTCTCGCGGATGTCCTGCATGCGCATGTCGGGAATCCGTTGCTTGCCCGGAATGTCGGTGATCGGCGCACCGCCGCCACCGCCGCAGCAACGGGAACGGAAGCCCGAGCGCTGCATTTCCTTGATCTCGATGCCCAGCGCCCGCAGTACGTCGCGCGGCGCTTGGTACTCGCCGTTGTAGCGCCCCAGGTAGCACGGGTCGTGATAAGTCACGCTGCTGCCCTTGTGCTGGCCCAGATTCAGCGCGCCGGCGTCGATCAGTTCAGCCAGGTAGGTGCTGTGGTGCTGCACCAGATAGTTGCCGTTGAAGGCGCCGTACTCGTTTTTCAGCACATGGAAGCTGTGCGGGTCGCAGGTGACGATGCGCTTGAAGCGGTACTTGGCCAGGGTCTGGATATTGCGCTTGGCCAGCAGCTGGAAGGTCGCCTCGTCGCCCAGGCGTCGGGCCACGTCGCCGCTGTCGCGCTCTTCCAGGCCGAGCACGGCGAAGTCCACCTTGGCCGCCTTGAGTACCTTGACGAAGGCCCGCAGGGTGCGCTGGTTGCGCATGTCGAAGGCACCGTCGCCGACCCAGAACAGCACGTCGGTGCTCTGCTTTTCGCTGAGCAGGGACAGGTTCAGGTCCGCCGCCCAGTTCATCCGTCCGCCCGGGTTGAAGCCGCCGGGGTTGTCGGTGGCGATGAGATTTTCCAGGACCTCGGCGCCCTTGTTCGGGGTCGCGCCCTTCTCCAGGGTCAGGTGGCGACGCATGTCGACGATGGCATCGACGTGCTCGATCATCATCGGGCACTCCTCGACGCAGGCGCGGCAGGTGGTGCAGGACCACAGGGTCTCGGCGTCCACCAGGCCGTTGACGATCGGCTGATGCGGATGGCCGCCATGTTCGCCAATGGCTTTGCCAGGGTAGGGGCTGCCGGCGAACTGCGCGTCGGTGCCACCGGCCAGGCCGACCACCATGTCTTGAATCAGCTTCTTCGGGTTCAGCGGCTGGCCAGCGGCGAAGGCCGGGCACGCCGCCTCACACTTGCCGCACTGCACGCAGGCGTCGAAGCCCAGCAGCTGGTTCCAGGTGAAGTCCTTGGGCTTTTCCACGCCCAGGGGCGCGCTCGGGTCTTCCAGGTCCAACGGTTTGAGGCCGGTGGAGCGGCCGCCGCCAAAGCGCTCGGCGCGCCGATGCCAGGCCAGATGCAGGGCCCCGGCGAAGGCGTGCTTCATCGGCCCGCCCCAGGTCATGCCGAAGAACAATTCAGACACGCCCCACAGCACGCCGACCGCCAGGATCGCCGCCAGCACCCAGCCCCCAAAGTGTTCCGGGAGGATCCCGGCCACCGGCAGGGTCACTACAAAGAAACTCACCGAGAATGCCAGCAGGCTTTTCGGCAGGCGCATCCACGGGCCCTTGGACAGCCGCGCCGGCGGGTTGCGCCGGCGTTTGGCGACAAACAGCGCGCCAACGAACATCAACGTGGTGGCCAGCAGCAAGGCGTAGCCGAGGATGCGGCTGTGCAGGCCGAAACCATGCACCAGGATCGCCAGCACCGCCGCCAGGACAAAGCCGCCGGCGGTGGCCACGTGGGTGTTGGCCATGTATTTGTCCCGGGCCACCACATGGTGCAGATCCACCATGTAGCGCTTGGGCATGGCCAAGAGGCCGCCGATCAGATCGACCTTGGAAGCCCGCCCCTGGCGCCACAGGGCCACGCGCCGCAGCGCGCCGAGGAGCGCAAGGCCGACGGCGGCGAACAACAGAATGGGAAGAAGGGTGTTCAACATCACAATCACCTTAGGGTCAGCTGCAAGCGGCTAGCTTCAAGCGGCAAGAAAAAAGCAGGGCTGAGCATCCGCTCTCACTGGCCGCTCAAAACCTGCAACGGCGGCTAAAAGTCCTTACAGAGCGTCAGGGGCAAGTGACAAGCAAAAGCACTGCCGAACACCTGCTTTAACTTGCCGCTTGCCGCTTGAAACTTGCCGCTGCCGTCAAAAGTCCTTGCACAGGCGCAGTGCGTCGTAGATCGCGGCATGGGTGTTGCGCTGGGATACGCAGTCGCCGATGCGGAACAACAGGTAGCCCTCCCCCGTCTCGCTCAGGCACGGCTGCGGCTTGATCGCGAACAGTGCCTCGACGTCGATCTGGCCCTTGTTGCGCGAACCTTCCTTGAGCCCGTAGTAGAGCTCCTCGTCGGGACGCACGCCGTTTTCCACCACCACCTGGTCCACCACCCGCTCCTCGCGGGCGCCGGTGTATTCGTTCTCCAGCACCGCCACCAGCTTGTCGCCCTCGCGGTAGACCTTCTCCAGGGTCAGGTCCCCGGTCATGATCACTTCCTTGGGGTACAGGCTGCGGTAGTAGGTGGGGAACGAGGTACCGCCCACGGCGATGCCCGGCTTGATGTCGTCGGTGACGATCTCCACTTGCGAGCCCTTGTCGGCAATGAAGTCGGTGACCGACATGCCGGTGAACTCGCAGATGGTGTCGTACACCAGCACGTTCTTGCCCGGTGCCACCTTGCCGTCGAGGATGTCCCAGCTGCTGACCACCAAGCCTTCTTCGGCGCCCCAGTGTTCGTTCTGCTCGATGTACGGATGGCCGCCCACGGCCAGCACCACCACGTCGGGGCGCAGGTCGAGGATGGTCGCGGTGTCCGCCGCGGTGCCCAGGCGCAGGTCGACTTTCAGGCGCGCCAGCTCCAGCTGATACCAGCGGGTGATACCGGCGATCTGGTCCCGTTGCGGGGCCTTGGAGGCGGTGGTGATCTGCCCGCCAATGGCGTCCTTCTTCTCGAACAGGGTCACCTCGTGGCCACGTTCGGCGGCGACGCGAGCGGCTTCCATACCGGCCGGACCGGCGCCGACCACCACCACCTTGCGCTTGATGCCGGTGGTTTTCTCGATGATGTGCGGCACGCCCATGTATTCACGGGAGGTGGCGGCGTTCTGGATGCACAGCACGTCCAGGCCCTGGTACTGGCGGTCGATGCAGTAGTTGGCGCCGACGCACTGCTTGATCTGGTCGATCTGGCCCATCTTGATCTTGGCGATCAGGTGCGGGTCGGCCATGTGCGCGCGAGTCATGCCGACCATGTCGACGTAACCGCCTTCGAGAATCCGCGTGGCCTGGTTCGGGTCCTTGATGTTCTGCGCGTGCAGCACCGGCACCTTGACCACTTCCTTGATGCCCGCCGCCAGGTGCAGGAACGGCTCCGGCGGGAAGCTCATGTTGGGAATCACGTTGGCCAGGGTGTTGTGGGTGTCGCAGCCTGAGCCGACCACGCCGATGAAGTCCAGCATGCCGGTGTCGTCGTAGTACTTGGCGATCTGCTTCATGTCCTCGTGGGACAGGCCGTCCGGGTGGAATTCGTCGCCGCACAGGCGCATGCCGACGCAGAAGTCGTCACCGACTTCAGCGCGCACCGCCTTGAGCACTTCCAGGCCGAAACGCATGCGCTTCTCGAAGGTACCGCCCCATTCGTCGGTGCGTTTGTTGACCCTCGGGCTCCAGAACTGGTCGATCATGTGCTGGTGCACCGCCGACAGTTCGACGCCGTCCAGGCCGCCGGCCTTGGCCCGGCGCGCGGCCTGGGCGTAGTTACCGATCACCCGCCAGATCTCTTCCGGCTCGATGGTCTTGCAGGTGGCGCGGTGCACTGGCTCGCGCACCCCGGACGGCGACATCAGGGTCGGCCAGTTGAAGCCGTCCCAGCGCGAGCGGCGGCCCATGTGGGTAATCTGGATCATGATCTTGGCGCCATGCTTGTGCATGGCGTCGGCGAGGTTCTGGAAGTGCGGGATGATGCGGTCGGTGGACAGGTTCACCGAGCTCCACCATTCCTGGGGACTGTCGATGGCCACTACCGAGGAGCCGCCACAGATCGCCAGGCCGATGCCGCCCTTGGCCTTTTCTTCGTAGTACTTCACATACCGTTCAGTGGTCATGCCGCCGTCGGTGGCGTAGACCTCGGCGTGCGCGGTGCTCAGCACGCGGTTGCGGATGGTCAGTTTGCCGATCTGGATCGGCTGGAACATCGCTTCGAAAGCCATTTTTCTTAACTCCGCTTACAACGGTTTGACGACGAACAGGCCATCGTCGTGGCCTTCTTCGGAACCACCGTAAACCTGCTCTGCCACGGTGCGGATCTTGCTGCCCCGGGCGGCCAGGATCTGGTCCATGGCGCCGGCGAACCAGCCGGTGAACATGTAGTCGACCTTGCGCCCGACCTTGCCGTACACGTAGACGAACGCCGAGTGTTCGAGCTTGACGCTGGCGGTGCCTTTATCCAGGTCGATGTCCTGGATCTTGAACAGCCCCCAGCCGCGCTGGGACAGGCGCTTCATGTAGTGTTCGAACACCGCGACGCCTTCCAGGCCGTGGCATTCGGCTTCCTTTTCGCACCAGTGCCAGGCGGACTTGTAGCCGGCCTTGTAGAGGATCTCGGCGTAGGCTTCAGCCCCCAGCACTTCCTCGATGCCCATGTGGTTGTTGACGAAGAAATGCCGCGGCACGTAGAGCATCGGCAGGGCGTCGGAGGTCCAGACACCGGTTTCGCTGTCGACTTCGATAGGCAATTGCGGGGCGATCTTGGCCATGGAAACGTGACTCCAGAAATTCAGTGAATGCCCCTGCGCGAACGGCAGGGGGAAATCGGATAAGGGGGCTGGAGAGGTTTACTCGCCCCAGACGTCCTTGAGGACATTGACCCAGTTCTCGCCCATGATCTTGCGCACCACGCGCTCGCTGTGGCCGCGCTTGAGCAGGGTTTCGGTGAGGTTGGGGAACTCGCCCACGGTGCGGATGCCCAGGGGGTTGATGATCTTGCCGAAGTTGGTCAGGCGCCGGGCGTAGCCCTTGTCGTGGGTCAGGTATTCGAAGAAGTCCTGGCCGTGGCCCTGGGTGAAGTCGGTGCCGATGCCGATGGAATCCTCACCGACGATGTTCATGGTGTATTCGATGGCTTCGGCGTAGTCGTCGATGGTCGAATCGATGCCCTTGGCCAAGAACGGCGCGAACATGGTCACGCCGACGAAACCGCCATGGTCGGCGATGAATTTCAGCTCCGCATCGGACTTGTTGCGCGGGTGTTCCTTGAGCCCGGACGGCAGGCAGTGGGAGTAGCAAACCGGCTTCTTGGATTCGAGGATCACTTCCTCGCTGGTCTTGGAACCGACGTGGGACAGGTCGCACATCACCCCGACGCGGTTCATCTCGGCGACGATCTCGCGGCCGAACCCGGAGAGCCCGCCGTCGCGCTCGTAGCAGCCGGTGCCCACCAGGTTCTGGGTGTTGTAGCACATCTGCACAATGCCCACGCCCAGCTGTTTGAACACCTCGACGTAGCCGATCTGGTCTTCGAAGGCATGGGCATTCTGGAAGCCGAAGAGGATGCCGGTCTTGCCCAGCTCCTTGGCCTTGCGGATGTCCGCGGTGGTACGCACCGGCATCACCAGGTCGCTGTTTTCGCGGATCAGTTTCTGGCTGGAGGCGATGTTGTTGACCGTGGCCTGAAACCCTTCCCAGACCGACACCGTGCAGTTGGCTGCGGTCAGGCCGCCCTTGCGCATGTCCTCGAACAGCTCACGGTTCCACTTGGCAATGATCAGCCCGTCGATAACGATGCTGTCGGCGTGTAATTCGGCTGGGCTCATCAGGCTGTCCCCTTGTTGGCGATTCATGCGCCGAATCGTCTGCCGGCGCTTTGGGGTCAGCATATGCTTGAGGGCCGGGGCGCCTGGGTGCAAAAACGACAGGGGAATTGCCGAAAGCGTCAAGCACCGACAAAGGGCCTGACAGAGGGCATGGGCCACCTCTGTTCTTTGCCGGGGGCTTGCGCCAGAATTCGCCGCTTCAACGAAAGCTTCACTGGATGAGGACAGCGCTGCAATGAAATCGATCTTCCTGGCCTTGGCACTGATAGCGACCGGCGTACAGGCGGCCGAAGAGGCCGACAACACGCCCTGCGACGGCGTGGAAAACGACGTGCAGACCCTGGAATGCGCGACCTACAACCGCACCACCGCCGAACAGTTGCTGAGTGACAACGTGCAGAGCCTGCTGGAGCGCCTGGGCACCTTGTACGGCAACGACAAGGCGCAACTGGCCGACATCAGCGCCAAGGTCAAGAACGCCCAGCAGTTATGGCAGAAACAGCGCGAAGCCGACTGTGCGATGGAATCCTTCCCGGCCAAGCCCGGGACCAAGGCCTACACCATCGCCACCAACGATTGTCTGGCACGGATGAGCGACGAGCGTTCGGAATTCATCGAGTCCATCGCCCAGGAATGACCCGCCAGCGGTAGGAGCGGGTCAGGGGGCCGCGGCGTGATCAAGCGCCGCCGCGAAAGCACGACACGCCCCAGGCGGTGAGCTTGAACGGCAAGTGGTAGTGCTGGCGCGGGTCATCCAGGCCAAAGCGGTACACCAGCACATCGAGGAAGGGCAGCCCAGGCAGCCCCTGGCTTTGCTCGCGATAGAACGCCGCAACGTCCAGTTCCACCTGGTAGATGCCCTGCCCGAAGCTCGCCGCCTGCTGCTCCAGCTCGTTCAGCAAACCGTTGCCTCCAATCCGCCCTTGGCAAAGCAGTTCCCCGCCCAGGCGCAACACCCGCACCGCCATGCCTTCGGCCACCTTGCCGCTGGCGACATCCACCACGTGGATGGACACCCCACCGTTCATTTCCAGAACCCCAGATGGGCCCGGGCCGCTTCGCGTTCCAGCATTGGCCCGAACACCGGGATCTGCCGTTGCCCGCGGGCAAAGACTTCACGACACGGCAGGGAAAAGGTCGGGTTTTCCGGATGATCGCCGGTCAGCTCCAGCAAGGCGTGTTCGGACAGCGCGTAGACCACCCGGCCAATCCCGGTCCAGTAGATGGCCCCGGCGCACATGCAGCAGGGCTCGGCGCTGGTGTACAGGGTGCACTCGGCCAGGTCCTGGGGGCTCAGCAGCCTGGCCGCCTTGGCTGCGGCAGCCAGTTCGGCGTGCTGGGTCGGGTCGCCTTCGGGGGGCATGGAGTTATTGCCGGCACTGGCGACGATCTTGCCGTGACGATCCGCCACCAGGGCGGCGAACGGGTGGCGGCCACGGGCCTTGGCCTCTTCGGCGAGCTGGATGCTCTGGCGCAGCAGTTGCAGGTCCAGCTCGCTGACGCCGGCTGGGATGGGAGAAAGCATCTGGGTCATGGTGACCTCCTTTTCATGGGCAGAGTCCCGCCGAAAAAGACGGGTTGGAAAGCAACCTTCAGTCATTGACCCCAGCGGCGGCCGACAGCACGTCGGCCGCCGGCTCGCGGGGATTGAGCAGCAGATTGAGGACGATGGCGGTGATGGCACCGAGAAAGATGCCGCTTTCCAGCAGCAGCTTGAGGGGCCCCTGGGCCTGGGCGAACAGCGCCGGAAAGGACATCGGCAGCACGCCGACACTGACCGACACCGCGACGACGATCGCGTTGCGGGTGCCTTCGAACCTTACCCGCGACAGCTCCTGGATGCCGGCCACGGTGGTCATGCCGAACATGACGATGGCGCAGCCGCCGAGCACCGGGGTCGGCACCGCCGCCACCAGGGCGCCGAGCTTGGGAAACAGGCCCATGAGCAGCATGATTGCCCCGGCGGCGGCCACCACGAAGCGGCTCTTGACCTTGGAAAGGGCGATCAGCCCGGTGTTCTGGGTAAAGGCGTTGTAGGGAAAGCTGTTGAACAGGCCACCGAGCATGGTTGACAGGCCGTCGGCGCGAAAGGCATCGCCCAGGGTGCGCTGGGTGGTCGGCTTGCCGGTGAGCGTGCCGATGGCCAGGCAGTTGCCGGTGGTCTCGGCCATGATCACCAGCATCGCCAGGGTCATGATCAGGATCGGCATCAGGGAGAACTGCGGGGTGCCGAAAGCCATGGGCGGGCTCAGTTCGAACCAGGCCGCGTCGCCGACCTGGGCGAAGTGGGTCATGCCGAACGCAGCGGCGATCAGGCTACCCACCAGCAGGCCGATCAGCACGCTGAGGTTGCCGATGAACCCGGAGAACTTGCCGTAGATCACCAACGTCACCGCCACCGTGGCCAGGCCCAGCAGCAGGTTGGCCGGCGCGCCGAAATCCGCCGCCGTCGGGTTGCCGCCCCCCAGCCAGATGGCCGCCGCCGGCATCAGGGAAATGCCGATGATGGTGATCAGGCTGCCGATCACCACCGGCGGAAAGAACCGCAGCAGGCGGCTGAACAGCGGCGCCAGGATTATCGTGATCAGACCCGCCGCGATCACCGCGCCGAACACTTCGGTCAAGCCGAACTGCTTGCCGATCATGATCATCGGCGCCAGGGCGATGAAGGAGCAGCCCTGGATCAGCGGCAGGCGCGCGCCGAACCGCCAGAAGCCCAGGGTCTGGATCAGGGTGGCAATACCCGAGGTCAGCAGGTTGGCGTTGATCAACAAGACCACCTGGGCCGGGGCCAGGCCCAGGGCATTGCCTAGAATCAAGGGCACCGCCACCGCACCGGCGTACATCACCAGCACGTGCTGCAGGCCGAAGGTGAACAACTGGCGAACGGGCAGGACCTCGTCCACTGGGTGAACCCGGGGAGTGTTCATGTCGCAGATCTCCTGTAAGTGCAGCTCTTGTCGTTGTTCTGGCAGGCATCCGGGGGCAATGCCCCGGCAGGATGTACGAACGTCGGCGCCCATGATCTGTGCTTGAATGCGATGCAACAAATGAGCACCCATCGTTTTTAACGATGGATTGCACCAGCCTGTGCTTGGATCGGGAGACGCGATGCGCTTTTCACTGGAACAACTGCAAATGTTCGTCCAAGCCGCGCAAACCGGCTCGTTTTCGGCCGCTGCACGCAAGCTCGGCAAGACCCAGTCCACGGTCAGCGTGGCCATCGCCAACCTGGAAGCGGACCTGGGGGTGGAACTGTTCGACCGCAGCAGCCGCAGCCCGGTACTGACTGCCAGCGGACGCAAAATGCTGCTGCAGGCCGAGGCGGTGCTGGAGCGCTGCCTGACCCTGCAGGCCAGTGCCGACTGCCTGTCCCAGGCGCTGGAGCCGCAACTGACGCTCGTCATCGAAACCCCTTACGGCCCGCTGATGCCGGTCTTGCGCGAGTTCGAACAGGCCTTTCCCTATGTCGACCTGCTGATCCGGCATCCGCTGTCCGGCGATGCCAGCGAACTGGTGGCCCGGGGCGAGGCCATGCTGGGGATCGCCTTCTCCCAGCCCGGCTACCCCCGGGAACTGGAGTTCCAGCAGTTGGGCAAGCTGATCATGTTGCACGTCTGCCACCCGGACCATCCGCTGGCGCGACTCGACAGCGTGACCTTCGACGACCTGCATGGGCACCGGCGCCTGGCATTCAGCGCCCACGCCGACAAGCTGCCCAGCAGCGAGTACCTGCGCTGCAGCCAACTGTGGCAGGCGGAAAACTACCTGGCGCTGCTGGAGATGGTCCGCGCCGGCCTGGGCTGGGCCACCCTGCCCCGGCAACTGATCCAGCGCGAACTGGCCAAGGGCGAACTGGTGGAACTGCAACTGGGCGCCTACCCCCACACCGACTGGCTGGTGGGCGTGGACCTGCTGTGGGCCCGGCAGCGAGCGATGGGCAAGGCCGAACGCTGGCTCAAGGAACGCCTGCTACGACAGAAGGTGTACGAGGTAGACCGGCGCGGGCAGTCCACGACCTGGTAACCGCGGCACGGGCAACAAAGGGACAAGGTTCTGCGCTTGGCCGGACAGAAAATATAAGCAAGGATTCGCAATCCTTATAAAAGGCTTATATAGTCCGCCATGAACGAAATCCTCTGGAGTAGAAAAGCGGTCAAGCAGCTGCTGCGACTGCACCACGAGCACCAGCTCCAGGTTCGTGATGCGATTTCCCTGCTGGCCGACATGCCCGCCAGCGGCAACGTCAAAGCCCTGTCCGGCCACACCTATGCCTATCGCCTGCGGGTTGGCCAGTACCGCGTGCTGTTTGATTGGGACGGGGTTATCCATATCGTCAGTGTTCAAGAGGTCAAAAAACGTGATGAACGCACCTACTGACATCCAGATCATCCACGGCCCGGACGGCAAGCCGGCGTTCGTGGTGATTCCCTACGCGCAGTACATTGCGCAGCAGAATGAGCCTGATCTGATCCCCCATGGCGTGGTCAGCCGCATGGTCGATGGCGCCACGCCGATCCGGGCCTGGCGCGAGCACCTGCACCTGACCCAGGACGAGGTTGCCAAGCGGCTGGGGATCTCTCAGCCGGCCTTCGCCCAACAAGAGAGCGTGGCCCGACCCCGCAAGAGCACCCGGGAAAAAATTGCCGCCGCCTTCGGTATACGCGCCGACCAGCTGGAGCTGTAAGCTGCGCCCCACTCAACGATTGAAAGGGTTACTCATGAGCATCTGCGGTATCGAGATCAAAGGCAGCGAAGCCATCTTCGCCCTCGCCTCCCTGCAAGACGGCACGCCGCAGCACCAGCCGCTGGCCACCAAGAAGATCGCCCTGGAAGACGACGATGAAGCGGGCAACGTCCGGGCCTTCGCCGCCCAGGTCGGCGCTTTTGTCCGCGAACACGGGATCACCCGCATCGCCATCAAGAAACGCAGCAAGAAAGGCGAGTTTGCCGGCGGCCCCACCACCTTCAAGATCGAAGGCGTGCTGCAACTGCTGGAACACTGCGAAGTGACCCTGCTGTCGCCGCAGACCATCAATGCCCAGCACAAGAAGCACGACTTCGCCCTGCCGGCGAGCCTCAACAAGTACCAGCACGAAGCCTACAAAGCGGCCTGCGCCGCCCTGCTCAAAAAATAATCGTAGAAACCGGCTTGCCGGCGAACGGGCTCGCCAGCGCTACCGAGCCCGAGTCAAACCAGCTCCCGGCCACCCCCCGACTGACGCCGGTCTTCCCGCGGACAATTCACGAAACGCGCGCGGTAGCTGCGGGTGAAGTAGGACGGTGACTCAAAGCCGCAGGCGATGCTCACCTCCAGCACGCTCATGTCGGTCTGGCGCAGCAGTTGCCGGGCTTTCTCCAGGCGCAGGCCGAGGTAGAAGTTGCTCGGGGTGTCGTTCAGGTGCAGGCGGAACAGGCGCTCCAGCTGGCGCCGGGTAACCTTGATCGACTCGGCCAAAGCCAGGGTGCTCAGGGGCGGCTCGCTGTGCTGCTCCATCTCGCCGATCACCTGCACCAGCTTCTTGTTGCTGATGCCGTAGCGGCTGGCGACTTCCATGCGCTGGTGATCCTTGCGCGGACGGATGCGCCCGAGCACGAACTGTTCGCTGACCTGGATCGCCAGTTGCGGGCCGTGGGCCTGGGCGATCAGGTCGAGCATCATGTCGATGGACGCGGTGCCACCGGCACAGGTGATACGCCGACGATCGATCTCGAACAACTCCTGGGTCACGCTCAACTGCGGATAGGACTCCTTGAACGCCTCGATGGCCTCCCAGTGCAGGGTCACCCGGTGCCCCTCCAGCAGCCCGGCCTCGGCGAGGATCACGCTGCCGGTATCGATGCCGCCGAGGGTCACGCCCTCCATGTCCAGGCGTCGCAGCCAGTGCTCCAGGGCTGGCGTCAGGCACTTCAACGGCTCGAAGCCAGCCACCACCCACAGGGTCGCCCCCTTCTTCAGCGGCTCCAGGGCCGCGTCAACATTGACCGACATGCCGTTGCTGGCCAGCACCGCGCCGCCGTCGGCGCTGAGCACATGCCAGCGATACAGCTCGCCACGAAAGCGATTGGCCACCCGCAGCGGCTCGATGGCGGAAATGAAACCGATGGCGGAGAACCCCGGCATCAGCAGGAAGTAGAAGTCCTGGGACATGCAACGCACTCCGGTGACGGCCAGCGTGGGCCCTGTGATACGCCAAATGCCCCAGAGCCACAAGGGCCCAGGTCGCTGCAGTGCAAGAGTCGGTCGCCGCTGTGCGTTTGCCGTGCGCGGCGCCTGCGTAACTTGAGCTCACCGACGCACCAAGACGCCGGGACCGACAATAACGACCTGCCGAGGGAACCCTCATGAAACGACTGATCAGCCGCTGTGTGCTTGCGCTTAGTGGTAGCGTTTTTCTGATGTCAGGGGCCATGGCCGCCGACGCCCCCAGTTGCCAGAACGTGCGCCTGGGGGTGGTCAACTGGACCGATGTGATCGCCACCAGCGCCATGACCCAAGTCCTGCTCGACGGCCTCGGCTACAAGACCAAGCAGACCAGCGCCTCGCAGCAGATCATCTTCGCCGGCATCCGCGACCAGCGCCTGGACCTGTTCCTCGGCTACTGGAACCCGCTGATGACCCAGACCATCACCCCGTTCGTCGAGGCCAATCAGGTCAAGGTCCTGGCCGAGCCCAGCCTCAAGGACGCCCGCGCCACCCTGGCCGTGCCCGCCTACCTGGCGGACAAGGGCCTGAAGACCTTCGCCGACATCGCCAAGTTCCAGAAGGAGCTGGGGGGCAAGATCTACGGCATCGAACCCGGTTCGGGGGCCAACACCCAGATCAAGGAAATGATCGCCAAGAACCAATTCGGCCTGGGCAAGTTCCAGCTGGTGGAGTCCAGTGAGGCCGGCATGCTGTCGGCAGTGGCCCGGGCAGTGAAGCGCAACGAAGCCATCGTGTTCTTCGGCTGGGCGCCGCACCCGATGAACGTCAACTTCAAGATGACCTACCTCAGTGGCAGCCAGGATGCCCTGGGCCCGAACGAAGGCCAGGCCACGGTGTGGACCGTCACCGCGCCGAGCTATGCCGAGCAATGCCCGAACGTGCACCGGCTGCTGACCAACCTGACCTTCAGCGCCGAGGACGAGAGCCGCATGATGCAGCCGCTGCTGGATCACAAGGACGCCCTGGAGTCCGCCCGCCAGTGGCTCAAGGACCACCCGCAGGACCAGCAGCGCTGGCTTGAGGGGGTCACCACCTTCGATGGCAAGCCGGCCGCCGAACACCTGCAACTGACCAGTAAATAAACCAGCAACGCTTGCGCCCCGCAGCCCGCCCCGGGCTGCGCAAGGCCACCTCACGCCCCCAGCAAACCCGCCTGTAAGGAACCGCACCATGAACCACGACGTCATCATCACCTGCGCACTCACCGGTGCTGGCGACACGACCGCCAAGAGCCCCCACGTGCCGGTCACCCCGAAACAGATCGCCGCCGCCGCGGTGGAAGCCGCCAAGGCCGGGGCCACCGTGGTCCACTGCCATGTGCGCGACCCGGCAACCGGCAAGTTCAGCCGGGATGTGGCGCTGTACCGCGAAGTCATGGAGCGGATTCGCGAGGCCGACATCGACATCATCGTCAACCTCACCGCCGGCATGGGCGGCGACCTGGAGATCGGCGCCGGCGAACGCCCCATGGAGTTCGGCCCCAACACCGATCTGGTGGGGCCCCTGACCCGTCTGGCCCATGTCGAGGAGTTGCTGCCGGAGATCTGCACCCTGGACTGCGGCACCCTCAACTTCGGCGACGGCGACACCATCTACGTCTCCACCCCGGCCCAACTGCGGGCCGGCGCCAAACGCATCCAGGAGCTGGGGGTGAAGGCCGAGCTGGAGATCTTTGACACCGGCCACCTGTGGTTCGCCAAGCAGATGATCAAGGAAGGGTTGCTGGACGACCCGCTGTTCCAGCTGTGCCTGGGCATTCCCTGGGGTGCCCCGGCGGACACCACCACCATGAAGGCCATGGTCGACAACCTGCCGGCGGACGCAGTCTGGGCCGGTTTCGGCATCGGCCGCATGCAGATGCCCATGGCCGCGCAGGCGGTGCTGCTGGGGGGCAACGTGCGGGTTGGCCTGGAAGACAACCTGTGGCTGGACCGCGGCGTGCTCGCCACCAACGGCCAGCTAGTGGAACGGGCCACGGAAATTCTCAGCCGCCTCGGCGCCCGTGTCCTGACGCCCGCCGAAGGCCGCCAGAAGATGGGCCTGAAACAGCGCGGCTAACCCACACCCCCCTCCCCCTGTAGGAGCGAGCTTGCTCGCGAAGAGGCCCGCAAGGCCGCCGACAGCTTCGCTGGCAGCCAGCTCCTACGGGTTGTTTATCTGGAGTACGCAATGACCTTTATCACCGAGATCAAGACCTTCGCCGCCCTGGGCAGCGGCGTGATCGGCAGCGGCTGGGTAGCCCGCGCCCTGGCCCACGGCCTGGACGTGGTGGCCTGGGACCCGGCCCCAGGCGCTGAAGCCGCGCTGCGCAAACGGGTCGCCAATGCCTGGGGCGCCCTGGAAAAACAGGGGCTGGCCCCAGGCGCCTCGCCACAGCGCCTGCGCTTTGTCAGCACCATCGAAGAGTGCGTGAAAGACGCCGACTTCATTCAGGAAAGCGCTCCGGAGCGCCTGGAACTCAAGCTGGAGCTGCACAGCAAGATCAGCGCTGCGGCCAAGCCCGATGCCCTGATCGGCTCCAGCACCTCGGGCCTGCTGCCCAGCGAATTCTATGAGGGCTCGACCCACCCGGAACGCTGCGTGGTGGGCCACCCGTTCAACCCGGTGTACCTGCTGCCGCTGGTGGAAGTGGTGGGCGGCCAGCGCACCGCACCCGCAGCGATCCAGGCGGCGATCCAGGTCTATGAATCCTTGGGGATGCGCCCCTTGCACGTGCGCAAGGAAGTGCCGGGTTTCATCGCCGACCGCCTGCTCGAAGCGCTGTGGCGCGAAGCCCTGCACCTGGTCAACGACGGCGTGGCGACCACCGGGGAGATCGACGACGCGATCCGCTTTGGCGCCGGCCTGCGCTGGTCGTTCATGGGCACCTTCCTCACCTACACCCTGGCCGGGGGCGACGCCGGCATGCGCCATTTCATGGCCCAGTTCGGCCCGGCGCTGCAACTGCCCTGGACCTATCTGCCGGCCCCGGAGCTGACCGACAAACTGATCGACGACGTGGTCGAAGGCACGGCCGAGCAACTGGGCAGCCACAGCATTTCGGCCCTGGAGCGCTATCGTGATGACTGCCTGCTGGCGGTGCTGGAGGCGGTGAAAACCACCAAGGCCAAGCACGGCATGCACTTTCACGACTAACCCAACCCGTAGCAGCCGGCTTGCCGGCGAAGCGTCCAGTGCAGCCTTGCTGCGCCCCGAAGAACGCCTTCGCCGGTAAGTCGGCGCCGACATCCAAACGGTGATCCCATGCCTGCCCTGACCACCTACAACACCCGCATCGTCAGCGATTGGGTCGACTACAACGGCCATCTGCGCGATGCCTTCTACCTGCTGATCTTCAGCTACGCCACCGACGCCCTGATGGATCGCCTCGGCCTGGACAGCGACAACCGCGAAGCCAGCGGTCACTCGCTGTTCACCCTGGAACTGCACCTGAACTACCTGCACGAAGTGAAGCAGGACACCGAGGTCGAAGTGCGCACCCAGATCATCGGCCACGACCGCAAGCGCCTGCACCTGTATCACAGCCTGCACAGGGCCGGTGATCCCCAGGAGCTGGCCGGCAACGAGCAGATGCTGCTTCACGTCGACCTGGCCGGACCGCGTTCGGCGCCGTTCAGCGAGCCGGTGCTGCAGCGCCTGCAAGCTCTGGCCGCCGAACAGGCCGACCTGCCGCGCCCCGCCTACATCGGCCGGGTCATCGGCCTGCCCGCAGCGCAATAGCTACCCGCCCGAAAAGGAGATCACCGTGAACACTGCCGCCTTTGCCGACTATCGCCATTACCCGCTGATCAGCCCGTTGAGCGCCGTTCAGGTACTGCCGGACCGGGTTCAGGTGCGCTGGGCCGATGATCGCCTCAGCCCCTTTCACCATCAGTGGCTGCGGGACAACTGCCCCTGCACGCAATGCGTCTACAGCGTGACCCGCGAACAGGTGCTGGAAATCGTCGATGTGGCCGAGGACCTCGGCTGCCACGGGGCGCACATCGATAGCCAAGGCTGCCTGTGCCTCGACTGGTCGGACGGCCACCAGAGTCGCTTCGACCCCGGCTGGTTGCGGGCCCACGCCTATGACGAGCAATCCCGCGAGGAGCGCCGCGCCAACAAGGCGCAGAGCCAGCTGTGGGACAGCCGCCTGGAACTGCCGGTATTCGACTACCAGGCCCTGATGGACGACACCAAGACGCTGCTGCAATGGTTGCTGGCCCTGCGCGACATCGGTCTGACCCAAGTCCGTGGCGTGCCCACCGAACCCGGCTCGCTGGCCATGATCGCCCGGCGCATTGCATTCATCCGCGAGAGCAACTTCGGCGTGCTGTTCAACGTGCAATCCAAGGCCGATGCCGACAGCAACGCCTACACCGCTTTCAACCTGCCGCTGCACAGCGACCTGCCCACCCGCGAACTGCAACCGGGGCTGCAGTTCCTGCATTGCCTGGTCAATGACGCCGAGGGCGGTGAAAGCATCTTCGTCGACGGCTTCGCCATCGCCGATGCCTTGCGCCGTGAAGACCCCGAGGCCTTTCTGACGCTGTGCGAAACACCCGTGGAATTTCGCAACAAGGACCACCACAGCGACTACCGCTGCCTGGCGCCGATCATTGCCCTGGATGCCCTGGGCGAAGTGGCGGAAATCCGCATGGCCAACTTCCTGCGGGGGCCTTTCGACACCTCGGTGGAGCAGATGCCCCGTCTGTACCACGCCTACCGCCGCTTTATCGCCCTGACCCGCGAAGCAAGATTCCGCGTGATCCGCCGCCTCGATCCGGGCCAGCTGTGGTGCTTCGACAACCGCCGCACCCTGCACGCACGCAACGCCTTCGACCCGGCCAGCGGCGCCCGGCACTTCCAGGGTTGCTACATCGACCGCGACGAGCTGCTCTCCAGAATCCTCGTGCTGCAGCGCTGATCCCCATCCCGCCACCCCCGGCTCCGGTAGGAGCCGGCTTGCCGGCGAAACATGCCGACGAGCCCTCCACAGACGAAAAAAAGCCCCGATCAAGCCGTGACAGGATCGAGGCAGGGACTACTGCTGAGGAGCTGCGGTGAGAAGGTGACCAAACCATCACGACGCCCGCTGGTTGCAGTCTGCCGATTCGGCCCAGACTCCAGTTAGCCGAAAGCGACGTGTTCATAGGTAAAAGGGCCATGACGATAAGCCGCCATGCTGGCTCTCGTCGGCCCTCGGCAACCCATCCAGTAATTTCCGCAGAACAAAGATAAAAACTACAACCTTGTTTGATCAAACATCTTCCATGAAACGAACAACCGTAATATAAAAATAGCCAATCTTCTCCCAGTCATCTCTTTTACTGTAGATAGTTTCTTCCGAGCTCATTCTAATGTGATACATGATACCGGTCTTCTTATCTTCGTAAGAGGTCATCCCTCTAACCTCCCAGACACAACAAACAAACTTCAGATACTCACTCACACCAAACTTATCATGCAGATACCGTTCTACTACTTGTGCATCCTTTCCTTTAATCCGATATAGAGCGGTCAAAGGCGCACTTTGCCTCTCCGGCTCCGACTCGCACTTAACATATTCAATAGTGTCTGAAGCCCCCACCATCGCCTTCAAAAAATCTCCACACTCATCCGCTGCCGAGGCAGCGAGAGAAGACAGACACAGAAATACAAACACACAAATACTGAAAAACGACCTCATAAGCTACTGCTCCACTATTAGATAACCAACAAATCTTCCCTGAAGCCCAGGCATACGCTTATTGATCAGATACTCATATAAAGCATTCCACCTTATTAACTCATAGAGCGTTACACACCCTTCTGAGATATGCCCAATATGTATATATCGAGTGCTGTTGGTTTCCGTACCTTCCAAGGCAATGGGAAACCAGACATCGGTGCAAATCACCCTTCCAGGATAAGCAGCTCTATATCCCGACGTATCAACTCCCGCGTGAGAGAAATCCGGAGCCATGATTCGGTGCCTGCCTGGGGCTATGGGCGTAAACTCCCTGCCCCAGACGCTGTTAAGCGTAACCCTTACGCTGACTCCTGAAAACTCAGCCACGGCCCACTGCTGAGTGAATGCAAAATTCTTGATTTCTGACCTGACCTCTTTCTCTAAATTCGCGTATTTCACGCGAATCGTTGCTGCTTTTTTTTCTGGCCCAATGTCAGACAGATATAAAGGGACATTATGATGACTCAAAGCAACTTCCTTACCCACAAAACCGCTATTACCATCCACCACTTGAAAATGGGTATATCTTCCTGAGACTTTCAGCATGATCAATTTGGTGTATTCACACAAATAGACAAAGCTCGCCTCATGGGGAAACATGGGCCTAAAGCCCAGCCAACCCTTGTCATCCGCCCGCCTCACATACTTGGTTGTTACTTCTACTATTTGCCGAGCACTTACATCCCGAGTAGTAGCATGCACATTATTCGCAAGCACAATCCGACTCATAAGCAACACCTCAAACAACGTCATCCGGCTCTATTTGGAGGAATTCGCTGACATCAGTAAAAATCCGTTGCGTCAATCCCTCGTGATCCGTAATCCCCCGATATACCTTGCCGTCTGGCGTCACTACCTTGTATTTGAAATCTGGCACCGGTTCGCCATCGGCATCCAGTAATTCAAACTGCGCATTGTGTCGCTGCTGAATGACCACGGGGGTGATGGGCGTGAATTCAGCAACAGTGACCGTAGTCCCGATAATGACCGTTCCCGATCCACCAATGACGACGTTGCCGTGGCTGCCCAGCGAATCGGTAGTGGCAACAGGTCGGCCATTGATCAAGACATTACTGATCAAGTTACCCGTCAGCGCCGCTCCACAAGCCGTCTGATCCCCCTCACGAGCAACAGCTAATCCATCGAAAATGACATCGGGCGATCCACTGACTATAGGATTCACGCCATGCCCGGGAATCGGGCAGGCTGTGGGATCGGAGACACGAGCGGCGGGCTTCCCTGACATGATGATTGCTCCTTGAAAATGGCGTTCGGCGATAACGCCTGAATCATTGCCGCCTCTCTTATGCCGCCAGGAGCCAGGTCAAACAAGGAAGAAAAATCTGAAATGCAAGTCAGATCCATAGCTGCGCGATGACAGGCTCCAGACTACCGAGTTAGCCGAAAACGACCTGTTCATAGGTAAACGGGCCATCGCGACAATCTGCCCTTGCCGCCACCCGGACGCACTACCAGAATCGGTTGACGACCACGCTCCCTGAACAAGGATAAAAGTCATGATGCATGCGGATCTGATTGACCAGGACGACCTGCTGGGGCAACTCCGGGCCCTGGGTTTCGAAATGCCCGCAGGCGCCAGCGCCGAGCAGGCTTGCGAATGTGCGGTAAGGGGCTTGAGCGACGCGCGGGCCAAGGCGCTCAAGGGCATGGTGGAGCAGATGCTCACCGGTAATGCGACCATTCTGCCGGCAGTGCGCCAGGCCATCGACCGTCAGTTGCTGCCAGCCCTGGCCGAATACCTGCAGCACAAGCGCGCGTGAACTTTCCCAACGCCTGAGTCGGTTGCTAGAGTCCGCTCTTCCCAGACCGACACAGGCATTTTCCTCATGATCAGCATTCAACCCGGCGCCGTCAGCGAGCAGGCCGGCTGGCTGCAATTGCGTCTGGAGCTATGGCCCGACTGCCCGCCGCAGGAGCACCTCGCGGAAATCCGCCAGATGCTGGCAGAGCCTCAGCGCTATGGCTGCTGGCTGGCCCATGGGACAGACGGGGTGGCGGTGGGACTGGCCGAGGCGGCGTTGCGCCACGACTACGTCAACGGCACCGACAGCTCGCCGGTGGTGTTCCTCGAAGGGATCTATGTAGCGCCCGAGTATCGGCGCCAGGGCATCGCCCAGCGGCTGATCGAACAGGTCAGCCAATGGGGACGACAGGCGGGGTGTGTGGAAATCGCCTCGGATACCAGCCTGGACAATCTGCCCAGCCAGACCCTGCACCACGCGCTGGGTTTCGAGGAAACCGAGCGCGTGGTGTATTTCAAGAAGCGCCTGTAACTACAGGCGCACGCTGGCGAAGGTCGACTCGTTGCGCGCCTGGCTCAGGGCCGACAGCGGCCCGGACAGCGGCGCCAGGACCATGGCTTGCGGCAGCGGCATCATCGCCACCTGTTGGGTGGTGTTGGAGCCGATGCGCTCGTCACGCGGCGGAATGCCGAAGTATTCGCGGTAGCACTTGGAGAAGTGCGGCGTGGAGACGAAACCACAGACCGAAGCCACTTCGATGATCGACATCGGCGTCTGCTTGAGCAACTGCCGGGCGCGAATCAGCCGCAGCTTGAGGTAGTAGCGCGACGGCGAACAGTGCAGGTATTTCTGGAACAGCCGCTCCAGCTGACGCCGGGACACGGCGACGTACACCGCCAGCTCGTCCAGGTCGATCGGCTCTTCGAGGTTGGCCTCCATCAGCGCGACGATTTCCTGGAGCTTGGGCTGGTTGGTGCCGAGCATGTGCTTGAGGGGCACGCGCTGGTGATCCTGTTCGTTGCGGATGCGTTCATAGACGAACATTTCCGAGATCGCCGCCGACAACTCACGGCCGTGATCGCGGCTGATCAGGTGCAGCATCATGTCCAGCGGCGCGGTGCCGCCGGAGCTGGTGAAGCGGTTGCGGTCGAGGGTGAACAGGCGGGTGCTCATGGCGACCCGGGGAAAGGCTTCCTGCATCGACGCCAGGCACTCCCAGTGCACGCTGCAATCGAAGCCGTCCAGCAGGCCGGCGCATGCCAGGGCCCAGCTGCCGGTGCACACCGCGCCGAGGCGACGGGACTGGCGCGCCTGGCTTTGCAGCCAGGACACATGTTCGCGGGTCACGGTGCGCTGGATGCCGATGCCACCGCAGACGATCACGGTGTCGAGGCTGGGAGCTTTGTGCATGGAGGCGTCGGGGGTGATCTGCAGACCGTCACTGGCCCAGACCTGACCGCCATCGACGCTGAGGGTGGTCCAGCGATACAGCTCGCGGCCGGACAGTTGGTTGGCCATGCGCAGGGGTTCGACTGCGGAGGCCAGGGAAATCAGCGTGAAATTGTCCAGCAGCAGAAAGCCGATGGATTGAGGCGCACGGTTCTGGGGTTGGGCCCCGGAGTTGAACGACGTCATCGCGATATCTCCTCACACAAAGCGGGTGATGGCCTCAGGCGGAGGCTCTTTTTATGTGCCCTGCGACTCTTCGGAGGCGGGCTTGGTATTCACAGAGCAATTGCCATGCCTAAAGTTGAATGGGCATTCAATAACTCCTGAAAACGACGTCGCGAGCCGTCTATATAGCCCTTGGCAAAGTGCGGATAAGAAGCGCCGAAAGGTGCGGCGCACAGGCGCCGACAAAAACGGTGAGCAGTTAGGTAGCACTTGGGCCGCCAAGGCGTTGCGCCGAGGCCGGCGAGTGTCACTCAAAGCGCAGCGCGCCGACCAACGGACAGGTCCGCCGGCGCGCCGGACAACTTGTCTATTCGCGACGCGCTAAAAGGTGGCGCGCCGCGGCCCGAGTGAGCCATTTGCGCGCGCCGGCGTCCCTGGTTCGCAGCCGGCCAGCCATCGAGGGCGACTCAGCATTCCACCGCGCTCACCGCCAGGCCACCACGAGAAGTCTCTTTGTACTTGTCGTGCATGTCGGCCCCGGTATCGCGCATGGTGCGGATCACCCGGTCCAGGGAAATGAAGTGCTGGCCGTCACCGCGCAAGGCCATCTGCGCGGCATTGATCGCCTTCACCGCGGCAATCGCGTTGCGCTCGATGCAGGGCACCTGCACCAGCCCGCCCACCGGATCGCAGGTCAGGCCGAGGTTGTGCTCCAGACCGATTTCCGCGGCGTTGCACAATTGCTCCGGGGTCGCGCCAAGGATCTCCGCCAGCCCCGCCGCCGCCATGGCGCAGGCCGAACCCACCTCGCCCTGGCAGCCGACTTCGGCCCCGGAGATCGAGGCGTTCTTCTTGCACAGGATGCCGATGGCCGCCGCGCCGAGAAAGAAGTCCACCACGTTGGCGTCGGTCACGTCCTCGCTGAATTTCATGAAGTAGTGCAGCACCGCCGGAATGATCCCCGCCGCGCCGTTGGTGGGGGCGGGGACCATGCGTCCACCGGCGGCGTTCTCCTCGTTCACCGCCAGGGCGAACAGGTTGACCCACTCCATGGCGCTCAAGGTGGAGCCGATCACATTGGGCTTGTTCAACTCCTGCAGGCTGCGATGCAGCTTGGCCGCCCGCCGACGCACATTGAGCCCGCCAGGCAGGATGCCCTCATGCTTGAGCCCCTGTTCCACGCAATCTTGCATGGCACGCCAGAGCGCCATCAGGCCGCTGCGAATTTCCTCCTCCGAACGCCAGACCTTCTCGTTGGCCAGCATCAGCTCGGCGACCCGCAGGTTGTGCTTCTGGCACAGATCGAGCAGTTCCACCGCACTGGAGAAGTCATAAGGCAGCTCGCTGCGATCCAGGTCCGCCACGCCGCTCTCGGCCTGGGCCTGGTCGACGACAAAACCGCCACCCACTGAATAGAAAGTATCGCGGTACAGCTCCGTGCCTTCAGCCTCGGCCACCAGGGTCATGGCGTTGGGGTGAAAGGGCAGGTTCTCGTCCAGCAGGCGCATGTCCCGAGCCCAGACGAACGGCACTGGCAGGCGTCCGTCCAGCAGCAAGGTGTCGGTTTCCCGCAGTTGCTGGATGCGCGGACCGATCAGCGCGGGGTCGATCGCGTCGGGCCACTCCCCCATCAGCCCCATGATCACCGCGTTGTCGCTGCCATGGCCGATGCCGGTGGCCGACAGCGAGCCGAACAGCTGCACCTCGACCCGCCGCACCCGCTCCAGCAGGTGCCTTTCCTTCAATGCCTGGACGAACAGCGCGGCCGCGCGCATGGGGCCGACGGTATGGGAACTGGAGGGGCCGATGCCGATCTTGAACAAGTCGAAAACACTGATAGCCATTACTGCGTAACTCCTCGATGAGCACAGTCCAGGCGTCGAAAACGCCCTCTGACGGAGCTGCTACGCTCAAGCTGCAATCCGCCGAGAAGGGCGCATCATCAGGCTTTTACAGCCACTCGCGGCGTCTGACACCGACTCACTCATGCCCACCAACGCCGCCTGGCGCGAGGCTCGGGTTCTGGGCGTTTTTTGCAGTGCAGATGCAGGAAAAAATGCCCGGAAACACTGTAAGCGACCTCACCGACACTGGATGCGACCCTCCCTGTACTGGATACGACGCACCCCGTAGGCGACAGTTTTTCACTGGTACATGATCAGTCTCGACTCGATTGCAAGGCTCGGTGGTAGAGCTGTCCCCGGCACACCAACCGCCACACTTATAAGCGCGGTCCATACGCCGCCAGAAAAACATCCAGGAGTCCCCCCTATGAAAGGTTCCCCGTTGTTGTTGGCCGCCATGCTGAGTCTGCCGCTTCTGGCACACGCTGCAGAACCGGAACAATGCAGTACCGTAAACTTCTCCGATGTCGGCTGGACCGATATCACCGTGACCACCGCCACCACCAGCGTCGTGCTCAACGCCCTGGGCTACAAGACCAAGACCACGATGATTTCCGTGCCGGTGACCTACAAGTCCCTGGCCGACGGCAAGAACATGGACGTGTTCCTCGGCAACTGGATGCCGACCATGGAAAACGACATCAAGGCCTACCGCGAAGCCGGCACCGTGGAAACCGTGCGGGCCAACCTGGAAAACGCCAAGTACACCCTGGCCGTTCCCGAGTCGCTGTATGACAAGGGCCTGAAAGACTTCGCCGACATCGTCAAGTTCAAGAAGGAGCTGGACGGCAAGATCTATGGCATCGAGCCGGGCAACGACGGCAACCGCACCATCCAGACGATGATCGACAAGAACGCCTTCGGCCTCAAGGACGCCGGCTTCAAGGTGGTGGAATCCAGCGAAGCGGGCATGCTGTCCCAGGTCGAGCGCGCTCAGCGACGCGACACCGCGGTGGTGTTCCTGGGCTGGGAACCGCACCCGATGAACACGCGCTTCAAGATGAAGTACCTGACCGGGGGCGACGAGTACTTCGGCCCCAACTTCGGCCAGGCCACCATCTACACCAACACCCGCAAGGGCTACACCAGCGAGTGCAGCAACGTTGGCCAGTTGCTGAAGAACCTGTCGTTCACCCTGAACATGGAAAGCACCCTGATGGGCAACGTGCTGGACGACAAGATGAAGCCTGACGCGGCCGCCAAGGCCTGGCTGAAGAAAAACCCAGAAGTGCTCGATACCTGGCTCGCCGGGGTGACCACCATCGACGGTAAACCAGGACTTGCCGCCGTGAAAGCCAAGCTTGCCGAGTAATCGCTTACGCCGGGCGGGCTTGCCCGCCCGGGCTGTTTTTTCCTTGCATGCGGACGTTCAATACCATGCTCACTGATCAGAAAATCCCCCTGGGCCAGTACATCGCGGCTTTCGTAGAGTGGTTGACGAAACACGGTGCCAGCACCTTCGATGCGATCGCTACCACCCTGGAAACCATGATCCACGGCGTGACGTTCGCGCTGACCTGGTTCAACCCCCTGGCCCTGATCGGCCTGATCGCCCTGCTGGCGCACCTGATCCAGCGCAAATGGGGCCTGACTGTTTTCGTCGTGCTGTCGTTCCTGCTGATCCTCAACCTGGGGTACTGGCAGGAAACCATGGAAACCCTGGCCCAGGTGCTGTTTGCCACCCTGGTCTGCGTGCTGATCGGCGTGCCCCTGGGAATCGTCGCAGCGCACAAGCCACTGTTCTACACCATGATGCGTCCGGTCCTGGACCTGATGCAGACCGTTCCCACATTCGTCTACCTGATCCCGACCCTGACCCTGTTCGGCCTGGGGGTGGTGCCCGGGCTGATTTCCACCGTGGTGTTCGCCATCGCCGCGCCGATTCGCCTGACCTACCTGGGCATTCGCGATGTTCCACAAGAGTTGATGGATGCGGGCAAGGCCTTTGGCTGTTCGCGCCGTCAGTTGTTGTCGCGCATTGAGCTGCCCCACGCCATGCCGAGCATCGCCGCCGGTATTACCCAATGCATCATGCTGTCGCTGTCGATGGTGGTGATCGCCGCCCTGGTCGGCGCCGACGGCCTGGGCAAACCGGTGGTCAACGCACTCAATACCGCCGACATTGCCCTGGGCTTTGAAGCCGGCCTGGCCATCGTGTTGCTGGCGATCATGCTCGACCGAATCTGCAAACAACCTGAAGCCAAAGTAGGGGGTGATGCATGAGCATAATCCGCTTCGATAACGTCGACGTTATCTTCTCCAAGGACCCTCGCGAAGCACTCAAGCTGCTGGACCAGGGCATGACCCGCAACGAGATCCTGAAAAAGACCGGGCAGATCGTCGGCGTGGAAAAAGCCAGCCTGGACATCCAGAAAGGCGAGATCTGCGTACTCATGGGCCTGTCCGGCTCCGGCAAGTCCAGCCTGCTGCGCTGCATCAACGGCCTCAACACCGTGAGTCGCGGCAAGCTGTTCGTCGAGCACGAAGGCAAGCAGATCGATATTGCCTCCTGCACCCCCGCCGAGCTGAAGATGATGCGCACCAAGCGCATTGCCATGGTGTTCCAGAAGTTCGCCCTGATGCCCTGGCTGACGGTGCGCGAGAACATCAGCTTCGGCCTGGAGATGCAGGGCCGTCCCGAGAAGGAACGGCGCAAGCTGGTGGACGAAAAGCTCGAACTGGTGGGCCTGACCCAATGGCGCAACAAGAAGCCCGATGAACTCTCCGGCGGCATGCAGCAGCGTGTGGGCCTGGCCCGCGCCCTGGCCATGGATGCCGACATCCTGCTGATGGACGAACCCTTCTCGGCCCTCGACCCACTGATCCGCCAGGGTCTGCAGGACGAGCTGCTGGAGCTGCAACGCAAGCTGAGCAAGACCATCGTCTTCGTCAGCCATGACCTGGACGAAGCCCTGAAGCTGGGGAGCCGCATCGCCATCATGAAAGACGGACGGATCATCCAGTACAGCAATCCGGAAGAGATCGTGCTCAATCCGGCGGACGACTATGTGCGCACCTTCGTCGCCCACACCAATCCGCTGAACGTGCTCTGCGGGCGCAGCCTGATGCGCAGCCTGGACAACTGCAAGCGGGTCAACGGCTCGGTGTGCCTGGACCCGGGTGGCGACTCCTGGCTCGACCTGGCGGAAGGCAACACCATCAAGGGCGCGCGGCGCAACGGCTCGCACATGGACCTGCAGAACTGGGCTCCGGGGCAGTCGGTGGAAGAGCTGGGCCGACGTCCGACCCTGGTGGACTCCAACATCGGCATGCGCGACGCGCTGCAGATCCGCTACCAGACCGGCAACAAACTGGTGCTCCACGACAACCAGAAAGTGGTGGGCATCCTTGGCGACAGCGAGCTCTACCACGCGCTGCTCGGCAAGAACCTGGGTTAAGCAGCAGACACAAAAACGCCGCGAGCAATCGCGGCGTTTTGCTTTAACGACACACCCCCTTCTGTAGGAGCTGGCTTGCCAGCGAACAGGCCCTCAAGCCTTGCAGCGCTGTTACCGGCGCCTTCGCCGGCAAGCCGGCTCCTGCAGCGGGTGGAGCCGCCCCCTCGGGAGCGGTCCGTTACTTCACTCAGCTATAGACACGGCCGAGGAGCTGCCGATGGCTTTCGAACTGATCGAGCACATCACGGGTGATCTGCTCCTGGGTGAAGCCCATCAGGTCATATTCCTGGCTGCCGTTGTGCAGGTAGACCTCGGCGCGGTAGAAACGGCTGCGCACTTCGCTGTCCGCCCCTTCCGGCTGGGCCGATTCGCTCGGCGCCGCCAGGTAGCCGTCCAGGCTCACTTCATAGACGAAGGGATTGCCCTCCTCCATTTCCACCCGCAGGCCCAGCAGGTTCTTGGACTTGCCCAGGTTGGCCTGCACCTCATGGCCCAGGTTGCGCAGTTGCGCGGCGGCTTCCTGCAGGGCCGGGCTGATGTGCTTGTCCATGTAGCGCTGCACCACCGACTGGGTCGGTTGCAGGTCCAGCTGGCTCAGGCGTTCGCTGAAGCCGCGACGACCACGCTCGGCCAGTTGCGCTTGTTCCTGCTCGATCTGCACGTCCTGACGCATGGCCTTGTGCAAGCCGAACATAAAGAAGATCAACACCACCGAGAACGGCAGGCCGGCCAGCACCACCATGGTTTGCATGGCTTCGAAGTTACCGGCGAACAACAGGCCGATGGTCACCAGGGTGATCACCACCGACCAGAAGATCCGCAGCCAGTGCGGGGCGTCTTCGTCGACGTTGCCACCCTTGCAGGACAGGTTGGCCATCATCACCGCGCCGGAGTCGGCGGGGGTCAGGAACAGCACGAAGCCGACGAAGATCGATACGCCGATGACAATCTTCGACGCCGGGTAATGCTCAAGCAGCTGGTAGATGGCCATGGACGGTTGTTCCAGGGCGGTCTTGCCCAGTTCCACCGCGCCCTGGTTGACCACCAGGTCCAGGGCCGAGTTGCCGAAGATCGACAGCCAGGCCAGGGTGAAGCCCAGGGGAATCAGCAGCACGCCGGCCACCAGTTCACGCACCGTGCGGCCACGGGAAATACGCGCAATGAACATGCCTACGAATGGCGCCCAGGAAATCCACCAGGCCCAGTAGAACAGGGTCCACAGGCCCAGCCAGCGGTCGGACTTGGCGTTGTCGCCTTCATACACATAAAGGTCGAAGGTCTTGAGCACCACGCCGTTGAGGTAGTCACCGATGTTCTGCACGAAGCCGTTGAGCAGGTGCAGGGTCGGGCCGAACAGCAGCACGAAGATCAGCAAGCCGCTGAACAGCACGATGTTCAGGTTGGACAGGCGGCGAATGCCGTTTTCCACGCCGGACACTGCGGCGATGGTGGCCACCGTGCTCATGACGATGATCACGATCAGCAGGTTGGTATTGCTGTGCTCCATGCCGAACAGGTTTTCCAGGCCGGAAGACACCTGCATCGAGCCGATCCCCAGGTTGGTCACCAGGCCCAGCAGGGTCACGAACATGCCGAAACCGTCCACCGCGTGACCGGCCGCGCCCTTGACCCAGCGCTCGCCCACCAGCGGATACAACGCCGAACGCAGCGCCAGCGGCTGGTTATGCCGGTAGGCGAAGTACGCCACCGCCAAACCCACCAGCGCATAGATCGCCCAGCCGTGCAGGCCCCAGTGCAGGAAGGTCAGTTGCAGCGCCTGGCGGGCCGCCAGGTTGCTGCCGGGTACGCCTTCCGGCGGATTGAAGTAGTGGTCCAGGGGCTCGGAAGCACCGAAGTACAGCAACGAGATGCCGATGCCGGAGGAGAACAGCATCCCGGCCCAGGCGCCGTAGCTGAAGTCCGGGGTGTCTTGCTTGGTCCCCAGCTTGAGCTTGCCGTAGGAGGAGAACGCCAGGCCCACCACGAACACCAGGTAAGCGGCGATCACCACCATGTAGTACCAGCCGAAGCTGCGGGACAACCAGGCCTGGGCAATGCCCAGCAATCTGCCGGCCTCTTGCGGGGCGATGATCAGAATGGCGGTCAACAACAGGATCAGCGCGGTGGAGGTGTAGAACACCCAACCGTTGACCCGCACCTTCTCCGGTGGGGTCTTTATAAGAGAGGCAGAACTCATTGCACAGATGCTCCAGGCAGTGCGAGAGAAGGACACAAGGCAACACCGCACCCGACCAATCGGTTAGTTGGCAGCCGATCGTCGGGTGATATAAAGACACCCCGAAAAAGCCCGAAACCGCAAAAGCCGCGTTGCGCACCCGCATCCAAGGTCAGTGACGAACCTGCAGCTCGTCGTCTGTTCCCCGGAGCGTCCTGCCCCTTCAACACGTTCTTACTCTTGCCGGTCCACGCCATGCCACGTGTAAGTTTTGGGCTATTTCGGAGGTCGTTTTCCCGCCGTCCGCGAGTAGGAAAACCTCCCCAGGCAGCGACGATTTGTCGCAGATCTTATTCTTTGTTGATTGAACGTTCAATCAAAACAAAATAGACTGGCTCACAAGTCGAGCGGCGTGATTCGCCTGTCGACGGGCCTAAGGAGAGGTATCAGATGCCCAAGGTCGGTATGCAACCCATACGCCGCCAGCAATTGATCGAAGCCACGCTGCAAGCGGTCGATCAGGTCGGAATGGGGGACGCCAGCATTGCGCTGATCGCCCGTTTGGCCGGTGTTTCGAACGGCATCATCAGTCACTACTTTCGGGACAAGAACGGCCTGATCGCAGCGACGATGGGTTACATCATGAGCATGCTCAACGAAGGCGTCAGAGCACGCCGCCAGGCCCTGACGGACGACAGCCCGCGCGCTCACCTGAAAGTGATCATCGAGGGCAACTTCGATGCCAGCCAGGTGAACGGCCCGGCAATGAAAACCTGGTTGGCCTTCTGGGCTTCCAGCATGCACCAGCCCGATTTGCACAGGTTGCAGCGGATCAACGACCACCGCTTGTATTCCAACCTGTGTTGCCAGTTCCGCCGTGCCCTGCCGCTCTACCATGCGCGCAAGGCCGCCCGCGGCCTGGCGGCTTTGATCGACGGTTTGTGGCTGCGTGGTGCCTTGTCGGGTGATGCATTCGACACCGACCAGGCGATACGGATCGCTTACGAATACATGGATCTACAACTGGCTAAGCAGGATCGCCAGAGCACAAAAGAGACGCTCGGCCCCTGAACCGCCACTGATCAGCGCGCCCTGAACTTCGGGACACGCCCGGTGGTCAAGCCCACTACTTAATGCACTTGCGAGGACACTATGGCCCGTTTCGGACTGCAAAAACTCTACATCGACGGCGGCTACACCGATGCCGGCAGCGACGCTACCTTCGATGCCATCAACCCGGCCAACGGTGAAGTTCTCGCACAAGTGCAACGTGCGACCTTTGATGACGTGGAACGCGCCGTGGTCAGCGCCGAAAAAGGCCAGAAGATCTGGGCCGCCATGACCGCCATGGAGCGCTCGCGCATCCTGCGTCGCGCCGTGGACATCCTCCGCGAGCGCAATGACGAACTGGCCGCTCTGGAAACCCTGGACACCGGCAAGGCCTTCTCCGAAACCAAGTACGTGGACATCGTCACCGGCGCCGACGTGCTGGAATACTACGCTGGCCTGGTTCCAGCCATCGAAGGCGAGCAGATCCCGCTGCGCACCACGTCCTTCGTCTACACCCGCCGCGAGCCGCTGGGCGTGGTCGCCGGCATCGGCGCCTGGAACTACCCAATCCAGATCGCCCTGTGGAAATCCGCGCCAGCCCTGGCCGCCGGTAACGCAATGATCTTCAAGCCCAGCGAAGTGACCTCGCTGACCACCCTGAAACTGGCCGAGATCTACACCGAAGCCGGCGTACCGGCCGGCGTGTTCAACGTCCTGACCGGCAGCGGCCGTGAAGTCGGCACCTGGCTGACCGAGCACCCGCGCATCGAGAAAGTCTCCTTCACCGGCGGCACCGACACCGGCAAGAAGGTCATGGCCAGCGCTTCCAGCTCGTCGCTCAAAGACGTGACCATGGAATTGGGCGGCAAGTCGCCACTGATCATCTTCGACGACGCCGACCTGGATCGTGCCGCCGACACCGCGATGATGGCCAACTTCTACAGCTCCGGTCAGGTCTGCACCAACGGCACTCGCGTGTTCGTACCGAGCCACCTGAAAGCCGCTTTCGAAGCCAAGATCGCCGAGCGCGTGGCGCGCATCCGTATCGGCAACCCGGAAGACGAAAACACCAACTTCGGCCCGCTGGTCAGCTTCCAGCACATGGAAAGCGTGCTGGGCTACATCGCCAAGGGTAAAGAAGAAGGTGCCCGCGTACTGTGCGGCGGCGAGCGCCTGACCGACGGCGAATTCGCCAAGGGTGCCTTCGTGGCACCAACCGTATTCACCGACTGCAGCGACGACATGACCATCGTCCGTGAAGAAATCTTCGGCCCGGTGATGGCGATCCTGACTTACGAAACCGAGGAAGAAGTGATCCGCCGTGCCAACGACACCGACTTCGGCCTGGCCGCCGGTATCGTCACCAAGGATCTGAACCGCGCCCACCGCGTGATTCATCAGCTCGAAGCCGGTATCTGCTGGATCAACGCCTGGGGCGAGTCCGACGCCAAGATGCCGGTTGGCGGCTACAAGCAGTCGGGTGTTGGCCGTGAGAACGGCATCAGCTCGCTGAACAACTTCACCCGCATCAAGTCGGTGCAGGTCGAACTCGGCGACTACAGCTCAGTATTCTGAGCAGCGGCAAGTAGCTAGCTATCAGCGGCAAGCCCAGGCAACAGCCCGGCTTGCCGCCTGCTCCCCATTCAATGCCAAGCCCGCTTCGCTGCCGTCCCTGCAGCTTGAAGCTTGAGGCTTGCAGCTCTCCACGGAGGCTCCAATGGCCCAAGAATTCGATTACATCATTGTGGGTGCCGGCTCGGCCGGTAACACCCTGGCGACCCGTCTGACTGAAGACGAAGGCGTCACCGTCCTGCTGCTGGAAGCCGGCGGCCCGGACTACCGTTTCGACTTCCGGACCCAGATGCCCGCGGCACTGGCCTTCCCTCTGCAAGGACGGCGCTACAACTGGGCCTACGAAACCGACCCGGAGCCACACATGGACGGTCGGCGCATGGAGTGCGGTCGCGGCAAGGGCCTGGGCGGCTCGTCGCTGATCAACGGCATGTGCTACATCCGCGGCAACGCCATGGACTACGACGGCTGGGCCAAACTGCCAGGCCTGGAAGACTGGACCTACCTGGATTGCCTACCGTATTTCCGCAAGGCGGAAACCCGTGATATCGGCCCCAACGACTACCACGGTGGCGAAGGCCCGGTCAGCGTGACCACGCCCAAGGCCGGCAACAACCCGCTGTTCCACGCCATGGTCGAAGCCGGCGTGCAGGCCGGTTACCCGCGTACCGAAGACCTGAACGGCTACCAGCAGGAAGGCTTCGGCCCGATGGACCGTACCGTGACCCCCAAAGGCCGTCGCTCCAGCACTGCCCGTGGCTACCTGGACATCGCCAAGAAGCGTTCGACCCTGACCATCGTCACCCACGCCCTGACCGACAAGATCCTCTTCGAGGGCAAGCGCGCCGTGGGCGTGAGCTACCTGCAAGGCAGCACCGAAGAGCGCGTGGAAGCCCGCGCCCGCAAGGAAGTGATCGTCAGCTCCGGCGCCATCGCCTCGCCGCAACTGCTGCAACGCTCCGGCGTCGGCCCGCGGGCCCTGCTGGAAAGCCTGGACATCCCGGTGGTTCACGACCTGCCGGGCGTCGGCGAGAACCTGCAGGACCACCTGGAGCTGTACCTGCAATACGCCTGCACCCAGCCTGTCTCGCTGTACCCATCGCTGCTGTGGTGGAACCAGCCGGCCATCGGTGCCGAGTGGCTGTTCAACGGCACCGGCATCGGCGCCAGCAACCAGTTCGAAGCCGGCGGTTTCATCCGTACCCGTCCGGAATTCGCCTGGCCGAACATCCAGTACCACTTCCTGCCCGTGGCGATTAACTACAACGGCAGCAACGGTGTGAAAGAGCACGGTTTCCAGGCGCACATGGGCTCCATGCGCTCGCCGAGCCGTGGTCGCGTGCAGCTCAAGTCCAAGGACCCGCGCCAGCACCCGAGCATCCTCTTCAACTACATGGCCACCGAGCAGGACTGGCAGGAATTCCGCGACGGCATCCGCCTGACCCGGGAAATCATGCAGCAGCCGGCCCTGGACGCCTTCCGCGGTCGCGAAATCAGCCCGGGTATCGACGTGCAAACCGATGAGCAACTGGACACGTTCATCCGCGAGCACGCCGAGACCGCGTTCCACCCATCCTGCTCGTGCAAGATGGGCACCGACGACATGGCGGTAGTCGACGGCCAGGGTCGCGTGCACGGCATGCAGGGCCTGCGCGTGGTGGATGCCTCGATCATGCCGATCATCACCACCGGCAACCTCAACGCGCCGACCATCATGATGGCCGAGAAAATCGCCGACAAGATCCGTGGCCGTCAGCCGCTGCCCCGCAGCAAGGCCGACTACTACGTAGCCGGCGAGGCTCCGGTACGTGGCAAGCCTCTGCGCGACGTCACAGCGACCGCTCAGTAAGCGACACGGGCGCCGACCGCAAGGGTCGGCGCCCTTCTTCACTTCCCCGCCTCCCCCCGAACGACATCCTTGATCGCAGCCTTCGGCAGCGGCTACAGTTCTGCAACTTGCACATCCCCTTCGCCCCAGAGCCCATCAGCCTCTACACCTGTAGAAGCCGGCTTGCTGGCGAAACGCGCCAGCCCGCTCGCGCGCCTCACAAGGAGGTCCCCATGTTCGACTTTCACCCCCAGCTCAAGCAGCGCTTCGCTGCCTTGCGCACGGGCGCCGAATTCTTTTCCCTGCGCTATGTGCGCGAGTCGAACCAGTACCTGTCGGTACGCAAGAACATTGCCGAACCACCGAGCCTGGGCCGTGACGAAGGGGCGATGCTGACCGTGCGGGTACGTGGCGTGGAAGCCTACGCCGCCACCAACGACCTGTCGCCGCGCGGCCTGCAAGCGGCCCTCGACCGCGCCGAGCAACAGGCCCGGGTGATTGCCGCCCATGCCCTGCTGGACCTGCGCGAGCAGCCGGTGTCCAGCCACCGTGCGGACTACCTGTCGCCGAACCTGGAGCAAGCTTTCCCGTCCCTCAGCGATTGCTACCAGTTACTGGGCGACGAGTCGGCCTCGGTGCCCAAGGATGAACGCCTGGTGAACTGGCAGGTGGGCATCGGCGTGACCCAGGTCGAGCAGATCTACCTCAACAGCGCCGGCGCCGAGCTGCGCCAGGCCCAGCGTTTCGTCTACCCGGGCCTGGACGTGACTGCCTACGACGGCAGCGACAGCCAGACCCGCAGCCTGGGACGGGAGAATTTCGGCCAGCAGGGCGCCGGCGATGTGATCAGCCGCTGCGGCCTGCTGGGGGCCGCGCCCCGGGTGGCCGACCAGGCCCTGCAACTGCTGCTGGCGCCGAACACCCCGCAAGGCCAGCGGGACCTGCTGCTGATGCCGGACCAGATGATGCTGCAGATCCACGAATCCATCGGCCACCCCCTGGAGCTGGACCGCATTCTCGGCGACGAACGCAACTACGCGGGCACCAGCTTCGTCAAACAGGAAGACTTCGGCCGCCTGCAATATGGCTCCTCCCTGCTCAACGTGACCTTCGACCCACAGATTCCAGAGGAGCTGGCCAGCTACGGCCATGACGACGACGGCACCGCGGCGAGCAAGCAGTTCCTGATTCGCGAGGGCCTGCTGGTGCGTCCCCTGGGCGGCGCCTTGTCGCAATACCGCAGCGGCCTGGATGGCGTTGCCAACAGCCGCGCCAGCAGTTGGAACCGCGCACCGATCGACCGTATGGCCAACCTCAACGTCGAACCCGGCGACCAGCCACTGGAACGCCTGATCGGCCAGATCGAAAACGGCATCCTGATGTCCACCAACCGCTCCTGGTCCATCGACGATGCGCGCAACAAGTTTCAGTTCGGCTGCGAATGGGGCCAACTGATCGAAAACGGCGAGCTCAAGGGCGTGGTCAAGAACCCCAACTACCGGGGCATTTCCGCGCAGTTCTGGCGCAACCTCAGCGCGGTGGGCGATCGCAGCACCTTTCAGGTCCTGGGCACGCCCAACTGCGGCAAGGGCGAGCCCAACCAGGTGATCCGCGTCGGCCATGCTTCGCCGGCCTGCGTGTTCGGCAAGATTGACGTATTCGGAGGAGACGCCTGATGACCAGGACGATGAATCAGGCCCAGCAGTTCAAGGATCTGGTGCACTGGCTGCGGGAGACAATCAGGGCGCCGGAGCAGTTCACCCTCAGCTACTCGGCCGAAGCCTCGGAGTTCATCCGCTTCAACCACGCCAAGGTGCGCCAGGCCGGGCAGGTGCAACAGGCCAGCCTGCGTTTCAAGCTGATCGATGATGGCCGTCACGCCGACCTGGACATCACCCTGAGCAATGACCCCGAGGTCGATCGCCAGCGCCTGGCCGAGGGCTTGCAACAGTTGCGGGACACCCTGCCGTTACTACCGGCGGACCCCTACCTGATGCTCAACCACAGCCAGTGGCAATCCCATCACGTACAGGAACACCCGCTGCCCGGCAGCGAACAGGTGGTGGCGCAGATCGGCCGCGCGGCGGCAGGCCTGGATCTGGTGGGCATCTACGCCGCCGGCCCCATCAGTCGCGGCTTCGCCAGCTCCGCCGGGGCTTTCGGCTGGCACCAGGCCAATAGCTTCAATTTCGACTTCAGCCTGTTCCACGCCAACGGCGAAGCGGTGAAGGCCAGCTATGCCGGACACGCCTGGGACAGCGACGCCTTTGCCCAGCGCTTCGATCAGGCCCGCCGGCAACTGGAGTTCCTCGGTCGCCCGCTGCGCACCCTGGCGCCCGGGCAGTACCGGGCCTACCTGGCACCGGCAGCCCTGGAGGAGATCATGGGCATGCTGGCCTGGGGCGGCTTCTCGGCCCAATCGATTGCCAGCAAGCACAGCCCCTTGCAGAAACTCTATGCCGGCGACGCCGCCCTGAGCCCGCTGATAGCCCTCGACGAACAGGTCAGCGGCTCCCTGAGCCCGGCGTTTTCCGACGAAGGCTACCCGCGCAGCGACCTGTCGCTGATCGCCCGGGGCGCGGCCAATGAGCGCTTGATCAACTCCCGCAGCGCCGCCGAATACGACCTGAGCAGCAATGGCGCCGGCAGCGGCGAATACCCCAGCGCGCTGAACATGGCGGCGGGGCAATTGCCCCAGCAGGAGATCCTCAAGCAGTTGGGCACCGGCCTGTACATCAGCAACCTCTGGTACCTGAACTACTCGGACCTGCCGGCGGCGCGCCTGACCGGCATGACCCGCTTCGCCACCTTCTGGGTGGAAAACGGCGAGATCCAGGCCCCGGTCAGCACCATGCGTTTCGACGACAGCGTCTACAGCCTGCTGGGTTCGCAGCTGGAAGCGCTGACCGAACAGCGGGAGCTGCTGCTGTCGGCCAGTACCTACGGCCAGCGCCAGACCGCCTCAATGCACCTGCCCGGAGCACTGATCAGCCGCCTGACCCTGACCTTGTAAGCGACAAGCCGCAAGCTGTCAGCGGCAAGCTTGAGGCTTATGGCTTGCCGCTTGTCGCTGCCCTTTGGAGACCCCATGCCCGAACGCTCGCCGCTCGATGCCACCACTGCCCGCTGGCTGCCCTGGGTAGTGGCCATCGCCTTCTTCATGCAGTCCCTGGACGGCACCATCCTCAACACCGCGCTGCCGGCCATGGCCCAGGACCTGGCGGAGGACCCGCTGCGCATGCAGGGGGTGATCATCGCCTACATGCTCACCGTGGCCCTGCTGATCCCGGCCTCGGGCTGGATCGCCGACCGCTTCGGCACCAAGAAGATCTTCTTCGGCGCCATCTTGCTGTTCAGCGTCGGTTCGCTGCTGTGCGCCCTGTCCAACACCCTGAGCCAACTGATCGGCGCCCGGGTGATCCAGGGCCTGGGCGGGGCACTGATGTTGCCGGTAGGGCGGCTGGTGGTGCTGCGGGCCTACCCGCGCTCGGAGCTGGTACGGATCATGGGCTTCATTACCATTCCGGGGCTTCTGGGGCCGTTGATCGGCCCGACCATGGGCGGCTGGATGGTGCAGTACCTGACCTGGCACTGGATCTTCCTGATCAACCTGCCGGTGGGCGCCGTGGGCTGCTACGCGGTATGGCGCTTCATTCCCGACCTGCGGGGCAGCGAACGCACGCGCTTCGACGGCCTGGGCTTCGTGCTGTTCGGCGCGGCGATGGTGCTGATCACCATCGCCATGGAAGGCCTGGGTGAACTGCACCTGCCGCACCTGCGGGTGATGTTGCTGCTGTTCGGCGGCCTGGCCTGCCTGGCGGCCTACTGGTTGCGGGCCGGACATGTCGACAATCCGCTGTTCGCCCCGTCGCTGTTCAAGGTCCGAACCTTTGCCGTGGGCATCCTCGGCAACCTGTTCGCGCGCCTGGGCAGCGGCGCCCTGCCGTTCCTGGTGCCGCTGCTGCTGCAGGTGGCCCTGGGCTATTCACCGTCCCAGGCGGGGATGAGCATGCTGCCCCTGGCGGCCGCGGCCATGTTCGCCAAATCCATCGCCCGGCCACTGATCGAGCGCCTGGGCTACCGCATCGTGCTCACCGGCAACACCCTGGCCCTGGGCCTGATGCTGGCGAGCATGGGGCTGGTCAGCGAACAGACGCCCTACCCGCTGCTGCTGGCCATGCTGGCGGTACTGGGAGCGATCAACTCGCTGCAGTTCACGGCCATGAACACCGTGACCCTGATCGATCTCGACGACGCCGCCGCCAGCAGCGGCAACAGCCTGCTGTCGGTGGTGGCGCAACTGTCCCTGAGCCTCGGGGTCGCCTGTGCCGGTGCGCTGCTGGGTGGTTTCACTGCACAAGTGGGCAATGACGGCGTGGACACCGTGCTCGGTGCCTTCCAGCTGACCTTCCTCACAGTGGGCATCATGGCGATGCTGGCGGCGGCGATCTTCCTCCAGCTGTCGCCCACCGATGGCCGAAGGGCGCGCAAGGTCGAGGAACAGCACATCGAACACTGAGCAGCGGCAAACCACTTGCAGCTTGCAGCTCGCCACTTGCCACTAGTGCGGTTGCTCGTCCAGAACTTGCAGGTTCTGGGAGCGGGACTGATACACTGCGCGACATTTTGTTTTGCAGGCCAGTCCCGTGACCACCATTGCCACCGCTTTTAATACTTTGCCCCTGTCTCCCGCCATGCTGGCTAACCTCGACTCCCTCGGGTATGCCCAGATGACGCCGATCCAGGCGCAAAGCTTGCCGGTGATTCTCAAGGGCATGGACCTGATCGCCCAGGCCAAGACCGGCAGCGGCAAGACCGCAGCCTTCGGCATCGGCCTGCTGAACCCGATCAACCCGCGCTACTTCGGCTGCCAGGCCCTGGTGATCTGTCCGACCCGCGAACTGGCCGACCAGGTGGCCAAGGAAATCCGCCGCCTGGCCCGCGCCGAAGACAACATCAAGGTGCTGACCCTGTGTGGCGGCGTGTCCTTCGGCCCGCAGATCGCTTCCCTGGAACACGGCGCCCACATCATCGTCGGCACCCCGGGGCGTATCCAGCAACACCTGCGCAAGGGTTCGCTGGTGCTTGATGGCCTGAACACGCTGATCCTCGACGAAGCCGACCGCATGCTCGACATGGGTTTCTACGACGCCATCGAAGACATCATCGAGCAGACCCCGTCGCGCCGGCAGACCCTGCTGTTCTCCGCCACGTACCCGGTGGGCATCAAGCAACTGGCGTCGAAATTCATGCGTGATCCGCAGACGGTGAAAGCCGAAGCGTTCCACGACGACACCCAGATCGAACAGCGTTTCTACGAGATTTCCCCGGAAGAACGCATGAGCGCAGTGACCAAGGTCCTGCACCACTTCCGTCCGGCTTCCTGCGTCGCTTTCTGCTTCACCAAGCAGCAAGTGCAGGAAACCGTCGATCACCTGACCGCCAAAGGCATCTCTGCGGTCGGCCTGCACGGCGATCTGGAACAACGTGACCGCGATCAGGTGCTGGCAATGTTCGCCAACCGCAGTACCTCGGTACTGGTCGCCACCGACGTGGCCGCCCGTGGCCTGGACATCGATGCGCTGGACATGGTGATCAACGTCGAGCTGGCCCGCGATTCGGAAATCCACATTCACCGCGTTGGCCGTACCGGTCGCGCGGGCGAAAAAGGTATCGCGGTCAGCCTTGTCGCGCCGTCCGAAGCCCATCGCGCGCAAGCCATCGAACAGCTGCAGAAAACCCCACTGAACTGGGATCAGATCGACAACCTCAAGTCCCAGGGCGGCGCCCCGCTGCAGCCACCGATGAGCACGCTGTGCATCGCTGGCGGGCGCAAGGACAAAGTGCGCCCGGGCGATATTCTCGGTGCACTGACTGGCGACGCCGGGATCCCTGGCGCCCAGGTCGGCAAGATTGCGATCTTCGACTTCCAGTCGTATGTGGCGGTTGAACGCACCGTGGGCATGCAGGCGCTGCAGCGTTTGAACAACGGCAAGATCAAGGGCCGCTCGCTGCGCGTACGCGTCCTCTAACCCCACCGCCCCTACACAAATTTGTGCGAGGACACCGTTTTGCGTTCTACCCAAGTCGTGATCATCGGCGCTGGCGCGGCCGGGCTGATGTGCGCCCTGACCGCGGCCGGCCGGGGTCGTGAAGTACTGCTGCTGGACCACGCCAACAAGGCCGGCAAGAAGATCCTGATGTCCGGCGGTGGCCGCTGCAATTTCACCAATATGTACACCGAGCCCGCCAACTTCCTTTCGCAGAACCCGCATTTCTGCAAATCGGCCCTGGCCCGCTACACCCAGTGGGACTTCATCGGCCTGGTGGCCAAGCACGGCGTGCCTTACCACGAGAAGAAGCTCGGCCAGCTGTTCTGCGACAACAAGTCCAGCGACATCCTCGGCATGCTGCTCGACGAATGCGATCAGGTGGGCGTGGAACTGCGCCTGGACACCTCGATCCAGCAGATCGAGAAGCTTGAGTCCGGCTACCTGCTGCAGACCACCCTGGGCGCGGTGCAGTGCCAGTCCCTGGTGATCGCCACCGGCGGCCTGTCGATCCCGACCCTGGGCGCCACCGGCTTCGGCTATCAAGTGGCCAGGCAGTTCGGCCACGAGCTGCTGCCGACCCGCGCCGGCCTGGTGCCGTTCACCATCACCAACCAGCTCAAGGAACTGTGCGGCGAGCTGTCGGGCACATCGGTGGACTGCCTGGTGAGCTGCAACGGGCAGAGCTTCCGCGAGAACATCCTCTTCACTCACCGCGGCCTCAGTGGTCCGGCGATCCTGCAGATTTCGTCCTATTGGCAGCCCGGCGACAGCGTCGAGATCAATCTGCTGCCGGACCACGATGCCCTGGGCTGGTTGCAACAGCAGCAGGCCGAGCGCCCCAACAGCGAACTGAAAACCCTGCTGGGGGAGATCTTCACCAAGAAGATGGCCGGCCTGCTGGCCGAGCACTTGTTCGTCTCCAAGCCCATGAAGCAGTACACCCCGGCGGAGCTGGCGGACGTGGCGCAGAAACTCGGCAACTGGCAACTGGTGCCGGCGGGCACCGAAGGCTACCGCACCGCCGAAGTGACCCTGGGCGGGGTCGACACCCGCGAAGTGTCGTCCAAGACCATGGAATCGCTGAAAAGCCCGGGGCTGTATTTCATCGGTGAAGTGCTGGACGTCACCGGCCACCTGGGCGGCTTCAACTTCCAGTGGGCCTGGGCCTCGGGCTACGCGGCAGCACAATACGTCTGATTCCACCCCCTCCCCTGTAGGAGCGAGCTTGCTCGCGAAAGCGCCGGCATTTTTCGCCAGCACGCCCGTGGGGCATGACAGCGGGCGACGCCTGGCATTCACGGAACAGAATTTGCTGGCAGATGTGACGGCGGCATTGCGCCGTCGTCAATACTGGCTCAATTTAGCTGCATCGCCCCGGAAGGCCTGTCCCACTCCATGTCATCGACCTCTTTTCGTCAGTCTCTGCGCCGCCTCTGGGCGCTGGATAAATTCAGCTACAGCGTGCGGGTGTTCATCGCCCTGACCGGCAGCATGGCGCTGTGCTGGTATCAGGATGAAATGGGCCTGCTGATCCCGCTGTTCCTCGGCATCATCGCCAGCGCCCTGGCGGAAACCGACGACAGCTGGCAAGGCCGGCTCAACGCCCTGGCCGTGACCCTGGTGTGTTTCAGCATTGCCGCGCTGTCGGTGGAGCTGCTGTTCCCCTACCCCTGGATCTTCGCCATTGCCCTGGCCCTGGCCAGCTTCGGCCTGACCATGCTCGGGGCGCTGGGGGAACGTTATGGCGCCATTGCCTCGGCGACCCTGATTCTCTCGGTCTACACCATGATCGGCGTCGACCAGCGCGGCGGCGCGGTGATCGATTTCTGGCACGAGCCGGTGCTGCTGGTGGCCGGCGCCGCCTGGTACGGCCTGCTCTCGGTGCTGTGGCAGGCGCTGTTTTCCAACCAGCCGGTGCAACAGAGCCTGGCCCGGCTGTTTCGCGAGCTGGGTTTCTACCTCAAGCTCAAGTCGTCGCTGTTCGAGCCGATCCGCCAGCTGGATGTGGAGGCCCGGCGCCTGGAGCTGGCCCAGCAGAACGGCAAGGTGGTGGCGGCCCTCAACGCGGCCAAGGAGATCATCCTGCACCGGGTCGGCAATGGCCGGCCGGGGTCGAAGGTCAGTCGCTACCTGAAGCTGTACTTCCTCGCCCAGGACATCCACGAACGCGCCAGCTCGTCCCATTACCCGTACAACGCCCTGGCCGATGCGTTCTTCCACAGCGACGTGCTGTTCCGCTGCCAGCGCCTGCTGCGCCAACAGGGCAAGGCCTGCCGGGCGCTGGCGGAATCCATCCAGCTGCGCCAGCCATTCGTCTATGACGCCAGCTTCGCCGAGGCCCTGAGCGACCTGGACGCGTCCCTGGAGCACCTGCGGATCCAGAGCAACCCGGCCTGGCGCGGGCTGTTGCGCTCGCTGCGGGCCCTGGCGGCGAACCTCGGCACCCTCGATCGCCTGCTCAGCGACGCGAGCAACCCCGACGCCCTGGCCGACGCCACCGACAGCAGCCTGCTGGATCGCTCGCCACGCAACCTCAAGGATGTCTGGACCCGCCTGCGCACCCAGATGACGCCAACTTCGCTGCTGTTTCGCCATGCCCTGCGCCTGCCCCTGGCGCTGAGCATCGGCTACGGCATGGTGCATTTGATCCACCCGTCCCAGGGCTACTGGATCATCCTCACCACGCTGTTCGTCTGCCAGCCCAACTACGGCGCCACCCGGCGCAAGCTGGGCCAGCGGATCGTCGGCACGGCCATCGGCCTGACCATCGCCTGGGCGCTGTTCGACCTGTTCCCCAGCCCCCTGGTGCAGTCGTTGTTCGCCATCGCCGCCGGGGTGGTGTTCTTTACCAACCGCACCACCCGCTACACCCTGGCCACCGCCGCGATCACCCTGATGGTGCTGTTCTGCTTCAACCAGGTGGGCGACGGTTACGGGCTGTTCCTGCCGCGGCTGTTCGATACCCTGCTGGGCAGCCTGATCGCCGGGCTGGCGGTGTTCCTGTTCCTGCCGGACTGGCAGGGCCGGCGCCTGAACAAGGTGCTGGCCAACACCCTGACCTGCAACAGCATCTACCTGCGCCAGATCATGCAGCAGTACGCCGCCGGCAAGAGCGACGACCTGGCCTACCGCCTGGCCCGGCGCAATGCCCACAACGCCGATGCGGCGCTGTCCACCACCCTGGCCAACATGCTCATGGAGCCGGGGCATTTCCGTAAGGAGGCCGACGTGGGCTTCCGCTTCCTGGTGCTGTCCCACACCCTGCTCAGCTACCTGTCGGGCCTGGGCGCACACCGGGAAACCCGACTCCCAGACGAGGTTCGCGAACAGCTGATCAATGGCGCGGGCGTCAGCCTGGCGGCGAGCATCGATGAAATCGCCCAGGGCCTGTCCAACAAGACCCCGATCGCCATCCACAGCGATGCCGAGGAAGCGCTGGCCAATGAGCTGGAGCAGATGCCGGATGAGATCGACGAAGGCCAGCGTCTGGTGCAGACCCAACTGGCACTGATCTGCCGCCAACTGGGCCCGTTGCGGACCCTGGCGGCGCACTTGATCAAGGCAGCTTGAGAGCAGCGGCAAGCTTCAAGCTACAAGCTACAAGCTACAAGCGGCAAGAACTGTGCGAACGGCTTTAGCTTGGCGCTTGCCGCTCGAAGCTTGCCGCTGCCCCTCTCACATACCGTGCTGGCGCAGCAGGCGATCGTAGCTGCCGTCGGCTTTCATGGCGGCAATCTCCCGGTCGAACCGGGCCACGATCTGCGCATGCTCGGGATTCTTCAGGCTCACCAGGATATGCAGGCTGTTCTCGCTCAACGGCTTGGGCAGGAACTCCACGGCGTTGCGCACCCGCGGTGACTCGCGGGCCAGGTAGTAACGGGCGACGTACTCATCTTCCAGGGTCAGCTTGACCCGGTCCGCCGCCAGCATGCGCACCGCCATGGCGAAGTTGTGCACCGGGACCTTCTGCAGGTCCGGGTCGTTGTCGAACTCCGGGGAATAGGCATAGCCACGCACCACGGCCACCGGGTAATCGTGCAACTGCTTGAGGTTGCTGTATTCCAGCGGGGCGTCCTTGCGCTTGAGGAAGCGCACCCGGTTGAGCATGTACTCCGCGGAGAACTGCCCCAGGTGGGTGCGCTCCTCGTTGTACCAGGCATTGACCAGCACGTCGTAGCGACCCTCGCCGATGCCCAGCAGGGCCCGGGCCCAGGGCACCTGCTCGAACTCGCTGGCATAGCCGGCGCGGGACAGTGCGGTACTGACGATGTCGGTGGCCACGCCACCATTGACCAGGGTCGCGTCGGTGAAGGGCGGCCAGGCATCAGCGACCAGTCGCAATTTCTCCGCAGAAGCGCTGTGGCCCAGCAACAGCAATCCGATCAAGGCTAACGCTCGATGCAATCGCAGCATGCTAATAGATCCTTAGCGGGCACTGAGCCCGGCGCGTTCCAGCCCACACTCAAGGGAAGCGACCCGCGCTCGACGGCTCGCCCCAGGTCCTAACATTAGCTCATCAAAGCCAATGCGCAGGACTTGAAAACAGATTACACAAAGAAGACAAATGCCGGTTAGCGCAGTAATGGCATTTTGACCTATCTCACAGAAACAACTTCACCGCGTTAACCCACAAGACATCCTCGGGCGATGTGCCTAGTATTTCGCGCAGCACTTTCTAGAGGAGCTGGAAATGACCATCGAATGGGTCTGCAAGCATCACACCGATCTGGGCAAGGAACAGCTGTACGCCATCCTGCAACTGCGCACCGAAGTCTTTGTCGTGGAACAGAAATGCCCCTATCAAGAGGTCGACGGCCGTGACCTGGAGGGCGACACCTGCCACCTGATGGCCTGGGACGGTGACCGGCTAGTGGCTTACCTGCGCCTGCTGGACCCGATCTCCCAGGGCGGTGATGTGGTGATCGGCCGCGTGCTCATTGCTGAACAGGCGCGCGGCCAGGGCCTGGGCCACACCCTGATGGAGCAGGCGCTGAAGCAGGCAGAACGGCATTGGCCCGACACCCCGATCTACCTCTCGGCCCAGGCTCACTTGCAGGCCTACTACAGTCGCTACGGTTTCGTGGTGGCGGGCGAGCAATACCTGGAAGACGGTATTGCGCACATTGGCATGCGCCGGTCCTGAGTATCAGGGATAGCCCAGCACGGCCTTGATCTGCCGCAGGTTGGGCTCGATCCAGCCCTTGTCGATGGCGCCCCAGTTGTGGATCCGGTAGCGCCCGGCGTGATTGCGGGCGCCATCTTGCTGTTCGAATTCGCAGAGGATGTCCAGGTCCGCCAGGGCGGCGATGGTGTCCTGGGCGGTGCGCCGGGGCATGCCGGTGACTTCGGTGAGCGCCGGTACGCTGCTGGCCAGCCCGCTGTCGATCAGATACGCCACATACAGGCGGCGGTAGAAACTGCTCTTGGTCTTGCTTACATCCATCGCTCACTCCCTATTGCCATGAATTAATCCGCCGTCCCCGCCCTGGCTTGCAAGTCGCGCCAGGTCAGGTAGACCCGCAGGTCGAATTCCAGCTGGTGATAGCCCGGCAGCATGTGCTCGCAGAGCTTGTAGAACGCCTTGTTGTGCTCCGACTCCTTGAAGTGCGCCAACTCGTGCACCACGATCATCCGCAAGAATTCCGGCGCCGCCTCCTTGAACAGCGAGGCAATGCGGATCTCCTTCTTGGCCTTGAGCTTGCCGCCCTGCACCCGGGACACCGTGGTGTGCAGGCCAAGGGCGCGGTGGGTCAGGTCCAGGCGGTTGTCGAACAGCACCTTGTCGATGGCCGGCGCGTTGCGCAGGTATTCCTGCTTCAGCTCCAGGGCGTAGCTGTACAGCGCCTTGTCGCTCTGCACCGCATGCTTGTGTGGATAACGCCCGCTGAGGTACTCCCCCAGGCGATCTTCGACGATCAGCTGACGCACTTGCTGTTGCAGGGCGACGGGATAGGCCTGGAGGTATTTGAGTGCGGTCATGGAGGGGCAGCGCAAGGTACGAAGGCCGCCAGTGTAGCGAATTCAGGCCGGCAACGCGCTCCAGTCAAAGGGCTGGGCAAACTGGCTGGCGCTGGCGGCGGTCAGCGGCCGGGCCACCAGGAACCCCTGCACGTATTCGCAACCGTTGGCCTTGAGCCATTGGTACTGCTCGTGGGTTTCCACGCCTTCGGCGATCACCAGCAAGCCGAACTGCTTGCACAGGTCGATCACGCTGCGGGCGATGGCGGCGTCACGCGGCGAGGTCAACAAGCGGGCGATCAGGTGCCGGTCGAGCTTGAGGGTGTCCAGTTGCAGGTCACGCAGATAGGCCAGGCAGCAACTGCCCGAGCCGAAGTCGTCCAGGGCCACCCGCACTCCCAGTTGATGCAACTGCTGCAACTGCTTGCGGGTCTCGGCCAGGTTCTGGGTCAACGCCGCCTCGGTGACCTCCACTTCCAGCTGGCGCGGCTGCAAGCCATGGCGCACCAGCACCTGACGCAGTTCATTGGCCAGATTGGGCATGCCGAACTGGGTGGCGCTGAGACTGACCCCCAGCACCAGATCGGGGCTGAACACCTGCTCCCAGTCCTTGCGCTGGGCGGCCCCCTGCTGATAGATCCAACTGCCCAGGCGACTGATCAGCCGCGCCTCTTCCAGCAGCGGCAGGAACAGCCCCGGCGGCACATCGCCGACACTCGGGTGGCGCCAGCGCAACAAGGCTTCGAAGCCGCGCAAACGACCATCGGCGATGGCCACCTGAGGTTGATACACCAGGGTGAATTCCTTGCGCTCCACGGCGCTGCGCACGCTTTCTTCGAGCATCAGCCGGGAACGTGCACGGCCATTCATCTCGTGATCGTAGTAGCGGTATTGCTGGCGGCCCGCGCGCTTGGCTTCGTACATGGCGATGTCCGCCGCCCGCAGCAGGCCGTCCAGATTGGAGCCGCAGTCGGGATAGATGGCGATGCCGATGCTGGCGCCCAGCACCACCTCCAGACCGTCGATCTGCTGGCTGATGGACAGGCGCTCGATCAGCCTCTCGGCGATTTTCGCCGCCTGCTCGGGGAAGCTCAGTTCCAGCAGGGCCGTGAACTCATCACCGCCCATGCGTCCGAGAATGTCGAAGGAATGCAGGCACTCCTTCAACTGCTCGGACACCCAGCGCAGCACCCGATCGCCGGCATCGTGCCCCAGGGAGTCGTTGACCCGCTTGAAGCCGTCAAGGTCCAGGTAGAGCAGGACCAGCGTCTTGCCCGGACGATCACCGCGCAACAGGATGTTTTCCACCGTCTGGTAGAAACCGCGGCGGTTGAGCAGCCCGGTGAGCGGGTCGGTGACCGCCTGATATTCCAGTTGCTGATGCAGGTGACGTACTTCGGACATGTCCAGCAGGGTCACCACCATGGCCTTCTGCTCACTGGGCAAGGGCGCACAGGACAACGCCACGCTGAGCTGCTGGCCGGGCACGGTACGCAGCAGAGCGTCATGCAGGCGATAGGTCTGCCCGCGTCGATAGCAGGCCAGGAGCTCGGATTCGCTCCAGTCGGGAACATGGGGTTTTTGCAGATAGTCGAGGAACAGCGACCCCTCCAGCTCTTTCACCTGGGCATTGAGCAAGCGCGAAACCGCCGGATTGGCGTAGCGCACCCGTCCGCTCTCGTCCACCACCAGGATGCCTTCGGCAGCGTTGTCCAGCACCGAGGCGTTGAACGCCCGCGCCACCTCCAGATCATGACTGAGCTGCTGCAGAGCGCGACGATTGCGCTGGTGCTCCAGCAGCGCCTGGACCTTGGGCTTGAGAATCTGCGGGTCGAACGGCTTGAACAGGTAATCCACCGCGCCACTGGCATAACCCTTGATCACGGCGTCCTGGGACTGTTCGTTGGCGGTGAGGAAGATGATCGGGGTCAAACGCGTGCGCTGGCTGCCGCGCATCAGGCGGGCCACTTCGAAACCATCCATGCCGGGCATCTGCACATCCAGCAGGACCAGATCCACTTCATGCTCGAGCAGCAGGCTCAGGGCCTCAAGACCAGAGGCCGCGGTCATCACCCGCCAGTCCTGGCGCTGCAACAGTGCCCGCATGCTCAGGAGGTTTTCAGGATAGTCATCAACGATCAGAAGAGTGGAGTCGCCTTCGAGGGCCTCCGGTTGCACGCATTCCATGCTGCTTCTCTTGTCTGTAATAAGACTGAACGGGTGAGAAAACCTGACAAATACGAAAGCACTCTAGACCCGGATCCTGAAAAGCAGAAGCTGCCACCCCGCCATCGCTTCACCAATGGCCCCGGCACCCGACTAACGGTCACAGTTATGCCTTATAGAACCCGGGGAAGATGGCATTTAGACATTTTGCTGACGCCATTTATCCGCCATACGGACATTCCAGGCAGCCGCTTCTACGCTATAAAGACGCCCTGAGAAGCGCAGGCTAAAGCCTTCGGCGCCCTGCACCAGACCTTCCCCATTGCGGAGTCTCCAGCATGATCGATCTGGCAACCTGGAACCTCAGCGTTCCCGTCGGCAACCCACCGGCGACCATCGACACCCCGACACTGGTCAAAGGCTTCAAGGACCGGTACTTCCACTCCGACAGTGGCACCCTGTTCTTCTGGTCACCAGTCACCGGCTCGAAGACCGAGAACGCCATCTATCCGCGCACCGAGCTGCGCGAAACCTACGCCGACGGCACTTTGCGCAATTGGACCTACCCCGAAGCCGACAACCTGCTGCACGCCACCCTAGCGGTGAACCAGGTGCCGTCGTCGGGCAAGATCGTCGTGGGCCAGATTCACGCCTACAACAGCACCAAGCCCCTGGTCAAAGTGGAGTACCAGTACAAGACCAGCAAAGGCAGCGGCACTATCGTGGCCAAGGTGCGCATGCGCCCGGACGACGAAGAGGGCCGGGTCATCACCCTGGCCGAAAACGTGCCCCTGAATCGCGATTTTTCCTACCTGATCCATCTGAGCCCAGGCGGCGCCCTGGAACTCAGTGCCGCCGGCCAGCAATGGGACGGGCAGTTGAGCGCGAGCTGGCGCGACAAGCCGCTGTATTTCAAGGCCGGGGTTTATGTACAGGACAACAGCGGCTACACCAGTGAAGGCGGCAAGGTGACCTTCTCCAAGCTGGATATCGACCACAACAAAATATAGGCCCCTCCTGCCGGCGCAGGCTGCCTTGAGCCCTGCGCATGCCCAGAGGCCTCTTCGCTGGCCAGCCAACGCCCGCGGAGACAGAAATGCCGGACACAAAAAAAGCCCGCATCGCTGCGGGCTTTCCGGATGACCCCAAGGCTTAGTTGACCTTGGCGTTCAGCTCACCTTTGAGGTAACGCTGGAACATCGCTTCCAGGGAGATCGGCTTGATCTTCGAAGCGTTGCCGGCGGTGCCGAAGGCTTCGTAACGAGCGATACACACATCGCGCATGGCGGTCACGGTGGCGCCAAAGAATTTACGCGGGTCGAACTCGCTCGGGTTGGTGGCCATCAGGCGGCGCATGGCACCGGTGGACGCCAGGCGCAGGTCGGTGTCGATGTTGACCTTGCGCACGCCGTACTTGATGCCTTCGACAATTTCCTCAACCGGCACGCCGTAGGTTTCTTTGATGTCGCCGCCGTACTGGTTGATGATCGCCAGCCACTCTTGCGGAACCGAGGACGAACCGTGCATCACCAGGTGGGTGTTGGGGATGCGCTTGTGGATTTCCTTGATGCGGTCGATGGCCAGCACGTCGCCGGTAGGCGGCTTGGTGAACTTGTAGGCGCCGTGGCTGGTGCCGATGGCGATGGCCAGGGCGTCAACCTGGGTCTTCTTGACGAAGTCCGCGGCTTCCTCCGGGTCGGTCAGCATCTGGCTGTGATCCAGCACGCCTTCGGCGCCGATGCCGTCTTCTTCACCGGCCATGCCGGTTTCCAGGGAGCCCAGGCAGCCCAGCTCGCCTTCTACCGACACGCCGCAGGCGTGGGCCATGGCCACGGTCTGCTGGGTGACGCGCACGTTGTACTCGTAGTCGGTCGGGGTCTTGCCGTCTTCGCCGAGGGAGCCATCCATCATCACCGAGGAAAAGCCCAGCTGGATGGAACGCTGGCAGACGTCAGGGCTGGTGCCGTGGTCCTGGTGCATGCACACCGGGATATGGGGGAATTCTTCGATGGCGGCCAGGATCAGGTGGCGCAGGAACGGCGCACCGGCGTATTTGCGGGCGCCGGCCGAAGCCTGGACGATCACCGGAGAGTCAGTCTTGTCAGCGGCTTCCATGATGGCGCGCATCTGCTCAAGGTTGTTGACGTTGAAGGCTGGAACGCCGTAGCCGAACTCGGCTGCGTGGTCCAGCATCTGGCGCATGCTGATGAGTGCCATTGTGTGTGTCTCTCCCGGTCGAGGGTCGTTAATCGTGCAAGCCTGCCGTAGCGGCGACTGCTGTTCAAGTGATTGCAGATCGGGGGTCGGCCCGCTCTGTTGTATCCGTTAAAACCAATTCTCTACAGCCCTGTAGGAGCCGGCTCGCCGGCGAAAGCGACCTTGAACCTTGCACAGGTCTGGAAGGCCGCATTCGCTGGCAAGCCAGCTCCTACATGGCCTTGCAGCCGCGGCCGATCAGGTCGTTGGTGGCGACCCAGTAGACCAGGCCCTCCTCGCCCTTGACGTGAAACGCCAGCATGTCGTCGCTGTACAGCGAGCCCGAACCACTGGGCTCAAGCTTCAGGCGCCGCACCTGGTCGTCGCCCCCCAGGCGCACGTCGACTGCCTTGCGGCTGTCGTCGGTATAGCGCCACAGCACCTGGGCCTGGCTGTCGCAGGTCCAGGTCGTCCAGTTGTCGGTGGCCGGCGACTTGAGCAGGTTCAGGCTGGCGCAACCGGCCAAGGCTCCCAGCATCGCCACGGCGATCAAAGCTTTCATCAATGTTCCTCGGCCGACAGCCCGGAGGCTCCAGCGCATTGCGTTATCCGATCTGACCGGTCAAGGGCAACCCTGTTCCCTGGTCTTTGACGGTGTCTCGTACTTCTCCAGGCCTTCGGGGCCCAGGCGTTTGTTGATCACCGGCGCAGTCTCGGCCTGCCAGTCGGCCTGATAACAGCCCTGGCCCGGCTCGCCGGCTTCGTCCGCCGGCTTTGCCTGCGGGGCACTGGAGCACCCCGCCAGCAGCGCCACGACCATCAACAGTGGCAAGGTCTTGACCATCAGAACACTCCTTTGCCCGGCCAATCGAGGCTTCAGGCCTTGGCCCGGGCTTCCAGGACTTCAACCGCCGGCAGCACCTTGCCTTCGACGAATTCGAGGAAGGCGCCGCCACCGGTAGAAATGTAGGAGATCTGCTGGGCAACGCCATATTTGTCGATGGCCGCCAGGGTGTCGCCACCACCCGCGATGGAGAACGCTGCGCTGTCGGCGATGGCCTGGGCCAGCACTTGGGTGCCGTTGCCGAACTGGTCGAATTCGAACACGCCTACAGGGCCGTTCCAGAGGATGGTCCTGGAGGACTTCAGCAGCTCGGCGAACTGCGCGGCGGTCTGCGGGCCAATGTCGAGGATCATGTCGTCAGCGGCCACATCGGCGATCAGCTTGACGGTCGCGGCGGCGCTTTCGGCAAACTCCTTGGCCACCACAACATCCACCGGCAGCGGCACGCTGACCTTGGCGGCGATGGCGCGAGCGGTGTCCAACAGATCCGGCTCGTACAGCGACTTGCCCACCGGGTGCCCGGCAGCAGCCAGGAAGGTGTTGGCAATGCCGCCGCCGACGATCAGCTGGTCGCAGATCTGGCTCAGGCTGTTGAGCACGTCCAGCTTGGTGGACACCTTGGAACCGGCAACGATGGCCGCCATCGGCTTGGCCGGGTTGCCCAGGGCCTTGCCCAGCGCTTCCAGCTCAGCGGCCAGCAGCGGACCTGCGGCGGCCACTTTGGCGAACTTGGCCACGCCGTGGGTCGAACCCTCGGCGCGGTGCGCGGTGCCGAAAGCGTCCATCACGAACACATCGCACAGGGCGGCGTATTGCTGGGCCAGTTCGTCGGCGTTCTTTTTCTCGCCCTTGTTGAAGCGCACGTTCTCGAACAGCACGACGTCGCCGGCCTTGACCTCGACGCCACCCAGGTAGTCGGCCACCAGCGGCACTTCGCGGCCCAGGGCGCGGCTCAGGTAGTCGGCCACTGGCTTGAGGCTGTTCTCGGCGGAGAACTCGCCTTCGGTCGGACGGCCCAGGTGCGAGCAGACCATCACTGCCGCGCCCTTTTCCAGGGCCAGCTTGATGGTCGGCAGCGAAGCCAGGATCCGCGCATCGCTGGTGACAGCGCCGTCCTTGACTGGGACGTTGAGGTCTTCGCGGATCAGCACACGCTTACCTTGCAGATCGAGGTCGGTCATCTTCAACACGGTCATGGGTCGCAATTCCTGGGTTACTGTTGTTCAGAAACAGAGAGTTTAGTGGCAGAGCGTGGAGTGGCTGTTTGCAGGTAGTGCCCAGCAACATCCAGCATCCGGTTGGCAAAGCCCCATTCGTTGTCGAACCAGGCCAGGATGTTCACCAGCCGGGGGCCGGAAACACGGGTCTGACTGGCATCGACGATCGCCGAATGGGGGTCATGATTGAAATCACAGCTCGCGTGGGGCAGCTCGGTATAGGCCAGCAGGCCCTTGAGCGGACCGCTGGTGGCAGCCTCGCGCAGAATCCGGTTGACCTCCAGGGCGTCGGTATCGCTCACGGTCTGCATCGTGATGTCGAGGCAGGACACGTTGACCGTCGGCACCCGCACGGCTTTGGCCTGGATTCTTCCGGCAAGTTCCGGCAGCAGGCGCTCGATGCCTCGCGCCAGGCCGGTAGACACCGGAATCACCGACTGGAACGCCGAACGGGTCCGGCGCAGGTCTTCGTGGTGATAGGCATCGATCACCGGCTGGTCGTTCATCGCCGAGTGAATGGTGGTGATCGACACGTACTCCAGGCCAATGGCCTGATCCAGCAGGCGCAACAGCGGCACGCCGCAGTTGGTGGTGCAGGAGGCATTGGACACCAGCAGCTCGGCGCCGGTCAGGCAGTCCTGATTGACTCCATAGACGATGGTGGCGTCGACATCCGACTCGCTGGCCATCGGCTGGGAGAACAGCACCCGCGGCGCGCCGGCGTCGAGGAAACGCCGGCCGTCTTCACGGGTGTGGTAGGCTCCAGAGCATTCCAGCACCAGATCGACGTCCAGTGACGCCCAATCGATGCCTTCGGGGGTGGCACTGCGCAGCACTTTCACGCAGTTGCCATTGATATGCAGACAATCGCCGTCGACCTTCACCTCACCGGGAAACCGGCCATGGGTGGAGTCGAAGCGTGTCAGGTACTCGACGCTGGCCATGTCGGCCAGATCGTTGATGGCGACGATCTCGATTCCGGCCGCCGCCCCTCGCTCGAACAAAGCACGCAAGACGCAACGACCAATCCGGCCGTAGCCGTTGAGTGCAACTTTATAGGGACGCGGTTGAGGCATGGGGTTCTCAATGACCGGTAATGAAACCATCCGCTTGGTGCTGCCTGCGCCATCGTTATCGCGAGCAAGCTCGCCCCCACAAGGACGACATTCATCCCTGTAGGAGCGAGCTTGCTCGCGATTGCATCAGTGCAGACAACCCGGCTTCCGGGTTTAGTCTTCCAGCAGCTCTTCGGCCTGACCCAGGATGTTGTCCAGGGTGAAACCGAACTCTTCGAACAGAGCCGACGCAGGGGCCGATTCGCCGTAGGTGGTCATGCCGATCACCCGACCTTCCAGACCGACGTACTTGTACCAGAAGTCGGCATGGGCAGCTTCGATGGCAATCCGCGCGCTGACCTGCAGCGGCAACACCGACTGCTTGTAGCCGGCATCCTGGGCGTCGAACACGCTGGTGCACGGCATGGACACCACACGCACCTTGCGGCCCTGCTCGGTCAGCTTGTCGAACGCCTGGACCGCCAGGCCCACTTCCGAACCGGTGGCAATCAGGATCAGCTCAGGCTCGCCTGCGCAGTCTTTCAGCACGTAGCCACCGCGGCTGATGTCGGCGATCTGGCCGGCATCGCGGGTTTGGTGCTGCAGGTTCTGGCGGGAGAAGATCAGCGCCGAAGGACCGTCCTTGCGCTCCAGGGCGTACTTCCAGGACACCGCCGATTCCACGGCATCGGCCGGGCGCCAGGTGTCGAGGTTCGGGGTGCTGCGCAGGCTGGTCAGTTGCTCGATCGGCTGGTGAGTCGGGCCGTCTTCGCCCAGGCCGATGGAGTCGTGGGTGTAGACGTGGATCACCCGCTGCTTCATCAGCGCCGACATGCGCACCGCGTTGCGGGCGTATTCCATGAACATCAGGAAGGTCGCGCCGTAAGGCACCAGGCCGCCGTGCAGGGCGACGCCGTTCATGATGGCGGTCATGCCGAACTCGCGCACGCCGTAGTACATGTAGTTGCCGCTGGCGTCTTCAGCGCTGACGCCCTTGCAGCCTTTCCACAGGGTCAGGTTGGAACCGGCCAGGTCGGCCGAGCCGCCGAGGAACTCGGGCAGCAGCGGACCGAAGGCGTTCAGGGTGTTCTGGCTGGCTTTACGGCTGGCGATGGTTTCGCCCTTGGCCGCCACCTCAGCGATATAGGCGTTGGCCTTCTCGGCGAAGTCCGCTGGCAGATCGCCGGCGAGACGACGCACCAGCTCGTTGGCTTCGGCAGGGAACGCAGCGGAGTAGGCAGCGAAACGCTGATCCCATTCGGCTTCCACAGCGCGACCGGCTTCCTTGGCATCCCACTCGGCGTAGATGTCAGCCGGGATTTCGAACGGGCCATGGTTCCACTTCAGCGCAGCGCGGGTCAGGGCGATTTCCTCGGCACCCAGTGGCGCGCCGTGGCAGTCTTCCTTGCCCTGCTTGTTCGGCGAACCGAAACCGATGGTGGTCTTGCAGCAGATCAGGGTCGGCAGCGGGCTCTTGCGCGCGGTGTCGATGGCGATCTTGATTTCTTCCGGATCGTGGCCGTCGACATTGCGGATCACCTGCCAGTTGTAGGCTTCGAAACGCTTCGGCGTGTCATCGGTGAACCAGCCTTCGACTTCACCATCGATGGAGATGCCGTTGTCATCGTAGAAGGCGATCAGCTTGCCCAGGCCCAGGGTACCGGCCAGGGAGGCCACTTCGTGGGAAATGCCTTCCATCATGCAGCCATCACCCAGGAACACGTAGGTGTGGTGATCGACGATGTTGTGACCCGGACGGTTGAACTGGGCCGCCAGGACTTTTTCCGCCAGGGCGAAGCCCACGGCATTGGCCAGGCCCTGGCCCAACGGACCAGTGGTGGTTTCCACGCCCGGGGTGTAGCCGAATTCCGGGTGGCCCGGAGTGCGGCTGTGCAGTTGGCGGAAGTTCTTCAGGTCATCGATCGACAGGTCGTAGCCGGTCAGGTGCAGCAGCGAGTAGATCAGCATCGAACCATGACCGTTGGACAGCACGAAGCGGTCACGGTCGGCGAAGGATGGATTGCTCGGGTTGTGCTTGAGGTAGTCACGCCAAAGTACTTCGGCGATATCCGCCATACCCATGGGGGCACCTGGATGGCCGCTGTTGGCTTTTTGCACGGCATCCATGCTGAGGGCACGAATGGCGTTGGCACGCTCACGACGGCTGGGCATCGCTGATCTCCTGAGGATTGAATAAAACGAAACGGAAAAAAGGCCTGCATTTTCCCTCAGGCGTCTGGCGGGGGCAATGACAGATAGTCACTCAGGCATGTTTTTCCCACGGATAAGCCGGCAATCCACAGGGGAAACCCACTTGTCGCCGGCCGACAGGGCCGGCCAAGGCTCTGGCAGAGGCCTCCCACCAGGCAATATCAAAACTTTTTGATATTGATCTTGCAGGCCTTTGCAGGCACCTCTAGACTGCGCCCCTATGAACCTGAGCGCCCCCTCCATTGAGCATGACGATTGCGACGAGCTGGCCGCCCTGTGCAAGGCCGGCGGCGATCCTTTGCGACTCAATGTATTGCGCGCCCTGAGCAACGACTCGTTCGGCGTGCTGGAACTGGCGCAGATCTTTGCCATCGGCCAGTCGGGCATCAGCCACCATTTGAAGGTCCTGGCCCAGGCCAGCCTGGTGGCGACCCGCCGTGAAGGCAACGCGATTTTCTACCGCCGAGCCCTGCCCCACACCGAACTCCTGGGCGGCAAGCTGCACGCCGCCCTGTTGGACGAAGTCGACCAGATGCGGCTGCCGGCGGATGTCCAGAATCGGATTGGCCTGGTGCACCGGCAACGGGCCGCGGCCAGCCAGGACTTTTTTTCCCGGGTGGCGGATAAATTCCGCGCCCAGCAGGACCTGATCGCAGGACTGCCCCAGTACCGCGACAGCGTGCTCGCGCTACTGGACAAGCTGAGCTTCAAGGCAATGGCCACGGCCATTGAAGTGGGCCCCGGCGACGGTGGTTTTCTCCCCGACCTGGCCCGACGTTTTGCCCGGGTCACCGCGCTGGACAACAGCCCAGCGATGCTTGAACTGGCCCGTCAGCTGTGTGAACGCGAAACACTGGCTAACGTCAACTTGCAACTGGCCGATGCACTGGATGGCGTACAACTGACGGCCGACTGCGTGGTGCTGAACATGGTCCTGCACCACTTCGCCGCACCGGCCGAGGCCCTCAAGCAGATGGCCCAATTGCTGCAACCAGGCGGCAGCCTGTTGGTAACAGACTTGTGCAGCCACAACCAGAGCTGGGCCAAAGAGGCTTGCGGCGATCTCTGGCTAGGGTTCGAACAAGATGATTTGGCCCGCTGGGCCACCGCTGCGGGACTGACTCCCGGGGAAAGCCTCTATGTGGGCTTACGTAATGGTTTCCAGATCCAGGTCCGCCATTTTCAGCGACCGGCTGGCGACACTCACCATCGGTAAATTTTAGGAAACCGTCGAGATGAGCGAATACTCCCTTTTCACCTCCGAGTCCGTGTCTGAAGGGCATCCGGATAAAATCGCTGACCAGATTTCCGATGCAGTGCTGGACGCCATCATTGCCCAGGACAAGCACGCTCGCGTAGCCGTGGAAACCCTGGTCAAGACCGGTGTCGCCATCGTCGCCGGGGAAGTCACCACCAGCGCCTGGGTCGACCTGGAGCAGATCGTTCGCGACGTGATCTGCGATATCGGCTACACCAGCTCCGACGTTGGCTTCGACGGCGCCACCTGCGGCGTGATGAACATCATTGGCAAGCAGTCCCCCGACATCAACCAGGGCGTCGACCGTGCCAAGCCCGAAGATCAGGGCGCCGGCGACCAGGGCCTGATGTTCGGCTACGCCAGCAACGAAACCGCCGCGCTGATGCCAGCGCCGATCGCCTTCTCCCACCAACTGGTCCATCGCCAGGCTGAAGCGCGCAAATCGGGCCTGCTGCCATGGCTGCGCCCGGACGCCAAGTCCCAGGTCACCTGCCGCTATGAAAACGGCATCGTGGTCGGCATCGACGCGGTGGTGCTGTCGACCCAGCACAACCCTGAAGTGTCGTACAACGACCTGCGCGAAGGCGTGATGGAACTGATCGTCAAGCACGTGCTGCCGGCTGAACTGCTGCACAAGGACACCCAGTTCCACATCAACCCGACCGGCCAGTTCATCATCGGCGGCCCGGTGGGCGACTGCGGCCTGACCGGGCGCAAGATCATCGTCGACAGCTACGGCGGCATGGCCCGTCACGGCGGCGGCGCATTCTCCGGCAAGGATCCATCCAAGGTCGACCGTTCCGCGGCCTATGCCGGTCGCTACGTGGCCAAGAACATCGTCGCCGCCGGCCTGGCCGAGCGCTGCGAGATCCAGGTGTCCTACGCCATCGGCGTGGCTCAACCGACCTCGATCTCCCTGAACACCTTCGGCACCGGCAAGATCAGCGACGACAAGATCATCAAGCTGGTCCGCGAGTACTTCGACCTGCGTCCTTACGCGATCACCACCATGCTCGACCTGCTGCACCCGATGTACCAGGAAACCGCGTCCTACGGTCACTTCGGCCGTACTCCGCAGACCAAGACCGTGGGTGACGACCCTTTCCCCCCCTTCACTTGGGACCGCCCCGCCCGCGCCGACGCCCTGCGCGCTGCTGCCGGCCTCTAAGCCACCCCCGGTAACAGACAAAGCCCCGCCGGCATCACCGGCGGGGCTTTTTTGTCGCCAGAGGTTTCTCTCTACAGCGCAGTTGTGCAGGTATCCGCTGGCGAGCCAGCCCCCCCAGGCCGCCATGAAACACCCCGCAACCACCCCGCCGAAAAACCGCCCCACGCCCACCTACCCTTCAAGGCATGCCCATTCAGAGCAAGGACGCTCCCCATGCTGCCAAGACTCTTTCTACTGCTCCTGACCCTCACCGGCCTGCCCGCCCTGGCCCAATGCCCCGACTGGCCCAGTGCCCAGGCCGAACGGGAACTCACCGCACTGCGACAACAGCTAGAGGCCTGGGACACCCGCTATCACCAACACGGCCAATCGCCCGTGGCCGATGAGCTCTATGATCAGTCACGGCAGCGCCTGACCAGCCTGCAGCGATGCTTCCCCCTGCTTCCCGTCGCCGCAGCCCCTTCCCTGCTCGGCGCCCGGGGCCCCGTGCCCCACCCCATCGCCCACACTGGAGTGGAAAAGCTCCCCGACGACAACGCGGTACAGCTCTGGCTGAAAGGCCGTGAAGGCATCTGGGCTCAGCCCAAGGTCGATGGCGTGGCGGTGACCCTGATCTACCGCAAGGGCCGTTTCCACCAGGCACTGAGCCGGGGCGATGGCTTGCACGGCCAGGACTGGAGCGCCCGTGCCCGGCAGATCGCGGCCATCCCCAAACAACTGCCCCAGCCCGTGGACCTGCTCTTGCAGGGAGAGCTCTATCAACGCCTGGAGCAACATATCCAGACCCGCTCCGGCAGCCTCAACGCCCGCAGCCGGGTCGCCGGATGGCTGGCACGCAAACACCTGTCGGCGGCAGAGGCAGCACAAATCGGCCTGTTCGTCTGGGACTGGCCCCAAGGCCCCGCCACCCTGAGTGAACGCCTGGAGCAACTGGCGCTGCTGGGCTTCACCGAAGGTGCCCAATACAGCCACCCGGTCAGCGGGTTCAGCGAGGCCCGGCACTGGCGGGAACACTGGTACCGTTCGCCCCTGCCCTTCGCCAGTGACGGCATCATCCTGCGCCAGAGCCTGCGCCCTGCCGCCGAACGCTGGCAGGCCAGGGCCCCACATTGGATCGCGGCCTGGAAATACCCCTATGCCCAGGCCCTGGCCAATGTGCGCCAGGTGCGCTTCCGGATCGGCCGTACCGGGCGCATCAGTCCCTTGCTCGACATCGACCCGGTACTCCTCGATGACCGACAGATCCGTCACGTCAGCGTCGGCTCGCTGCAACGCTGGCAAGCCCTGGATATCCTGCCCGGCGACCAGGTGGCCATCAGCCTCGCCGGACTGACCCTGCCCCGCCTGGATGGCGTGGTCCTCAGGAGCCAGCAACGCCAAGCGATCCAGGCGCCAGCGCCGGAAGACTTTCATGCCCTGAGCTGCTGGCGACCAACACCCGGATGCGAGGGCCAGTTTGTCGCCCGCCTGACCTGGCTCAGCGGCAAACAGGGGCTGCACCTGGACAATGTCGGCGAACAAACCTGGGCCAGGCTGGTTGCAACAGGCCGTATCAAAGGCCTTTTGGATTGGCTGACCCTGGATCAGGCAGAGCTTGCTACCATTGCCGGCTTCGGCGCACGCAGCAGCCTGCGACTGATCGAGAGTCTGCAACAGGCAAGGCAGCGCCCCTTCGCACGCTGGCTCAAGGCCCTGGGCCTGCCACCCAGCGGCTCGGCCGAACTGAACGGTCCGTGGCAGGTTCTGGCTTCACGCAACAGCCTGGAATGGCAGGACGAAGCCGGTGTCGGCCCCGATCGGGCCGCGCAACTGGTGGCGTTTTTTCGCGACCCCCAGGTGCTGGCCTTGCAGGCAACCCTGAATCAGGCCGGAGTCAACGGCTTTTAGGCCGCTATCCGGGGGCGCAAATTGAACCACCCCGGCAGGAATGCGCTCCAACAGCCCATTCCCGGTATGACAGTCAGTATTTTTTCATTGGTTATTTTTTGATCTTTTTTCACCTGGAGCCTTCCATGAAACTGTTTCCCTCCCTCGCTGCCCTGACCCTGTGCAGCCTGATGAGCGCGCCCCTGCTGGCCGCCGAACAAGCCCAGCCACTGACCGGCTGCGCCGCCAAGCGCCAGGCCATCATGACCCAGATCGAACAGGCCAAGGCCCACGGCAACAGCGATCAGCAGGCCGGCCTGGAGCGTGCCCTGAGCGAAGTCACCGCCCATTGCACCGATGCTTCGCTGAAGAAGGATCGGGAAAACAAGGTGCTGGAAGCCAAGCATGAAGTCAGCCGGCGTCAGGCCGACCTGGAAAAGGCCATGAAGAAAGGCGACTCGGAGAAGATCAACAAGCGCAAGGACAAGCTCGCCGAGTCGCGCAAGGAACTGCAGCAAGCCCTGGACGAACTGGACAAGTAACCGTCGCCCTCCCTGGCAACGCTGTCACTCAATGATTGCGAAACTCTTTGTGGCAGGCACTGCAGACATCCTCGACTTTCTGCACGGCCGGCCCCAGATTGCTGGCCTTGTAGGGCTGGACCTGACTGATGGTCACCAACTCGGCGGTGGCCGCTTCGAGGCTGCGCGCCAGCTCCTGGAAACGCGTCTGCTTGCGCCAGACATCATCGGTGGCGCTGCTGTGGTCCTCTTCCCGGACCTCGGGAAAATGCTTCCAGGGCTCATGGGACAAGGCATCCAGCTTCACCGCGCCTTCGGCAAAACGTGCGCCGTCGAAAGGAATCCGCCCACGCAGCATGCCCCCCAGGTCCTCGCCGGTCTTGAGCATCTGTTTGAAGATCGCCTTGCGCTGGCCCAGGGGCGAGTTGGGGTCGACACCGCCACAGGCGGAAAGCGTCAGGCAGGCCAGCAATACAACGGAAAGTCTTTTTAGCGTCATGGTGGCTTCAGGTCAGGTCACGGAAACGGCGGCCAGTATCCTCGCCTCCCCGGCAAACACCAATAGCCCTATTAACAATAGGGGTTGTCCATCGTCATGCCGCTGATGGATACCTCCCAAGGACACACAGCATGAACCCGAGCTTCCTCCGCTGGCGTCGCCACCTGCTCTGGGCCCTGCCGGCCCTGGCGCTGCTCGCCGGCTGCAACGGCGGCGACACCAGCAAGGTCCCGCAGACCCACGCCCTGGCCACTTACAACAGTGCCCCCTGGGAGTCCCTGCCCAGCGTCGCCGACAACGACCTGCTGGCCGGTTTCGGCGCCTGGCGCAGTGCCTGCACCCGCTTGAAGGCCGATCCGATCTGGGGCGCCACCTGCACGGCAGCGGCCGATGTGCCGCAGACCCCGACAGCCATCCGCAGCTTTCTCAAGGAGCACCTGGAGGTCTACGGCCTGCGCTCGGGCAGCGGTAGCAGCACCGGCCTGATCACTGGCTACTACGAACCGGTGTATCCCGGCAGCCTGACCCAGACGCCGAGCGCTAACGTGCCGGTGTACGGGGTGCCGGACGACATGATCATCGTCGCCCTGGACAGCCTCTATCCGGAACTCAAGGGCAAGCGCCTGCGAGGCCGGCTCGAAGGCCGGGTACTCAAGCCCTATGACGATGCGGCGACCATCGAAACCAAGGGAGTCAAGGCTCCGGTGCTGGCCTGGCTGACCGATCCGATGGACCTGCAGTTTCTGCAGATCCAGGGTTCGGGAAGGATCCAGCTGGACGACGGACGCCAACTGCGGATCGGTTATGCCGACCAGAACGGCCATCCGTACCGACCCATCGGCCGTTGGCTGGTGGAGCAGGGCGAATTGAACAAAGAAGACGTGACCATGGGCACCATCGCCGCCTGGGCCAAGGCTCATCCGACGCGGATTCCCGAACTGCTGGGCAGCAACCCCAGCTACGTCTTCTTCAACCGCAACCCGGACAGCAACGAAGGCCCCCGTGGCTCATTGAACGTGCCGCTGACTTCCGGCTACAGCGTCGCGGTGGACCGCAAGGTGATTCCCCTGGGCAGCTTGCTGTGGTTATCCACCACCCGCCCGGATGGCAGCAGCCTGATACGCCCCGTGGCCGCGCAAGACACGGGCGGCGCGATTACCGGCGAAGTCCGTGCTGACCTGTTCTGGGGCACTGGCGAGGCGGCCGGGCAACTGGCCGGCGACATGAAGCAACAGGGGCAGATCTGGATGCTCTGGCCCAAGGGCGCGGCACTGCCCAAAGTGCCGGAAGTGCCCGACACCCCGTGACCCATTGTAGGAGCCGGCTTGCCGGCGAAAGCGTCTTGACAGTCGCCATCGCCGGCAGCCGGCTCCAGCAAGAGGGTGTCTCAGACTGAAACGAAGAAGAAGCTGGCGATCAGGCCCATGCCCACGAACCACACCAGGGAGCGCAGGATCGCCCAGTCCGCTAGGTAGCAGATCATGTACAGCAGGCGGCTGGTGATAAACAGCACCGCCAGCACGTTGATCGTCACCAGCTCAGCGTTGCCCGCCACGTGGGCGATGATCACCGCCGCCGCAAATGCCGGGGTCACCTCGAAACCGTTGAGCTGCGCGTTGTGGGCCCGCTTGGGCAGCCCCTCCAGGGTGTTGAGGAACGCCCGCGGATCATGGTTGTAACGAAGCCCGTATTTGCCGGCGCCCTTGGCAATGGCGGTACACAGATACGGCAGGACAATTGCGATCAACACACACCAGAAAGCGACAGTCATGGAGCACATCCTTTTTTTTAAGTTTTCAGGGGGGTCTTCAGAACTTCATCACCAACATGCCGATCAGCACCATCCCACAGGCTAAGAGCCGTGGCCGGCCGAAAGGTTCTTTCAGGTAGCGCATGCCGAACAGCACCACCAAAATCACACTGATCTCGCGCAACGCCGCCGCTTCGGCAATCGACCCCAGCTGCATGGCCCACAGCACCAGGGCATAGCTCAACAGCACACAGAATCCGACGCTGAGCCCCAGGCGCCATTGTTCGCGCCAGAACAGGACGAAGGCCGGGCGCTTGCAGACCATGGCCAGCAGAGGAAAGGGCCAGGCACTGAGCAAGGTGACCCAGGTCAGGTAGTCCAGCGGATGGGACCAGCGACGCAAGGCCTGGCCGTCGATGAAGGTGTAGCAACCGATGCACAGGCCGATCAACGCCACCACCGGCAACATGCTCCAGGGCAGGCGCGCCCCGCCGCCGCCCTGCCAGAGCAGGCAGAGCATGCCTAAGGGAATCAGCAGGATGCCGAGGATCTGCCGGATAGTGAGCTCCTCACCGGCAAAGATCAGGGTCAAGGCCAGCACCACCAGGGGCGACAGACCGCGCATCAGTGGATAGACCAGCCCCAGGTCGCCCACCCGATACGCCTGGATCAACAGATAGCGATACAAGAGCTCGAAGGCCGCCGAGGCGATGATCCAGGGCCAGAGTTCCAACGGCGGCCACTGCAGGAAAAACAGCATGCTCGCCACGAACAACAGAGCCACGCTGTCCATGCAGGCCACCACCAACAGGCGCTCGCCACTGAACTTGATCAGGGTGTTCCATGCCGCATGCAGCAGCGCCGCCACTAGAACCAGACTTGTCGCCAGCACCGCACACTCCCTGTTGGCCCGAAAGAGAATCGATTCATCCTGCGTCCCCGGCTGCCTATACTTGCGCCGGCCGCCGAGGGCGAATCCTCGCATGATGCTGGCCTGCCTGCACGGGCCGCCGGCATTTCTGGCAGCGATAGCAGGCACTTCGTCAGCATGGCCCTGCTGCCCAACGCCACCCGCAGCCGGGTGCCGAAACCCGCTTTTTAGGCAAGTGCCTGCAACATCGTGCCACTACTGCGGTCAATGGGGCGGGTAAACCCCGGCACGACCCACCTCAGGCCCCTGGCCAGACGCTGCACACTTGCCGCTTGAAGCTCGTCACTTGAAGCTTTTTTCCCTGCGATCATCCAAAGGAGTCCGGATGCTTGAACTTGTCGCCGCCTTTATCTGCCTGACCACCCTGCTCACTTATGTGAATTTCCGTTTTATCGGCCTGCCGCCGACCATCGGCGTGATGGTCACCGCCCTGCTGTTCTCGCTGTTGCTGCAGGGCTTGAGTTACCTGGGCTTCCCAGGCCTTGAGGAACACGTCGAGGAACTGATCGGCAAGATCGACTTCGGCGATCTGCTGATGAACTGGATGCTCTCGTTCCTGCTGTTCGCCGGCGCCCTGCACGTCAACCTCAACGACCTGCGCAGCTATCGCTGGCCCATCGGCCTGTTGGCCACGGTGGGCGTGCTGATCGCGACCTTCGTCATCGGCAGCCTGGCCTACTGGATCTTCGGCCTGTTCGGCTGGCACGTGAGTTTCCTCTACTGCCTGCTGTTCGGTGCGCTGATCTCCCCCACCGACCCCATTGCGGTGCTGGGCGTACTGCGCACCGCCAACGCGTCAAAACCACTGAAGACCACCATCGTCGGCGAGTCGCTGTTCAACGACGGCACCGCGGTGGTGGTGTTCACCGTGTTGCTGGGCATCGCCCAACTGGGTGAAACCCCGACGGTGGCCGCCACTGCCTGGCTGTTCGTGCATGAAGCCATTGGCGGCGTGCTGTTCGGCGGGCTGATCGGCTATCTGGTGTACCTGATGATCAAGAGCATCGAGCAACACCAGATCGAGGTGATGCTGACGCTGGCCCTGGTGATCGGCGGCTCGGCGATGGCCAGCGAGATCCACGTCTCGGCGCCGATTGCCATGGTGGTGGCGGGCCTGATCATCGGCAACCTGGGGCGCAACCTGGCGATGAACGACATGACCCGGCGCTACCTGGACGGCTTCTGGGAACTGCTGGACGACATGCTCAACGCCTTGCTGTTCGCCCTGATCGGCCTGGAACTGTTGCTGCTGCCGTTCAACTGGCTGCACCTGGCGGCCGCAAGCCTGCTGGCGGTAGCCATCGTGCTTTCGCGCCTGCTCACCGTGGCCCCGGCGATCCTGCTGCTGCGACGCTGGCGCAGCGTGCCCCGGGGCACCATCCGCGTGCTGACCTGGGGCGGCCTGCGGGGCGGCGTCTCGGTGGCCCTGGCGCTGGCTTTGCCCCTGGGGCCGGAGCGTGACCTGGTACTGAGCATCACTTACATCGTGGTGCTGTCGTCGATCCTGTTGCAGGGCCTGAGCATCGGCAGGCTGGTACGCCATGTCACCCAGGATGCCCCGGTGGCCAAGGCGCAAGCCCATTGATCATCGCTTGATCAACCATGGATCGGGCGCCGCCGCCCCGGGACCGCGCTTTTCTGCGCCAGGCCTCAGGCGTCGGCGGCGTCATCCTTGAACTGGTCTTTGACGTATTTGATTTCGGTACGCCCATGGGGCGCCGGCAGGCCATCTTCACCAAGGTTGACGAAGACCATCTTCTCCACCGTGAGGATGGATTTGCGGGTGATCTTGTTGCGCACTTCGCACGTCAGGGTGATGGAGGTGCGACCGAACTCGGTGGCGGTGATGCCCAACTCGATGATGTCACCCTGGCGTGAGGCGCTGACGAAGTTGATTTCCGAGATGTACTTGGTGACGACCCGCTGGTTGCCCAGCTGGACAATGGCGTAGATCGCCGCCTCTTCGTCGATCCAGCGCAACAGACTGCCGCCGAACAGCGTGCCGTTGGGGTTGAGGTCTTCAGGCTTGACCCACTTGCGGGTGTGGAAATTCATGGGGGACTCCAGGGTGCTTGAACGAGTGCAATTGACGCTCCCAGCTTCAAGTTTCAAGCCACAAGCTGCAAGTAAAAACCGAGCTGCTCTTACTTGCTGCTTGTGGCTTGCACCTTGCCGCTTAAAGAAAGCTATAATCGCCACCGTTTCAAAACGGTCATCTGCACTTGATACCGTTTTCCCGCCACCCGTCCGAGGGGCGCTGCAGCAGGCATGACCTGTCAGGCTCGGATGGGGCGTTGTCGGTACGGGCTTCCCTGTATCGACCCTAAACGCACAACGGCGCCCATTCGCACACTACGAATGGAGGCTCTTGATGAGCGCTGTAAACACGCCTGCAGATTTTACCGACTATAAAGTCGCCGATATTTCCCTGGCCGCCTGGGGCCGTCGCGAAACCATCATCGCCGAGTCGGAAATGCCGGCCCTGATGGGTCTGCGCCGCAAATACCTGGCCGAACAGCCGCTCAAGGGCGCGAAGATCCTCGGCTGCATCCACATGACCATCCAGACCGCCGTGCTGATCGAAACCCTGGTTGCCCTGGGTGCCGAAGTTCGCTGGTCGTCCTGCAACATCTTCTCGACCCAGGACCAGGCCGCTGCCTCCATCGCCGCCGCCGGCATTCCGGTGTTCGCCTGGAAAGGTGAAACCGAACAAGAGTACGAGTGGTGCCTGGAGCAGACCATCCTCAAGGATGGCCAGCCTTGGGATGCCAACATGATCCTCGACGACGGCGGCGACCTGACCCAGCTGCTGCACGACAAATACCCACAGGTGCTGGAACGCGTTCACGGCGTGACCGAAGAAACCACCACCGGCGTGCACCGTCTGCTGGACATGCTGGCCAAGGGCGAGCTGAAGATTCCTGCGATCAACGTCAACGACTCGGTGACCAAGAGCAAGAACGACAACAAGTACGGCTGCCGTCACAGCCTGAACGACGCCATCAAGCGCGGCACCGACCACCTGCTGTCCGGCAAGCAAGCGCTGGTCATCGGCTACGGTGACGTGGGCAAGGGCTCGGCCCAGTCCCTGCGTCAGGAAGGCATGATCGTCAAGGTGTCCGAAGTCGACCCGATCTGCGCCATGCAAGCCTGCATGGACGGTTTCGAACTGGTTTCGCCGTTCATCGACGGCATCAACAACGGCACCGAAGCCTGCATCGACAAGACCCTGCTGGGCAAGATCGACCTGATCGTGACCACCACCGGTAACGTCAATGTCTGCGATGCCAACATGCTCAAGGCCCTGAAGAAGCGCGCCGTGGTCTGCAACATCGGCCACTTCGACAACGAAATCGACACCGCCTTCATGCGCAAGAACTGGGCATGGGAAGAAGTGAAGCCACAGGTGCACAAGATCCACCGCACCGGCCACGGCGACTTCGACCCACAGAACGACGACTACCTGATCCTGCTGGCCGAAGGCCGCCTGGTGAACCTGGGCAACGCCACCGGTCACCCAAGCCGTATCATGGACGGCTCGTTCGCCAACCAGGTACTGGCGCAGATCTTCCTGTTCGGCCAGAAATACGCCGACCTGTCGCCGGCCCAGAAAGCCGAGCGCCTGACCGTTGAAGTCCTGCCGAAGAAACTCGACGAAGAAGTGGCCCTGGAAATGGTTCGCGGCTTCGGCGGCGTGGTCACTCAACTGACCAAGCAACAGGCTGACTACATCGGCGTGACCGTCGAAGGCCCATTCAAGCCGGACGCCTACCGTTACTAAGATCAGCTGCAAGCCTTGAGCCGCAAGCGGCAAGCAGGGGCCAAAAGCCCAGCTTGCCGCAACCGGCCCTATGCTTGTCCTAACAGCTACAACAGCTGAAGGCAGCCAGCATCAGGCACAAGAGCCGAGCGCATCCCCGCTGTTCTTGCCGCTTGTCGCTCGCAACTTGCAGCTGGAGACCCCTTCCATGTCCCAAGAACGTCGTTACAGCTTCGAGTTCTTCCCCACCAAGACCGATGCTGGGCATGAAAAATTGCTCGCCACTGCCCGTCAACTGGCCGGCTACAACCCCGACTTCTTCTCCTGCACCTACGGTGCCGGCGGCTCGACCCGTGATCGCACGGTCAACACCGTGCTGCAACTGGAGAGCGAAGTAAAAATTCCCGCGGCGCCCCACCTGTCCTGCGTCGGTGACAGCAAGGACGACCTGCGTGGCCTGCTCCAGCAGTACCAGGCAGCCGGCATCAAGCGCATTGTCGCCCTGCGCGGCGACCTGCCTTCGGGCATGGGCATGGCCAGTGGTGAGCTGCGCCACGCCAATGACCTGGTGAGTTTCATTCGCGAAGAGACTGGCAGCCACTTCCATATCGAAGTCGCCGCTTACCCGGAAATGCACCCACAGGCGCGCAATTTCGAAGACGATCTGCGCAATTTCGTCCGCAAGGCCAATGCCGGCGCCGACAGCGCGATCACCCAATACTTCTTCAACGCCGACAGCTACTTCTACTTCGTCGAGCGTGTGCAGAAGATGGGCGTGAACATTCCGATCGTGCCGGGCATCATGCCCATCACCAACTACAGCAAGCTGGCGCGCTTCTCCGACGCCTGCGGCGCCGAAATCCCGCGCTGGATCCGCAAGCAGCTGGAAGCCTACGGCGATGACAGCGCCAGCATCCAGGCTTTTGGCGAGCAGGTGATCAGCGAAATGTGTGAACGCCTGTTACAAGGCGGTGCTCCGGGCCTGCATTTCTATACCCTTAACCAGGCCGACCCGAGCCTGGCGATCTGGAACAACCTGAAGCTGCCGCGCTGAAATGGCGTAGCACTTGGCAAGGAGGCCCTGGCGAAATCCAGGGCCTTTTTTTCACCCCAATCACTTTCTCCATGGATGATCGCTGTAGATGTCGACAACGCGCCCTGCCACAAACCCTCAGCTGATTTACCTGGTTTATGGTGCCAACACCTATCACCAGGAGGCGGTGTTCAGCATTGCCAGTGCCCTGGCCGGCCTGCGCGAAACACCGGGAGAAGGGTTGGACATTCAGGTCTTTACCGACAACCCGGCGCCTTACCAGCGTTTGCCGGTTCGAGTGCGTGAGCTCGACGAGGACACCCGCAAGACATGGATCGCACCTCATGGCTACCACTTCCGTGCCAAGCACGTAGTGATGCAGCAGGTGCTGCAGGAGTCTGAACGGGCCCTGCTGATCGACACCGATACCTTTTTCCATTGCTCGCCGCTGGCGCTGTTCCGGCGTATCGAGCCCGGATCCTTGCTTTGCAATGCCTTCGGCCTGCAATACGGCAGCAACAAAGAAGCCGGGCTGTATCAAACCCTGGCTGGCGTGCTGCGCCAGAGAAACCTGGCGGATGATCAGATGCCACTGCTCAACTCCGGCGTCATCGGACTCGACCGCGCCGATGCAGGCATTCTTGAGCAATCGATCGCCTTGATGGACGAGTTCTACCCTCTGGCACAGGGTGCCTACACGCTAGAAGAGTTCTGTCTGTCGGTAGCCGCCTATCGCACCACCCAGGTACGCGAATGCCCCGACCTGATCCATCACTACTGGAGCCGTAAACAGTTGTTTCGCGCCAAGACCAAGGCCTGGCTCGACAAGCATGAGGCCGATCCGACCAGCACCTTTGCCCTGGATGAAACACGCCTGGTGACCGCAACGCTGCCACGACCGCCGGCGGCCCAGCGCATGGCCTATAAACTCGTGACGTTGTTCCTTCCCAAGCAACAGCGCCAGTTCATGCGCGAGATCCTCTACGGGTGCTATCAACACTCCAACCCCTTCGATCAGGCTTGTATGCCCGTCTGGTGGGAAAAAGCCCGCGAGAACGTTGAACGTCGCCTCGATAGCCCCCTTGAAAACCATCAGCTCGAAAATTGGTTCAACCATCCGATCGTGCGCCTGGTACTGGGTGAGCGGCGCAAGGCGATCTACTTGCATCTGGTGCAGACAAAACCCGACTAGCCCGTGATCTAGAGCACCTCTAGCTATTTAACCGGCGACCGTCGTAATCTCCAGCAATGTCTGTCATTGCCCGGTTGCTGACCATTCTTCTCTGCACTTGCCTGAGCCTCGCGGCCCATGGCGAGAAGCTGCGCATTGTCACTGAACCCTGGGCGCCCTATGTCTACGAAGAAAACGGCAAGGTCATGGGGCTGGACTACGAAACCACGGCGATTGTCTTTCAGCGCCTGGGGATAGACGTGGAATGGCAATTCCTGCCCTGGAAGCGCTGCCTGGCGATGCTGGAAACCGGCCAGGCCGACGGGGCCCTGGACATCTTTCACAGCGACCAGCGCGACAGCACCCTGCTCTACCCCAGCGAGCCTCTGTCGGACGTCGAGTTCGTGATGTTCTACGCCAAGCAGCGTCCCCATCCGTTCAAGCATCTGGATGAGCTCAAGGGCCTGACCATCGGCACCTCGCCCGGCTACCTGTACAGCGATGACTTCAGTCAATCGACCCTGTTCAAGCGCGAGCCGGCACCGACCCACGAAGCCAACTTCGGCAAGCTGCTGCTGGGGCGGATTGACCTGCTAATCACCGACAAACGGGTCGGCCAGCACCTGCTGGACAGCTTGGGCATCCGCGACCAGGTCAGCCAGAATTCCGCCGTCATCAGCCGCCAGAGCCAATACCTGGCAGTGCGCCGCAATGCCGGGATGGACCTGTTGGTGCAACGCTTCGGCGCCGAACTCAAGCGCTTCAAGCGCGAACCGGCCTACGCGGAGTTGAGCGCCAAGTACGGCGCGGAACCCATTCTGCCCCCTGTCAGGTCTTCATCCACCCGAGAGTCAGAAAAAACCGTTGAGCAGTAGGAAAGCAGCGCATATCGAATGCTCTGTTATACTCCGGCCTCCCGCCAGGCTCACGCCCGGACGCTGGACCCTGTTCAAGGCCTCTCCACCCCGCTACGGCGCAGCCATCCGGCCCGCGCGAGCCACCGGTGGATGAACCTTCAGGCCAGCAGGACCGGACGGGATTGCGTCCTCTTAAACGCCATTCACGCTCGGCAAGATTATCCCTTTGGGCCAAGCCCTCACTAAAACAGGATTACTCATGTCCTTTGCTTCCCTCGGTCTCTCCGAGGCTTTAGTCGGCGCCATCGAAGCCGCCGGCTATACCCAGCCTACTCCGGTGCAACAGCGGGCCATCCCCGCCGTGTTGCAAGGTCGCGATCTGATGGTCGCGGCACAGACAGGTACTGGTAAAACCGGCGGTTTCGCCCTCCCGATCCTGGAGCGGTTGTTTCCCAACGGTCACCCGGACAAATCCCAGCGTCACGGCCCGCGCCAACCCCGCGTACTGGTCCTGACCCCGACCCGCGAACTGGCCGCGCAAGTGCACGACAGCTTCAAGCTGTACGCCCGCGACCTGAAGTTCGTCAGCGCCTGCATCTTCGGCGGCGTCGGCATGAACCCCCAAGTCCAGGCCATGGCCCGTGGCGTGGACGTGCTGGTGGCGTGCCCCGGCCGTCTGCTGGACCTCGCCGGCCAAGGCAGCGTCGACCTGTCACACGTGGAAATCCTCGTGCTCGACGAAGCCGACCGCATGCTCGACATGGGCTTCGTCCATGACGTGAAGAAAGTCCTCGCACGCCTGCCGGCCAAGCGCCAGAACCTGCTGTTCTCCGCGACCTTCTCCAAGGACATCACGGACCTGGCCGGCAAGCTGCTGCACAACCCCGAGCGCATCGAAGTCACCCCGCCGAACACCACGGTGGAGCGCATCGAGCAACGGGTGTTCCGCCTGCCCGCCAGCCACAAGCGTGCCTTGCTGGCGCATTTGATCACTGCCGGTGCCTGGGAACAGGTGCTGGTGTTCACCCGCACCAAGCACGGCGCCAACCGCCTGGCCGAATACCTGGACAAGCACGGCCTGAGCGCCGTGGCGATCCACGGCAACAAGAGCCAGAACGCCCGCACCAAGGCCCTGGCCGACTTCAAGGCCGGCGACGTGCGTATCCTGGTGGCCACCGATATCGCCGCCCGCGGCCTGGATATCGACCAACTGCCCCACGTGGTCAACTTCGAGTTGCCCAACGTCGATGAAGACTACGTGCACCGTATCGGCCGTACCGGTCGTGCCGGTCGCTCGGGCGAGGCCATCTCCCTGGTGGCTCCGGACGAAGAGAAACTGCTGAAAAGCATCGAGCGCATGACCAAGCAGAAGATCGCCGATGGCGACCTGATGGGCTTCGATGCCAGCGCCGTGGAAGCCGAGAAGCCGGAAGTGCGCGAGCGTCCGGACGTACGCAACCCGCGCAATCCTCGCGGCCCGCGTGGCGACGGCCCGAACGGCGGCGGTGGTGGACGCAAGGACAAGGGCAAGGACAAGGGCGGCAAAGACAAACCGGCCCGTGGCGAGCGTCCGGCACGCGAGCAGAAGCCTCGCGAAGGCACCCCGGCTCGCGAACAGCGCCAGCCGACGCCCCGTGCCGATCGGGCACCGGACGAGTTCCTCGACGACGACGTGGACAACTTCGGTAACCGCGCCGACTACGTCAGCCCCTACCAGAACAAGAGCAACCAGGGCCGCGGCCGCCGTCCAGGGGCTCCGGCCCAGGGTGCAGGCGCCGGTGCCGGCAATCCGCCTCGCGGCGGCGGCCAGGGCCGCTCCGGCAACCCGCGCAACAGCAACGGCAGCACCACCGGCACCGCGCCCGCCAAGCGCAACGGCGGTCCACGCAACGGCGCCCCGCGTGACAGCCAGGGCCGTCGCGACGAGTCGCGCAATCGCCGGCCGAACCGTGACGATCAGTCCCGCCAGGAACCGGCCGTGCAGAACCCTCGGAGCAACCAGCCGAAGATCATGCACAAAGAGTCCAAGATCGATCGTTTCCCGACGCCTGAGCAACTGGACCAGTTGCCAAGCCGTCCACGGGGCGAGAAGCCTGCGCTGCTGACCCGCAATCGCTGAGTCCCTGCGCTGAAATGAAAAACGCCCCTGGTCGCAAGACCCGGGGCGTTTTTCGTAGGAGCCGACTTGCCGGCGAACACTGGCTAAAGCTCAGCGCCGCTTTCGCCAGCAAAGCAAAACGCCGACACAAGGTCGGCGTTTCGTGACTAGCGGCGAGATTTACTTCGCTTTCACACCTTCGAAGCTGATGTACAGGTCGACGTTGTTGGACGCCGGGCCCAGGTCCATCATCTTGCCGAAATCCTGGCGATTGATGCTGGTGGTGCCTTCGAAGCCGGCACGGTAGCCGCCCCATGGATCCTTGCCTTCACCCAGGAAAGTGGCCTTGACCACCACCGGCTTGGTCACGCCGTGCAGGGTCAGGTCGCCGGCCACGTCGGCAGTCAGCTTGCCGTCGGCGTTCTTGCCGGTGGGCTTGACGCTGGTGGAGACGAACTTGGCATCAGCAAACTTGCTGGATTCCAGGAAGTCCTTGCTGGTGATGTGCTTGTCACGCTCGGCGTGGTTGGTGAACACGCTGGCGGTGCGCACGTTGACTTCGATCTTGGCGTCTTCCGGCTTGGCCGCGTCGAAGCTGAACTTGCCGTCCAGGTCCTTGAAGGTACCGGTGATGAAGCTGTAGCCCAGGTGGCTGATCTTGAAGTCGACGAAGGCGTGCTGGCCTTCCTTGTCGATCACGTAGTCCGCTGCCATTACTTGACCGGCCGCCAATACAGCAGAACCGATGGCCAGTGCGGCGAGAGTCTTTTTCAACATGCTTTCTATTCCTTTTGAGTCAAGGTTGAACATCAGGCTTTGCGACCCAGCATACGGGTGAGGGTCGCATCACGATCGATAAAGTGGTGCTTCAAGGCGGCCAGGCCATGGATGCCGGCGAAAATCACCAGCACCCAGGCCAGGTACAGATGCACCACACCTGCTACATCTGCCTGGTCCGGCAGTCCGGAAACCAGGGCAGGAACTTCAAACAAGCCAAACACCGGGATACCCACGCCGTCTGCGGTGGAAATCAGGTAGCCGGCAATCATCACCGCGAACAGACCCAAGTACAGGAACCCATGTCCCAACTTGGCCCCCAGGCGGGTCAGACGTCCATGGTTGGCCGGCGCCGGCGGCGGTGGGCTGACAAACCGCCACAACACCCGCAGCAGCATGATCGCCAGCAGCGTCAGGCCAATGCTCTTGTGCAGGTCCGGCGCGTCTTTGCGCCAGGTGCTGTAGTAGTCGAGGCCGACCATCCATAGGCCCAGGGCGAACAGACCGAAGACTGCCAGGGCCACGCCCCAGTGCAGAACAATGCTTACCCAGCCGTAGCGAGAAGAAGAATTACGTAACTGCATCAGTTGCATCCTGTAAGAAACGCTGACCAAGACTAGCGATTTACCTATCGAATTAAAGCGAAAAAATTTGCTTTGAAATATCGAGAAATACGATCAGTACTCTGGGCTCAAGGTATTAAGAAAAGATTAAGGGCATTTTCTGACGCTTTCGAGGCCATCGCCGCCAGTGCCCTGGCAGCGAGCGGCTACGTCTTTACCCCAGGGCTGCGCCGTCCCCGGTCGCCGTCCTACACAATAGGTTGTCCCGCGGCCATGCATTGCATAGGCTTGCCCGATTGTTCGCCCGCCCCCTCAGCGAGCTGCCTCCAGGAGACTGTACATGGGCCTGAATAACCAGTGGATGCAACGCGATCTTGCGGTGTTGTGGCATCCCTGCACCCAGATGAAAGACCACGAACAACTGCCGTTGATCCCGATCAAGCGCGGTGAAGGCGTCTGGCTGGAAGACTTCGAAGGCAAACGTTACCTGGACGCGGTCAGTTCCTGGTGGGTCAATGTCTTCGGCCACGCCAACCCGCGCATCAACCAGCGCATCAAGGATCAGGTAGACCAGCTGGAACACGTGATCCTCGCCGGTTTCAGCCACCAGCCGGTGATCGAGCTGTCCGAGCGCCTGGTGCAGATCACCCCCGAAGGCCTGACCCGCTGCTTCTACGCCGACAACGGTTCGTCGTGCATCGAAGTGGCGATGAAGATGAGCTTTCACTACTGGCTCAACCGCGGCCAACCGGCCAAGAAACGCTTCGTCACCCTGAGCAACAGCTACCACGGCGAAACCATCGCCGCGATGTCGGTGGGCGACGTGCCGCTGTTCACCGAAACCTACAAGGCCCTGCTGCTGGACACCCTCAAGGTGCCGAGCCCGGACTGCTACCTGCGCCCCGAAGGCATGAGCTGGGAAGAACACTCGCGGAACATGTTCGCCGCCATGGAACAGACCCTGGCCGAGCACCACGATAGCGTCGCCGCGGTGATCGTCGAGCCGCTGATCCAGGGCGCCGGCGGCATGCGCATGTACCACCCGGTCTACCTCAAGCTGCTGCGCGAAGCCTGCGACCGCTACGGCGTGCACCTGATCCACGACGAGATCGCCGTCGGCTTCGGCCGCACCGGCACGCTGTTCGCCTGCGAACAGGCCGGTATCCGCCCGGACTTCCTGTGCCTGTCCAAGGCCCTGACCGGCGGTTACCTGCCCCTGGCCGCGTGCATGACCACCGACGAGGTCTACAGCGCCTTCTACGACGACTACCCGACCCTGCGCGCCTTCCTCCATTCCCACAGCTACACCGGTAACCCGCTGGCCTGTGCCGCTGCCCTGGCGACCCTGGACATCTTCGAGCAGGACAACGTCATCGCCAACAACCGCGCCCTGTCCCAGCGCATGGCCAGCGCCACCGCGCACCTGGTGGATCACCCCCACGTCGCCGAAGTGCGCCAGACCGGCATGGTCCTGGCCATCGAGATGGTCCAGGACAAGGCCGGCAAGACCGCCTACCCCTGGCAGGAGCGGCGCGGCCTGAAGGTGTTCCAGCACGCCCTGGAGCGCGGCGCGCTGTTGCGGCCCCTGGGCAGCGTGGTGTACTTCCTGCCGCCCTACGTGATCACCCCGGAGCAGATCGACTTCCTCGCCGAAGTCGCCAGCGAAGGCATCGACATCGCCACCCGCGACAGCGTCAGCGTGGCCGTGCCCAAGGATTTCCACCCGGGCTTTCGCGATCCGGGCTAGAGCGGGTCACTGATCGTGGCGAGGGAGATTGCTCCCGCTGGACCGCGCAGCGGTCCCCAAACCCGGTTGTGCGAATGCCCGGCGGATTCAACGACGGCCCCGCCGCCGACCGGGAGCAAGCGCCCTCGCCACAGAATGCTGTCCACCGATTCACCTTCAACAGAGAACCCAGATGAGATTGTCCCGCTTCTTTATCGACGCCCCCCTGAGCCTCGGCGAACACGAACTACCAGAAGCCCAGGCCCACTACATCGGGCGCGTGCTGCGCATGGCCGAAGGCGATGCACTGCAAGTGTTCGACGGCTCGGGAACGGAGTTTCGCGGCACCCTGGTGGAAGTGGGCAAGAAGCGCGTGCGCGTGCAGTTGGATGAAAGCTTTGCCGGCCAGGAAGAATCTCCCCTGCGGATTCACCTCGGCCAGGGCCTGTCCCGGGGCGAACGCATGGACTGGGCGATTCAGAAGGCCACGGAGCTGGGGGTCAGCGAGATCACCCCGATCTTCAGCGAGCGCTGCGAAGTGCGGCTCAAGGACGAACGCGCCGACAAGCGCCTGCTGCACTGGCGCCAGGTGGCCATCAGCGCCTGCGAGCAATGCGGGCGCTCACAAGTCCCGGTGATTCATCCGCCCGTGCTGCTGGCGGACTGGATCAAACAGACCGAGGCCGACCTGAAACTGGTGCTGCACCCGGTGGCCCAGCCCCTGGAAAGCCATGCCAAACCGCAGACCCTGGCCTTCCTGATTGGCCCGGAAGGCGGCCTGTCCGATGCCGAAGTGCAGCAGGCCCACGGCGCTGGCTTCCTGCCTGCCCGCCTCGGCCCTCGCGTGCTGCGCACCGAAACCGCCCCGGTGGTGGCGCTGGCGGTGGCCCAACAACTGTGGGGCGATTTCTAACCCCTCCCCGTTCAAACACCCACCGTAGGAGCTGGCTTGCCAGCGAAAGCGCCCATCAGTCCCGTACACGTCTCAAGGGCCCCTTCGCCGGCAAGCCGGCTCCTACGACAGTCCGGTATCCATTATTCCACCGGGTCGCTGGTGGGCCGGGCGATGATCGCTTTCAGCTCCGCAGTCATGGGGAACTCCAGGTTCAGGCCCTTGGGCGGAATCGGCTGCTGGAACCAGCGCTGGTAGATGCCGTTGATTTCCCCAGAGCGATACAGATCCGCCAGCGCACCGTTGACCAGCGCCAGGAACTGCGGATCGTCCTTGCGCACCATACAGCTGTAGATCTCCCGCGACTGCTCCTCCCCCACCACCACCCAATTGTGCGGATCGCGGGCCTTGGCCCGTTCGCCGTAGAGCAGCGCGTCATCCATGTAGAACGCCGCCGCGCGCCCGCTCTGCAGCATCTGGAAGGCTTCGCCGTGATCCTTGGCGCTGATCACGAACATGTCGATCTTGTGCTCGACGTTGTAGTTCTTGAGAAAACGCTCGTTGGTGGTGCCCGCGGTGGTCACCACGTTCTTGCCCCGCAAGTCGGCGAAGCGCTTGATCCCGCTGTCCTTGGCGGTCAGTAGCTGGCCCTTGACGTAGATGAAGCCGTAGGAGAACGCCACCTGTTTCTGCCGCTCGGCGGTGACCCCGGTGGAGCCGCATTCCAGGTCCACGGTGCCGTTCTGCACCAGGGGAATGCGCGTCTGCGAGGTCACCAGGTTGTACTTCACCTTCAGCTTGGGCAGCTGCAACTGCTGCTGGATGCGCTCCACCACCTTGCTCGCCAGTTCCACCGAATAGCCCATGGGCTGGCCGCTGTTGTCGCCCACGTAGGAAAAGGGCACCGAAGCGTCGCGATAACCCAAGGTAATGCTGGTGCTGTTGGCGATCTTGGCCAGGGTGCCCTCCAGGGGCGCTTCGTTGGCCTGGGAAACCGCGCTGAACAACAGCCCCAGGGTGCAGCCGAGCAACGTGATCTTATGCATTGTTATTCTCCGTTGTGGGTAAAGGCGGCTCAGCGACGAACCGCGATGACGCTGATTTCGACGAGGATCTGCGGGCGCGCCAGGGCCGCCTGCAGGGTGGTACGCGCCGGCGCCTGGCCGGGAGACAGCCAGGCCGACCAGACTTCATTCATCACCGCGAAATCGGCCTGGATGTCCTTGAGGTAGATCGTCGCGCTCAAGAGATGGTCCTTGTCGCTGCCGGCCTCGGCCAGCAAGGTGTCGATCTTCTCCAGCACCTCGCGGGTCTGGCCGCCGATGTCGCTGCTGGCCCCCGGCACCTGCCCGGAGAGAAACACCAGTCCGGCAAAGGTCACCGCGCCACTCAGGCGCTCGTTGCTGTGGATACGCTGGATACTCATCTGAAGACTCCTTTGAACGTTCAGGCGACGCGGGGCGTCAGGCCCTGCATGTCGATGCTGGTGGAGCGCTGGCCGATCAGTTCGCCCAGCAACTGGCCGCTGCCACAGGCCAGGGTAAAACCCAGCGCGCCGTGGCCGAGGTTGAGCCACAGGTTGCGGTAGGCGGTGGCGCCGATCAGCGGCACGCCGCTGGGGGTGGCCGGACGCATGCCGGCCCATTCGCTGGCGGCCTGATAATCGCCGGCGGCGGCGAAGGTCTGCTCGGCCTGCCGGCGCATCAGGGCCAGGCGTCCCGGGTCCGGGGACGGATCGAAACCGACGATGTCGACCATGGCCGCCACCCGCAACTGCTGGCCGATCCGGGCATAGACGATCTTGCGGTTGTAGTCGGTGATGCTGATTTCCGGCGCCTGGTGCTGCGGGCCGATGGGCACGCTGAGGCTGTAGCCCTTGAGCGGATACAGCGGCAGCTTGAGCCCTGGCAGGCGCAACTCGGGGCTGCGATGACCGGCCGCCAGCACCAGATGTTGCACCGGCAATTGGCGCTCGCCCAGATCGATGGCCTGGACCCGGTCGCCATCATGGCGGATGGCCCGGACTCGCTGGCCGAGGAGGATTTCGCAACGCCCGGAAGCCCGCAGCCACGCCGCCAGTTGCTGGCAGAACGCGTGGCAGTCGGCCACTTCTTCGTCCGGGGTATAGATGCCACCGACGAAGGGCGTGTCTCCCAGGGTCGGCTCCAGGGCGGTGCATTCGGCAGCCGACAAGACCTGCTGCTGACGGCTGTCCGCCAGGTTGTGCCGGGCATGCTCGAAACTGCCGGGCTGGCGAAAGGTCACCAGCTTGCCATTGCGCCGCCAATCGAAGCCCTGCAGGCCATCCTCTACGCGCCAGCGTTGCAGGGTGCTCTGGCTGAGCAGCGCCAGGCGCAGCAGGTGAGCAGCATTGCGCTGGTTCACCGAGTGCCGGCAAGCACCGAGAAAACCCGCCAGCCAGCGCCACTGCGCCGGGTCCAGGCGCGGGCGCAGCTTGAGCGGCGAGTCGCCCTTGAGCATCCAGCCCAGGGCCTGCCAGGGCACGCCGGCATCGGCCAAGGGCGCCACATAGCGATAGGACAACTGCCCGCCGTTGGCGAAGCTGGTCTGGCTGCCCAGGGATTCCTGAGCCTCCACCAGGGTCACCTCGAAGCCCTGGCGGACCAGGGCGTAGGCACTGGCCAGACCGATCACGCCGCCACCGATGATGCAAACCTGCTGACTCATGACTGCCCCTAGCCCGTTGTTCGATGGCCCAAGGTTAGGGGCAGGTGACAGACGCCGGACAATGAATAAAGATGCACCTCCCATAAACAAAGGTTATGGACTGCCCCATGCGCCTGCGTCATATCGAAATCTTCCAGGCCATTCGCCAGGCCGGCTCCATCAGCGGCGCCGCGCAGTTGCTGCACGTCTCGCAACCGGCGGTGACCAAGGTCCTGCAGCACGCCGAGCTGCAACTGGGTTTCCCGCTGTTCCTGCGGGTACGGGGCAAGTTGCAGCCGACTCCGGAAGCCCTGGAGCTGGAGCGTGAAGTGGACAAGGTCAGCGAGAGCCTGCAAGGCGTGCGGCGCCTGGCCCACAACCTGCGCCGGGCGCCGGGCCACAGCCTGCGCATCGGCGCCACCCCGGCCCTGGCCCTGGCGTTGCTGCCGCCGGCCATCAGTGAATGGACCCGTCTCTACCCTGACGGCCTGTGCGAACTGTCCAGCGCCCACAGCCGGGAACTGGTGCAGAACCTGCTGATGCGGGAAATCGACCTGGCCCTGACCCTGCAACGCCCCGATCACCCCGGGCTCTGTGCACAGCCCCTGGCCGAGGGCGTGCTGGTGGCCCTGGCGCCGCTGGACTACTGGCCGCCCGCCGTACGCGGCCAGCCGCTGGCCCTGATGGAACTGGCGGATGCACCGCTGATCGGCCTGAGCAGCGCCGACCCGCTGTCGGCGCGCCTGGATAGCTACCTCAAGTCGGTGGAACCGCCACCGCGGGTGAGCATTGCCGTACAGACCTACTCCCTGGCCCGGGCCATGGTGGAATCCGGCGCCGGATTGGCGCTGATCGATCCCTTCACCGCCCTGGGCGCATCAACCGCCAGCACCGTCATCCGACCCCTGAGTCCGCCGCTGTCGATCACCCTGTACGCCGTGACCCGCGCCGCCGAACCGCCGCCCCACACCCTGGCCAGCCTGCTGGAGATTTTCGCCCGTCAGGCCCAGGCACAGTTGGACCGCCCCTTATAGGACGTAGAACAGGATGGCGATGAAGTGCAGCAGGCTGCCGGCGATCACGAACAGGTGCCAGATGCCATGGGCATGACGCAGGCGGCTGTCCAGGGCGAAGAAGATGATGCCCACGGTGTACAACACCCCGCCTGAGGCCAGCCAGGCAAAACCGGCCGGCCCCAAGGCCGCCAGCAGTGGCTTGACCGCCACCAGCACGATCCAGCCCATGACCGCGTAGATCACGATGGACAGAATCCGCGCTTCGGAACGCGGCTTGATCTCCTGGAGGATGCCGATCAGCGCCAGCCCCCAGACAATCCCGAACAGGGTCCAGCCCCAGGGCCCGCGCAGGGTCACCAGGCAGAACGGCGTGTAGCTGCCGGCAATCAGCAGGTAGATCGAAAAGTGATCGACCTTCTGCATGATGTTCTTCGCCCGGCCACGCACGCTGTGATAGACCGTGGACACGCTGTAGAGCACCAGCAAAGTGAAGGCATAGATCGCCACACTGACGATCTTCCACGGACTGCCGTCGATACTGGCCAGCACCACCAGCCAGATGCCGCCGATAAACGCCGCGATCGCTCCCAGCAAGTGGGTCCAGGCGTTGAATCTTTCTCCGTGATACATCGGTCACTCACCCTTGAAACATGAAAAACCACGCAAGGCTCGGGCCTGCAGTTTGAAAGCGCAAGAGGTCTATGGGGGCGCGACGGATAAAAAACCAGCGGCCACTTTCAGACTCATCGGGCATCATCAGCCCCTCATCAGCCGAGGCCGGACCATGCTCATAGACGAAGAGTTGACCCTGAAAAAGCTCGAAGTGTTTCTGGCCTTCATGCGCACCGGCAACCTGGCCCGCGCCGCCGCCGAGTTGCAGACCAGCAACGTCAGCGTGCACCGGGCCATCCACTCCCTGGAAAACGCCCTGCGCTGCCCGCTGTTCAAGCACGAAGGACGCAACCTGACGCCGCTGGAAAGCGCCTTCGTCCTCGAAGAACGGGCGCAGAAGCTGGTGCAGGACGTGGTCGAGAGCGTGCGCCTGACCCGCGAGGCCGCAGGCTTCTCAGCAGAACGCTTCAAGCTCGGCGCACTTTACTCGCTGACCGTGAAAACCGTGCCGCAGCTGATCATGGGCCTGAAGCTGCGCCGCAGCGAGCTGAACATCGACCTGATCCTGGGCTCCAACATCGACCTGCTGTACAAGCTCAAGAACATGGAAGTGGACGCCATCCTGATTTCCCTGGACGACAGCGTCAACGACCCGGATTGCGAGCAACTGCCGCTGTTTTCCGACGATATCTTCCTCGCCACTCCGGCCGATTCACCCTTTGCCCAACAGCACGAGGTGGACCTGGCCGACGTGCGCGACGCCACCTTCATCACCCTGACCCAAGGGTTCGCCACCCATCAGGACGGGGTGCGGGTGTTCAAGCAGGCGGGGTTCGAACCGAAGGTGGCGATGCAGGTCAACGACATCTTCACCCTGCTGAGCATGGTCAGCTCCGGGGTCGGTTATGCGTTGCTGCCGGGAAGGATCGCCGCAGTGTATGAAAACCGCGTGAAGCTGATACCGCTGCAGGCGCGCTACCGCCTGCAGCAACATATCGGCGTGGTGTTTCTCAAGGCCAAGGAGCGCGACCCGAACCTGTTGGCGCTGCTGGCCGAATGCCGGATGTACGCCAATCGCCAGGACGCCTCATGACACTCAAGCCCCCACCAGGCCACGCATCAACAGGAACAGCAGCGACGGCCCCAGCAGGCAACCCAGGGCGGTGTAGAACGCCGCCGTCAGGCAACCGTAGGGCACCAGCTTCGGATCGGTGGCCGCAAGGCCCCCGGCAACACCGCTGGAGGTGCCCATCAAACCGCCGAAGATCACCGCACTGCGCGGGTTGTTGAGGCCGATCAGCGGCGCCACGAAGGGCGTCATCACCATCACCAGGATCGCCTTGATCAGCCCGGCGGCAATCGACAGCGCCATGACCTCGGAACTGGCGCCAATCGCCGCCCCGGTCACCGGCCCAACGATGTAGGTCACTGCCCCGGCGCCGATGGTGGTCAGGCTCACCGCATCGGTATAACCAAAGGCCATGGCCACCCCGACCCCGGCGACAAAGGACGAGCCAACCCCGACAAACAGCGCCAACACGCCGACGAACCCGGCGCGCTTGAGCTCCTCGACACTGACCCCAAAGGCCGTGGCGACAATCGCGAAATCCCGCAGCATGGCCCCGCCCAGCAGGCCGATGCCCGACAGCAGCGGAATGTCCACCACGCCCTTCTGCCCACCAGTGAAGGCGCCGCCCACATAGGACAGCACCAGCCCCAAAAGAATGGCGATGGCCGAGCCGTGCAGGCGGCCCTTGGTAAAGGTGTTGGAGATCCAGTAGGACACCCACATGGTGATCCCGATCACCGCGAAACCGCTGATCAGCCCGTAGCCGGTAATGACCTTCATCATCGATTCGTACATGGCCCTTACCCCGCTGTTTTCTGAGCAACGGCCGCATCCGGCGCCTTGTTGCCGATGCGCACCAGCACCGGCACCAAGGCGAAGGCGATCACCACCGCCAGGGTGCCCGCGAGAATCGCCATCGGCCCGCCCTTGAGCGCGCCGTAGACGTTCTGCTGGGCGGCCATGGCCACCACGATGGGGATGTACACCGCGCTCCAGAACTCCACGCCCTGTTCGGACTTGCCGGCGAATAGTCCGCGCTTGTGCAGGTAGCTGCCCAGGCCGATCAACAGCAGCATGGCGATACCGACCCCGCCGACATTGGCCGGCACGCCGATCAATTTGCCCAGCAGCTCACCGATGAAAATACCCACCAGGGTACAAAAGGCCAGGAAGGCCACACCGTAGATAATCATTGTTGTTGTCCTCAAAGTGCATCGTCGAAGTTGTTGTTCTTGTGCTTCGTCAGCCTGAGTCGGTGCTCTATCGGTCGCGGCTTCCCTCCTCACGCAACAGGGCTTGCAGGGTGTCCAGGCGCGCGCCGTCGCAGGCGATCACCGTCCCTTGGGCAAACACCCGGCGGGCCAGCCCGGTCAGTACCGCACCGGGAGGCAATTCGATCTGCAGGCGAACCCCGCGCTCGTAGGCGCTTTGCACGGTGCCGCGCCAGTCCACCACCCGGCACATGTTGAACGCCAGATCGTCGCGCAATTGCTCCAGTGTGCGCAGCGGTCGGGCCCGGCTGCCACTCAGGTAACCCAGCGTCGGCAGTTGCAGCGGCACCTCGGCAAAGGCCGCGGCCAGGGCCTGGGCCGGTTGCTCCAGCAATGGACAGTGAGACGGCACGCTGACCGCCAGGCGCTTGGCCACGCCAACTCCACGCCCCCGTGCCAGCTCGGCCACCGCCTGCATCGCCGCATCGCTGCCGGCGATCACCACTTGGCTGTCGGCGTTGATATTGGCCAGGTACACCGGCGTTTGCGGGCTATGGACCTGGGCTAGCAGCCCTTCCACCTCCGCCAGCTCCAGGCCCATCAGCGCGGTCATGCCATAGCCCTGTGGATAAGCCTGCTGCATCAGCTCGCCGCGCAGGCTCACCAGGCGCAACGCATCGGCGAACGCCAGGGCCCCGGCCACCACTGCCGCCGGGTAGGCACCGATGGACAGGCCCGCCACATAGTCCGCCTTGAGCGGCGCTTGCAGCAGGGTCCGAGCGCTGGCCACCCCGGCGATCAGCAGGCACAACTGCACCGCCCGGGTGCTGGCCAGGGCCTGGGGCGAATCCAGGGTCAGTACGTCTTCCCCCAGAACCTCACTGGCTTCCTGCAGGCAGGCGCGGGTTTCCGCGCTTGGCGGCAGACGCTGGAGCATCCCCGGCTGCTGCGCGCCCTGGCCCGGAAACACCAGCAGGCTGCTCATGCTGCCTGCTCCTGAGAGTTCCAGGGATCGCTGACCAGCCGCGCGCCACTGGCGCTTTTGAGCAGAACACGAGGCGCCGCTCCCGCCCATTCACGCAGGGCCACGGCCCCGGCGGGAACCTGCAGTTGCAGGTCCACCGGGCACTCGGCGCGCTCCAGCAGAACCAGCAGCTCGCGGGCCTGAGCTCGGGAGAAAGGCTCCGGCGTGCGCAGGATCAGGTCCAGGTCACTGTGCTGATGCAGCGCAGCCACCCCAGAGGCCAACTCGAAACCGGCACTGCCGCTGACGCCCCAGACCAGGCCCAGGGCATCCAGCTCGCCGCGCAGTTGCTGCAACGCCTGCAGCGCCGGCAATGAGCGCGTGCCGCTCAACTGGCACAGCGCTTCGGGATACACCCCGCGCTGCACCGACTCCAGCGCCAGCACAGCCGGGTAGCGCTGCTCGCGGGCGCGGCCGCGCAGGCCGACCGCGATCTGCCCGGGCGCCGTCAGCGCCCGCCGCACCACCACCGGCTGCCCCGCCTCCAGCACGGCAAAGGCCCAATCCGGCGCATCGGCGGCCAACTGCGCCGGGCTCATGCCCCACAGCAAGTCGTGGGGCAGCCAGGGGCCGAGGCCGTTCACCATTGTTCCCGCAGCAATTGGCGGACCCGGCTCGACGCCGCTCGGTTCGACGCTCCCAGACGACCGCTCAGGTCGACGCCCTTGGCCCGCACATCGGCGATGGCCGCCAGCAGGCACTCCTTGACCGCGACCAGATCCTCGCTCGTGGGCTGTTCGATCTGCCGCACCGACAGGCTTTCCCAGAGCAGCCCCAGGCCGGCGTAGCTGTCGATGTCATAGGCCATGGGCGGCACGCTGGCGGCCAGGGCTTCCAACTCCTCGACGCTGCGCAGGGTGACCCGCGCCGCCGAGGCCTTGCCCATGGCGTGCACCATCACCCCGGGATCGCGCAGGGCGATCAAGCGGTTGGCCTGATACCCGTGGGCCAGAAAGGCTCCGGACATGGCCTTGCCCACCAGCAGGGCAATCACCGGGTGCCCGGCCAGGCGCGCCCGGGCGTAGCTGTCGGCGGCGCCGGCCAGGGCCTGATGGATGCCCAGGGCCTCTTCACGCCGGCCATAGGCCTGGCTCGGCACATCGACGATGGCGATCAGCGCCCGCTTGTGGGGCTGGTCGCGGTCGGTATCGATCACCTCATCCACCGCCTTGGCCAGGCCCCAGCCTTCCAGCAGGCCGACCTCGCCCTGGCGGGCACGGGGAAAACGGTTTTCCGGGTCGGCCACCACGGCGATAAAACGCACCGGCTGCCCCATCAGTTCGCCGTCGGCCACCCGCAGCGACGGCGGCAGGCCAGTTACCGGCGCGGCGCCGCCACTTAAGGCGTTGAACCAGTTCAGGCCCCGCAAAGAATAAGCACTCATGAGCGGTCTCCTTGATACAGATCGCGAACCGTCGCCGCATCGATTTGCGGCGTGGTGTCCAAACGGGCCAGGCGTTGCAGATAGTGTTCGGCCTCACGGCTGCGTTGCCGCGCGGGCAAGCCGAGGGCCAGCAACTCGCGGACCTGGGCCTGGATCTGCGCCACATCATCCGCCACATAACGGTCCACCAAACCGCTGGCGAAACGCTGCTCGCCGCCGGTCAGGCTCCAGATGAACGGCCGGTCCCGGGAGTCGTATTCCTCAAGCCCGGCTTCCTGCTCGATCACCTGCGGGCCGTTGAGCCCCAGGCGCGCTTCCTGGGTGACCACGAGATAACTGCACAGCCCGGCGGCAATCGACATGCCGCCAAAACAGCCGACGCTGCCGGCCACCACGCCGACCACCGGCTGGTACTGGCGCAGGTCGACAATCGCCGCGTGGATGTCGGCAATCGCCGCCAGCCCCAGGTTGGCCTCCTGCAAGCGCACGCCACCGGTTTCCAGCAGCAGCACGGCACAGGTCGGGATGCCGTTGCGGTTGTTCTCGGCGGCCAGCTCCAGGGCCCCGGCGATCTTCGCCCCGCCCACCTCGCCCAGGCTGCCGCCCTGGAATGCGCCTTCGATGGCGGCAATCACCACCGGCAGGCCATCGATGCTGCCCTTGGCGATCACCACCCCGTCATCGGCCTGGGGCACCACGCCCTGGCGCGCCAGCCACGGCGACATGACCCGTTGGAACGGGTCCAGCAGCTCGCGAAAACTGCCGGCATCCAGCAAGGCCCGGGCGCGCTGCCGGGCGCCCAGTTCGACGAAGCTGTGCTTGTGCAACAGATGTGCGCTGTCAGTCATGGCCGATCTCCTCGAAGCCCTGTTCCAGGCGCAGGCGCACCACCCCCGGGGTGGCGCCGAAATCATGGATATCAATCGCCAAGGCCGGTGGCGTCTGGCCGTCGAACAGGCGCTCGAACAGGTGCTGCCAGCGGGCGGCGCTACCGTTTACCGAGGTCTGCACCTGGATAGTCAATTTGCCGGGTTGGCCCGGCTCCAGCAGCACTTCCAGGTCGCCGGAGCCGACACAGCCCACCAGGGCGCGGCCACGACCGGGCTGGCCGGCGGGGAATTCAAAGGACAAGGTTTCCATCAGTTCGCTCCCAGATGAAAGCCGTCGGCGGACTCGATCCGGTCCAACAGCAGGCTGGCCGCCAGCAAGTCGGCGGCACCGCCGGGCGAGGCATTCAAGGTCAACAGTTGCAGGTCCAGCTCATGCAGGCGGCGGCGCCCGGCCAGGCTGGCGCTGCCGCCGGCATCGAGCACCGCCTGGGCGCCCTGCTGCATGGCCTGCAAGCCCTGCTCGCCAGCGCGGTACAACACGCAGGTGTCGGCCAACTGGCTCATGATCGCCAGCAAGGCATCGAGCCGGGCGTTCTGCTCGCCATGGCCCTGGGCACGGCTGTGCTTGAGCTGGGGCAGACCCCGTTGCAGCACGGCGGGAAAGCCTTGCTGGGCTTCTTCCCGAGCGCCGCGCACGCCGTAACGAATCGCCACCTGGGCGCCATGACTCAGGGGCCGTGGCGCGTAACGATCCTCCAGCAAGGCCAGACGCGCGGCCCGCAGCGCGACACTGCCAGCCGTTGTGGATCGCGGCTCCAGCGCGGCGGCCGCCACCAGCAGGCCCAGGGCCCAGATCGCCCCGCGATGGGTATTCACCCCGCCCGTGGTGGCGAGCATGGCCTGCTCGCCTTCGCGACCAATGCGCCCCAGGGCTTCACGCAGGGGCAGGCCGACTTCGCCGAACGCCAGCGCCGCCTCGGCCATCTCCTTGAAGGCCGGCCACAGGGACAAGGCCGAAGCGTGCATCAGGCCCAGGTGCAGGTCGCTGTGGGCGCCATTGCCACGGCGGTCCACCAAGGCCGGCTTGGGCGACAGATCGGCTTCATCGATCAGCGCGTCCACCGCCAGGTCCGCCAGGCGCTCGGCCAGGCTCAGGGGTTGCGATTGCAGATTGAGTGCGTGCATTACCAGCTCCTGAACTTGGCGGGCGGGTTGTACAGGCCACCGGACCACTGCACCAGATCGGCCACGCTCTTGGCCGCCAGCAGCTCGCGGCTGGCGTCGGTGCGACGGATGCCCAAGTCTTCCGGCAAGGCGATCAGCCCTTCACGGCGCATGCGCGCAGTGTCCTTGGGGTTGTGCCGCAAGCCGATGGCGGTGACCCCGGCCACGGCGGCGATCATCGCCTGCCGCTCTTCCAGGGAACGGGCCTTGTACAGGTAGGCGATGCCTTCCTCGGTCAGCAGGTGGGTGACGTCGTCGCCGTAGATCATGATCGGCGCCAGGGGCATGCCGCTGTTGCGCGCCACCTCCACCGCGTCGAGGGTGTCGACGAAGGTCGGTTTGCCGCCTTCCTGGAAGGTTTCCACCATCTGCACCACCAGCTTCTTGCCGCGCTCGAGCATGGCCTCTGGCGCATCGCTCGGGTCTAGGCGCATGTCCAGCCAGGCCGGGGTGCCGTGGCGCCGGCCACGGGGGTCGTGGCCCATATTCGGCGCGCCGCCGAAACCGGCCAGGCGGCCGCGGGTCACGGTGGAGGAATGACCGTCACCGTCCACCTGCAAGGTGGCGCCGATAAACAGGTCCACCGCGTACTGCCCGGCCAGCTGGCAGAACATCCGGTTGGACCGCAGCGAGCCGTCGCGACCGGTGAAGAACACATCCGGGCGCGCGGCGATGTAGTGCTCCATGCCCAGTTCGGTGCCGAAGCAATGCACGCTGTCCACCCAACCGCTTTCGATGGCCGGGATCAGGGTCGGATGGGGATTGAGGGTCCAGTTGCGGCAGATCTTGCCTTTCAGCCCCAGGGATTCACCGTAGGTGGGCAGGATCAGCTCGATGGCCGCGGTGTTGAAACCGATGCCATGGTTCAGCGACTGCACGTTGTGTTTTTCGTAGATGCCGCGAATCGCCATCATCGCCATCAGCACGTGCACCGGCTTGATATGGCGCGGGTCGCGGGTGAACAGCGGCTCGATATAGAACGGCTTGTCGGCCACCACCACGAAATCCACCCAGGACGCGGGAATGTCGACCCGGGGCAACTCGCTGACGTCGTCCACCAACTGGTTGACCTGAACGATCACGATGCCGTCGCTGAAGGCTGCCGGCTCGATCAGCGCCGGGGTGTCCTCGGTACTGGGGCCGGTGTAGATGTTGCCGGCGCGGTCGGCCATGAACCCGGCAGACAGCACCACATTGGGGATCAGGTCCACCACCAGCCGCGCATAGAGTTCGATGTAGGTGTGGATGGCGCCGATTTCCAGCAGCCCGTCTTCCAGCAACTGGCTGATGCGCAGGCTCTGGGTGCCAGCGAAGGAAAAGTCCAGCTTGCGGGCGATGCCGCGCTCGAACAGGTCCAGGTGCTCGGAGCGGCCGACGCTGGGCATGATCATGTGCAGGTCATGCAGCCTGGCCGGGTCGGCCTTGGCCAGGGAACGGGAGAGAAAGTCCGCCTGTTTCTGGTTGTTGCCTTCCAGCACCACCCGGTCGCCGGGCAGGATCAGCGCCTCCAGCGCCGCGACGATCTGGTCGGTCGGCAACACCACGCCATCGGCGATGGCCCGCACCTGCTCGAGGCGCCGCTGCTTTTCGCTGCGCCGCCGCGACCAGCGCGCGTCGGGGGAAATTATTGTTGTCATGCTCACTCCACGGGTTCGCTGTCGTGGCAGCAACCTTAGGAGTGAAAACGGGGCGCATCAATCAAGCGCGGCGTTGGATCGTTACGCTGAGGGTAATGATTGAGTCGCAGGCTGGCTGTAGGTAATGGCAACACATTGGCGGTTGTTGCAGCGCAGGGGGAACAGCATAGTTGCCCGGTCGCCGACGCATCGGCGGCCGATCTTAGCCGGTCGAGCCTGTTCACGGACGCACAAGCGCTTGCCTATAATGCCGGCGCTTTTTGCCGCCTGGCATTTTGCTATGGCGGCTGTGCGCGGGACACCTTCGGGTGTGCCGGAGGTTCCGTGAATTCCTCTGGTCGGCTAACCCGCGTGCAGCTGCCACCCTCTTTGTTTAGCCGCAAACGGTGGTAGCTCCTCAAAAAACACGGAGGTGCGCTATGACTGATTTCATCCCGCTACAAAGTAATCTCACCACTACCCCAGTGTTCCACCTCGACCGCAGCGCCCCGGCTGCGGACTTGCACGGCGGCGCGGTGCAACGCATCAAAGCCTCGCGCGACCTGCTGCACAGCCTCAACTGCCTGAGCCTCAAGGGCGTCGACGAGCGTGACCTGAACCACTTCGTCAACGCCGCCCACCTGCTGCTGCAAGACGGCTGCGATGCCCTGGACGCCTTGCAGTGGCGGCTGGAGGCGTAAAGGCCTCGGACAAACCTGCGCGGTTGGCCTCTTTGGGGTCAACCGGCTGCCTGTCTCGGCACAGACGAAGACCCATCCAGGTGCCATACCGCTTCTTGGAGAAGGCCTGAGCGGGGCGCGCACTGTTGTCGACGTTCGTAGACCGTTTGTGCGCCTACTGCCCTGCGCTTTGGCCACCACTTTTGAGGTGTCACCGCGAGCAAGCCGCAACAAGGTTTGCGCCCTATCGCCACTACGCCAATCTTTGCCCTTTGAATGGTCTCTTCCAGCTTGCGGATCTCTTCCTCGGCCAACGATAAGGGATTGTGCTTCATGGACAAGGATCTCAATCATCGGCATTTATACGAGTTGAAATAGTGAACTAACTTATTGTTGAACACTTATTGATTTTGGCGTTTATTGATGAAAGAAATTCGTAGGACAGGACAATATATTGGCCGCTGCTCCGACTCTTTTAAGTAAAAGATCAATATCCGTAGACAGGCACAAAATAAGAAAGTGGAGGATGGGTCTTTTCCCACTCTTTTGCAAAAGCAACGCCTTGTTTGATTTCATCGGGAGTCAATTTTTCGGATATTTCTATAAGAGTAACTTTGGCAAAATCGGCCACCCCTGCTCCGCCTCCCGCCCCTCCTCCTTCAAACCTCGATATCAAATAAGTCAATCCGTAACCTTTTATCAAATCTGGAGGGTAATTAAGGTCATTGGGTGCATGAGCCAAATTGCTACCGTAGGTACTTACAGCAGATATATAGCCACCTTCGGCGGACCTTTTCAGCCAATATCCAACTTCTGCTTTATTGCCGTTATTTTCAAATAAATAGTTCGCGTACATGGCCATCCCCAATGGGTAGCCCCCTTCAGCTGAAGCCTTAAACCATTTTTTAACCGCCTTTTGGCGATTGCCCGGAATGAAAAACCAGCCAGCACCGTCCTCATAGACGCCAGCCAATAATTTCTGCGCATAACTGTCTCCAGCCTCAGCAGCCT
>NZ_QKLN01000060.1:0-399 GCF_003225665.1 Pseudomonas sp. TKO26
GGGCTCCGTGCAGCCCGCTTCGCGCTGCACCAGCCCCGCGGGGCGTGGCTGGTCGCGCTTGTCATGGCCGCCCGCTAGGCCCTGAGCCTGTTCCTGCAAACCCCCAAGGGCCTGAAGATGCTCCAGGGCTTCGAGACCACAGGTGCCGGGGTGCATGTGCTGGCACCGGACTACAAGTCGCGGCTGCGCTGGATCATCCCGGCGCTGATCGTGCTCGCCATCGTGTTCCCGTTCTTCGCTAACAAGTACCTGCTGACCGTGGTCATCCTCGAGCTGATATACGTGCTGCTGGGCCTGGGGCTGGACCTCGTGGTGGGACTGGCGGGGCTGGGGGGCCCGGTCGCTTGATCCCAGCCGACGCGGCCGGCGCGCGATGTCGGAGGTCAATATGTGGTGGCG
>NZ_QKLN01000061.1:0-397 GCF_003225665.1 Pseudomonas sp. TKO26
AATGTGTATAAGAGCCTACGACTGCAACGCCCCGGCGACCGCCTGGACGGCCCGGCCAGGCTGGCGCGCTTTCTAGACGGCAGCGTTACGAGCAGGAAGCCAAGGTCCTGCGCCAGCTGCTGGCCTCGGACGCCGGCCTGTATGTCATCGACGCCCGGGAGCCGGTGCTGGCCAAGTACCGCGATGAGCTGGAAGTACTGAGCGGCTTGCCGCAGCCGCTCAGTACTTCCAGCTCATCGCGGTACTTGGCCAGCACCGGCTCCCGGGCGTCGATCACATACAGGCCGGCGTCCCACGCCAGCAGCTGGCGCCGGACCTTGGCCTCCTGCCCGAACCGGTGGCGGGCGCCGTCGGCCAGCAGGGAGCCCCGCCCGCCGGCCCCGGCGGCCCTGTGGTG
>NZ_QKLN01000062.1:0-396 GCF_003225665.1 Pseudomonas sp. TKO26
CGCGATCAGCACGTCGCCGCCGCCAAGACCCGGCGGGAACGCGAACGGACCCGTCTCGACCTGCCCCGGGTGGACTTCGACAAGCTGGCCGACAAGGCCAGCATGAAGACCGCCGAGGACATGTTTGCCGCCCTGGGCGCGGGCGACCTGCGCCTGGCGCAACTGGTCAACCTGGCCCAGCAACTGGTGGAGACGGAGCGCGGCAACGAGCAACTGGAGCTGATCCCGCGCAAGGCCGCCGGCTACAAGACGGGCAAGCGCGGCGATATCCAGATCCAGGGCGTGGGCAACCTGATGACCCAGATGGCCGGCTGCTGCCAGCCGCTGCCGGGGGATGGGATGGTCGGTGACATCACCCAGGGCCGCGGGGTGAGGATTCACCGGCAGGTGCGTGCG
>NZ_QKLN01000063.1:0-394 GCF_003225665.1 Pseudomonas sp. TKO26
TTGATGGGCAAAGCATTGAGTGCCTAGACCGGGCATCAGCCTGACAGGTCAACACTCTCCTCAAGCTCAAGCGCCCCCCCTTACGGAGAGGCGCCGACAGCCCGCAGCACTTTGTTGAAGGGTTGCCGCCTCAAGCGTCTTTCATTGCCGAACTGATTGCTCAATACAGCGTGAATGGAGTCGGCTTCATCGACGCTTGAGCGCGAGGCTGGCTCGGGTTCGACAATACGATGTTTTCCTCGAACTCTCGGGGATCTTCGCTATTACTCGCGGTATATCTTAGAATGCGCGGTTGCCGACGAACCGTCGTGACTTTAGCCATGAAGGGCTTCCATCCTTTACTAAGAAGCGTGGTTTAGATGAACAAGCCGTTCATTAGCCTGAGCCCTGAAAT
>NZ_QKLN01000064.1:0-393 GCF_003225665.1 Pseudomonas sp. TKO26
GCGCGACAGGCTCCGGTCCGGGGTGTTGTCCATGAAGGCTACATCCACCACCAGCCAGCCGCCGCGTTGGGCCAGGCGCGCGTGCCAATCCAGCAGGCGCGCCGGAGTCAGGCTCAGGCCGGTGGGTTTGTTGGGGTTGACCACCAACAGCACATCGAGGCTGTCGAGAAAGAAATCCACTTCCTGCTCCAGCACCTCTCGCACCCGGTAGCCACTGCGGCGGGCGGGCAAGGTCGGGGTGTTGTCGCCCTGTTATGCCGAGCACGCCGAAGCCCGGCGCCGCAGTCGCGGCAGCAATTGGATCGCGGCCCGGGAACCGGCCACCGGCAATCCCCCGTCGGCTCCGTAATAGGCACAGGCCGCCGTCCCCCGACCGCACTCGGTTTCCCGCCA
>NZ_QKLN01000012.1:0-182460 GCF_003225665.1 Pseudomonas sp. TKO26
TCGAGGTAAGCCGAAGAAATTGGCGTTGGTTGCAGCCATGCGCAAGCTCATCACCATTTTGAACGCGCGAATGCGCGAAGCCTTACAGGCTTCGGCGCAAATCGCGTGAGGAACACAGTTGCTACAAGTGGCTGTTTTCCGGCAGCAGGGCCCCGCCATCCACCACCAGGGTCTGGCCGGTGATGTAGCTCGCGTGCCGGGACGCCAGGAACAGCATGGCCCAGGCGATGTCCTCCGGCGCGCCCAGGCGCTGCAGGGGGATGCCCCGGGACAGCGTCGAGCCATGCCCCAGGTTGGCCGTGGCCTGGGTGGCAATCAGCCCTGGTTCGACACCATTGACGGTGATGGCGTATTCCGCCAGTTCCAGTGCCGCGGCGCGGATGAAACCGTTGACCCCGGCCTTGGACGCGGCGTAATGGGCCAGCCCGGGAATCGCCGTATGGGGGCCGGTCACCGAGGAAGTCACGACAATCCGCGCCTGTTGGGCCCGGCGCAACGCCGGCAGGGCGGCTTGGGTCAGCCAGAAGCAGCTTTTCAGATTCACCGCCAGGGTGTGCTCCAGGGTCTGTTCCTCAAGCTCGGCCAGTTTCTGCATCGGGAAGACCCCGGCGTTGTGCAACAGCAGGTCCAGCCCGCCAAAGCTTTCCAGGGTGGCCGCCACGGCTTGTTCGGCCGCTGCGCGGCTGGCCAGGTCCAGCGTCAGCAACTCGGCGGTTCCACCGGCCTGGCGGATCAGGCGCAGGGTTTCGTTGCCGTTTTCAGCGCTGCGGGTCGCCAGCATGACCTTGGCGCCCTGGGCGGCAAATAGCTGGGCGATGGCCCGGCCAATGCCCTGGCCGGAGCCGGTGACCAGGGCGATGCGTCCGCGCTGCTCCAGGCTCATGACAGAGCACCTTGCAGGACCTGGCTCAGGCATTGATCCAGCAGCCGGTTGTGCAGGTCGACCTGTTCCTCGCTGGCGTCCGGGCAGAGCAGGGCCATGTTGTGGAATGGCGTCAGCAATACCCCGCGATTGAGCAGGTACAGGTGCAGATAGGCCTCGATCAGCCCGTGGCGGGCGTGATGGGCTTCGCCGCCGTTGCGCGGTGCCTGCTGCATGAACAGGTACTCGACCCGGGCGCCGATGCGGGTCACGTGCCAGGGCAGGCGGTGCTTGCCGATGATGGCTTCGACCCCGGCCCGCAGGCGTTCGGCCAGCTGGAACATGCGCGCGTAGTTCTGCGCGGTCATCACTTCGCTGAAGGTAGCGCGCATGGCGGCCATCTGCAGGGCGTTGCCGGCCAGGGTGCCGCCGAAGCCGAAGTGGTTGATGGCCTGGCCCGGCTGAAAATGCGGCAGCACCTGCCAGATCCGCTCGGCCATGGCCCGGCTGCTGCCCCACACGGCCGTGGGAATGCCCCCGGCGATGGACTTGCCGAGGACGAAGAAGTCCGGCTCCAACCCTTGTTCGCCGCAATAGCCTCCCGGTCCGCAGGACAGGGTATGGGTTTCGTCGATGATCAGTGGCACGTCGAAGCGCCGGGTCAATTCCCGCAGGCCATCATGAAAGCCCGCGGCCGGTGGCACCATGCCGACGTTGGTCATGAAGGGTTCGGTAAGGACTGCGGCCACGTCGCCATGGGCCAGGGCCGCTTCCAGGGCCGGCAGGTCATTGAACTCCACCAGCCGGGTGGTGGCCTGGTGCTGCAGGCCGTTGGCGTGCACGCCGTCGCGGGGAATCATCCGCCCCTGGGCGTCGAACTCCACCTGGGATTCGTCGACGCTGCCGTGGTAGTTGCAGTTGAACACCAGGACCTTCTGCCGCCCGGTGATCATCCGGCACAGGCGCAGAACAAAGCGGTTGGCGTCGGTGGCCGAGGTGGTGACCTGCCAGTAAGGCAGGCCAAAGCGCCGGCTCAGCTCCTTGCCGACCCACAGGCTGTCGGCCGTGGGCAGCATCAGGGTCGAGCCATGCAGCGCCTGTTCGGCGATGGCCGCGGCCACGGCCGGCTGGGCATGACCGAACATGGCGCCGGTGTCGCCCAGGGCAAAGTCCACGTATTCATGGCCGTCGCAGTCGGTCAGGGTGGCGCCCCGGGCATCGGCCACCATGATCGGGTAGGCGCCGGGCCATTGCTGCATCCAATGCAATGGCGCGCCGTACAGCCAATGCTGGAGGTTTTCCTGGTAGAAGGCGCCGCAGCGCGGGTGTTGTTCGGCAAACAGCTGCAGTTCGGACTGATAGCAGCTGGCGACACGTTGCAGGTCAAGGCCCAGAGTCATGGAAGTATCCTGTGAAAAGCGCTGCAGGCTGGCGCTAGGACAAGCCGGCAGCGGTGCGGGATCAGGGGTGCAGGGTTCGGTTGAGTACCTGGGCCAGAGCGCCCACCGGGAAATTGGCGGCATGGCTGAAGTCCGCACCCTGGTAGCCGAATATCTTGCCGTCGCTACGCCCGGCCTTGAGGTCGATCAGCACCAGGCCCAGGGTCGGGACGATCTTCTCGCGCCAGACAAACAGGTACAGCTGCTCGGCGATCTTGTAGTAGTGACAGCGGTCGGTGTCCGCCAGGCCTTGTTCGACCCCTCTGAGGCACTGCCAGCTGTAGAAGTTGGTATTCAGATAAATGTGCTCGTAGGCCTCGCTGGCGCTGTAGACATACTGGTTGCGCAGGCCGATCAGTTCGGTGGTGGGCGCATGTCGCGCGGTATCGGCCGCGGCCAAGGCATCGATTGCGCCGTGGAGAAACTGCGCCTTGACCGAGGTCAGCTCGCCGCCGGCCAGGGCCCGGCTGAACAGGTCGACAGCGCATTCGGCCTGGCTCGGCATCTGGCCGATCACGGCAGTGAAGCACTGCTGCTCCAGGTCGAGGATCAGGCTTACCGAGTGGGACTGGCCTTGCTCCTGCTTGAGAAAGTCCACCAGGTAGATACCGGGGCGTATCGAGGTCGCGCGATAGGGCAGGTCGTCACTGGCGGGCTGGCCGAGGCTGTTCCAGCGCAGGGTGTCGACAGCGAAGTGGTGTTCGATCTGCCAGCCGTTGTCGAAGTACAGGGTCAGGCTGCGGCCGGACAGATCATCCACTTTCGCAAGGATGTGATTGTCGTCTGCAAAACCGTCCGCCAGGGCGCCGACGGTGATCCACTCAGGTTGCTGATTCATGGCAAGGTCCTTGTCCAGGAAAGGAGAGCCCCATGTTCTGCCAGGGCCTCGGCGCTGCCCATCAACCGAATGGTTGAGGCTGTGGCCCGTTACAAGAACAGCGTGCTCACCAGTTCCGTGCGATTGCCCACCCCGACCTTGCGAAACAGGTTGATCAGGTGGGTCTTGACCGTGGGCAGCCCCAGGTCCAGGCGCCTGGCAATGCTTTTGTTGTCGGCACCATCGCGCAACAGCCAGGCGATCTCCCGTTCTCTGGGAGTGAGGTCGGCCAGACGTTCGTCGACCTGGGAGTAGGGGGCCAGGGCAGCGATCTCCAGCAGGCCCTGCAAGGCATGCAGGGTGCCCAGCTCATCGACGCTGAAATGCCCCATGACGCTGTCGCGCAACAGCGACAGGCCGGCGATGGGGCGTTCACCGTCACGGGCGAGAATCTCCACCACATCCAGTACCCCGTGACGTTGCAGGAATCCCTGGTAGACCTCGGTTGCGTGACGGCCCTGCTGGGCCATGCCCATGTGCAGCGACAGCACCGGGCGCCCGGCGGCGGCGCAGTTGCGTGGCTGCAACGGGTCATAGTGGCGGTAGCGTTGCAAGTAGGCCTGGTGCATCTGCTCGGGCATGCGGTACAGCGAGAAGTCCCGGGCCTGCAGGTTTGGATCGATGCGGTAGAAAGCGCAGAGGGTGGCGGGGATCACCCGGGTAAAGGCAGCGATGCAGCGTTGCCCCAGTTCATGGGCCCCGGGCAAGGAAGTGGGCGCAATCATTGGATAGCTCCTGGCTGCCGGTTGGGCAGTGGCTCGGGTGGTTGGGGGCTGCGACGGGTGGCGCTGTCCGTGTCAGGGCAAGTGAAAACCAGGAGCGAGGCGCCTGGCAAGCGGGGATGCAGCGCAGGCTGCGGTCGCTCGACCGCAGCCTGTCGCAACGATCAGCGGTGGGCCTTGCTCAGCCCCTGGGCGAGGGCTTCGACTATGGCATCCGCCTGTTGCTGCTGGATCACCAAAGGCGGTGAGAGAATGATCTTGGTGCCCACCGGGCGCACCATGACGCCGTTGTCCCGGGCAATCTGCGCCACCTGATTGGCGTAGCCGCTCATGGGGTCGATGGGCTCGCGGGTGGTCTTGTCCGCCACCAGGTCCAGGGCCAGCATCAGACCCTGACCGCGCACTTCGCCGACGCTTTCGAAGCGATCAACGAAGGGCCGCAACTTGCCGAGCATGTAGTCGCCCATTTTGGCCGCATTGGCCGGCAAGTCTTCCTTGACCACGATGTCCAGGCAGGCGAGGGCGGCGGCGCAGGCCACCGGGTGTCCGGAGTAGGTGTAGCCGTGCATGATCGCGCCGGTGAAGTTGGCGTTCTTCTCGAAGGCTGCCTCGATCCGGCGGTTGACCACGGTGGCGCCCAGCGGGATGTAGCCCGAGGTGATGCCCTTGGCCAGGCACATGATGTCGGGTTTGACGCCCCACAGGCGGCTGCCGAACATCGAGCCGCTGCGACCGAAACCGGTGACCACTTCATCGGCGATCAGCAGGACTCCGTACTTGTCGCAGACTTCGCGGATCAACGGCCAGTAGTTGGCCGGAGGCACTATGACGCCGCCCGCACCCTGGATGGGCTCGGCAATGAACGCCGCCACGGTGTCCGGGCTCTGGAACTGGATTTCCCGCTCCAGCAGGTCGGCGCAGATCCTGCCCAGCTCCTCCGGATCCTGGCTGTAGGGGTTGCGGTACAGCCAGGGCGTGTCGATGTGGTAGCAACCGGGCAGCAACGGCTCGTAGTTGCGCCGGAACACGGTGTTGCCGTTGACCGAGGCCCCCCCGAAATGGGTGCCGTGATAGCCCTGGCGCAGGGAGATGAACTTGGTGCGATCGGCCTGGCCTTCGAGCTTCCAGTACTGGCGGGCCAGCTTCAGCGCGCTCTCGATGGCGTCCGAGCCGCCGGAACTGAAGGACACCCGTGTCATGTCCTCGGGCTCCAGCAGGTTCATCACCACTCGGGACAGTTCCTCGGCCCGTGGGTGGCTGACCCCGTCGAACAGCTGGAAGTACTCCAGCTCATCGAGCTGCGCGGTGATGGCGGCTTTCACCTCCTGGCGGTTGTGGCCGACGTTGACGTTCCACAGCCCGGCTACGCCATCCACCAGCTGGTGGCCCTTGTCGTCATAGACATAGCAGCCATCGCCGCGAACGATGCGGATCGGCTCGCGTTGCTTCATTTCGTTGGGGTGCAGCATGGGGTGCCAGAAACGGCTTGCTTCGCTCACGTTGAGTCTCCTGAAATCGCACGGACAGCGTGGGGCTATTAGTGCGTCATTTGCCGGCTGCCGGCTTGCCTCTGTGTGCCAGGGCATTTGACCCAGGCTGCCAGTGGCGGTGCAGCCGGCGAGACTGGCAGCCAGGGCCAAGTTTTGCGGCAGCCAGGATCAAGACGGCATGCGGCTTTGGGCTCAAAGTCCAGGTCGAACCAGATCCAACTGCGAGGATTGAAGATGAGCGTTGCCATCGACCCACGTGTCGCTGCATTTATAGACAGTCAGCACGGTCTGCTGATTGACGGTCACAGCCAGCCGGCGCTCTCCGGGGCGCGGATGCCGGTGTACAACCCTGCCAGCGGCGAGCAGTTGACCCAGGTTGCCGCCGCCGACCAGGCCGATATCGATCTGGCGGTGGGCGCCGCGCGCCGGGCCTTCGAGGGCAGCTGGAAGGCGCTGCGCCCGGCGGATCGCGAACGCCTGCTGTTGAGGCTGGCGGACCTGCTGGAGAGCCATGGTGAGGAACTGGCCCAGCTGGAAACCCTCAACAACGGTCAGTCGATTCACCTGGCCCGGGCTCTGGAGGTGGGGGCGGCAGCGGAGTTCACCCGCTACATGGCCGGTTGGGCCACCAAGATCGAAGGCAAGAGCCTGGACGTTTCCATCGCCGCGGTGCCGGGGGCGCAGTACCGCGCCTACACGGTGCCGGAACCGGTGGGGGTGGTCGGTGCCATAGTGCCGTGGAACTTTCCGCTGCTGATGGCCATCTGGAAAATCGTTCCCGCCCTGGCCTGCGGTTGCACCGTGGTGCTCAAGCCTGCGGACGAAACCCCGCTGACCGCGCTGCGTCTGGGCCAGCTGTGCCTGGAGGCGGGGATCGCGCCCGGGGTGGTCAATGTGGTGACCGGCAGTGGCGCCCAGGCCGGTGCGGCGCTGGCCGCCCATCCGGGTATCGACAAGCTGGCGTTCACCGGCTCGACCCAGGTCGGCAAGCTGATTGGCCATGCCGCGGTGGACAACATGACGCGCTTCTCCCTGGAGCTGGGGGGCAAGTCGCCGGTGATCGTCCTTGACGACTGCGATCCGCAGACCGCCGCTGCCGGTGCTGCCGCGGCGATCTTCTTCAACCAGGGCCAGGTCTGCACCGCGGGGTCACGCTTGTACATCCAGCGCGGGATCTATCACGAGGTGCTGGAGCGGCTGGTGGGCATCGCCGACTCCCTGAGCATGGGGCCGGGGCTCGACGAGCAGGCGCAGATCAACCCGCTGATCTCCGCCAAGCAGCAGAAGCGCGTGCTGCAGATGGTCCGGCGCGGAGTCGAAGAGGGGGCCCGGCTGCTGTGTGGCGGTGTCGCCCATGGCGAGCAGGGCTTCTATGTCCGGCCCACGGTGGTCGCGGATGTGCGTGTCGACCAGCAACTGGTGCGCGAGGAGATCTTCGGCCCGGTGGTGGTGGCCACGCCGTTCGACACCCTGGATGAAGTGGTGGGGCTGGCCAACGACAACCAGTACGGGCTGGGGGCGAGCATCTGGTCCAACGACCTGGGGCGGGTCATGCAACTGATTCCGCAGATCAAGGCCGGCACCGTGTGGGTCAACACCCACAACATGCTGGACCCGTCGATGCCTTTCGGCGGCTACAAGCAGTCGGGCATCGGCCGCGAGATGGGCCATGCGGCCATCGAGGCCTACACCGAGAACAAGTCGGTGTGCATCGCCTATTGACATCGCCGCTGCAGGAGCCGGCTCGCTGGCGAACAGCCCCTCGAGTTTTACGTTGCCCTCGAGGATGCCTTCGCTGCCAAGCCCGCTCCCGCGGATCAGGCCGAACCTGTGCCGACAGCTGCGACAGACAGCCAAGCACTGCGCCATCAGGCGTGCCCTTGAAATGCCTAGAACAACAATCATCAACCCATGCTTTCGAGGTTTACCATCATGTCGCTCAACGACAGACTCAAGCGCCACCTGGATCAGGGGGTAGTCGGTTTTCCCACGGCACTGGCCAGCGCCGTGGGGCTGATCATGGCCAGCCCGGTGATCCTCACCGCCACCACTGGGTTCGGGATCGGCGGCGGCGCGTTTGCCGCGGCGATGCTGATCGCCTTGCTGATGATGCTGGCGCAATCCACCACCTTCGCCGAAGCGGCCTGCCTGCTGCCTACCAACGGTTCGGTCTATGACTACCTGGCCTGCGGGCTGGGGCGTTTCTTCGCCATCACCGGCACCTTATCCGCCTACCTGATCGTGCATGTGTTCGCCGGCACCGCGGAAACCATTCTCAGCGGCATCATGGCCCTGGTGAACTTCGAATCCCTCAATACCCTGCTGGAGCAGAGTGGCAGCGCCTGGCTGGTGGGCGTGGGGCTGGTGCTGTTCTTCGGCCTGCTCAACGCGGTGGGGATCACCGCTTTCAGTCGTGCTGAAGTGATCCTGACCTTCGGCATGTGGACCACCCTCATGGTCTTTGGCCTGCTGGGGGTGATCAAGGCGCCGGCGGTGGCGCTCGACGGCTGGTTCGGCGCCTCCATGGTGGGGACCGACCTGCCGACCATCCTGTCCCTGGTGGGCATGGCCATGTTCATGTTCGTCGGTTGCGAGTTCGTCACGCCCCTGACCCCGGATGTACGCAAGGCCGCCAGGACCATTCCCCGCGCCATGGCCCTGGGGCTGGTGGGGGTGGCGCTGTGCATGTTCATCTACGGCGCGGCCATGAAGCGCCAGGTGGAGAACATTGCCCTGAGCGAAGACGGCAGCGTGCACCTGCTGGACACGCCCATGGCCATTCCGCATTTCGCCGAACAGATCATGGGGCCGTTCGGCCGTATCTGGCTGGGTATTGGCCTGCTGTTTGCCGGCGCCGCCACCATCAACACCCTGATGGCCGGGCTGCCGCGAATCCTCTACGGCATGGCGCTGGATGGTGCCTTGCCCAAGGTCTTCACCTATCTGCACCCGCGCTTCAAGACCCCGTTGCTGTGCATCGCCGTGGCGGTGCTGATTCCCTGCCTGCACGCCTGGTGGCTGGGCGGCAGCACGGACAGCATCATGCACCTGGTGCTGGCGGCGGTCTGTGCCTGGAGCACTGCCTATCTGCTGGTGACCCTGTCGGTGGTGGTGCTGCGCATTCGCCGGCCGGATCTGCCCCGGGCCTACAAATCGCCCTGGTTTCCCCTGCCGCAGGTCCTGTCTTCAGTGGGGATCCTGCTGGGCATGTGGTTCATCACGCCACCGGGGATGAACCCGCGGGACATCTATGTGCCCTTCGGCAGCATGCTCGGCCTGACCGCCCTCTATGCCCTGGTCTGGACCCTGCTGGTGCAGAAGGTCAATCCGTTCCGGCCGGTGCCGGTGGAGGAAGTGCTGGAGCAGGCCCTGGGCCTTGCCGCGGATACCGACAACCGTCCTCGGGAGCCTGTGGCCGATGAGTCTTTCAAGCTGGCGACAAAACCTCTTTGATTGGTGGCACCAGGCCCCTTCGGGCTATTGCCCCGGGGTGACCCTGGGGCATTTGCGCAGGGATCTGGCGGGGCTCGACTGCAATCCTTGCGGCGCTGCCGGGGCGACCTTTCGCTGTCCGCAAAGCGGGCTGGAGTTCACCGTGCATGAGCGGGCGCTGGCGCAGTTCCTGATGCATATCGTGGTCTGTGAGTGGCGTTTGCGAATACCCGCCGCAGGAGCCGGGCAAGCGCGAATCAGTCTGCGCCATACCGGGGCGATTCGCCGTCAGGGTGTCGCCGCCCGTTTGCTGGCCGGCGAGGCTGGGCAGTGGACGTCCTTGCTGCAACGGCTGAGCAGTGACCGCAAGTTGCTCGAGAGCTTGCTGCCGCTGGACTTCAAGCGCCTGGAACTGTGGCGGGATGACCAGGGGTGGCAAGTGCGCCTGGAGCATTTCGCCGCCAGCGAGGTGGTCAACCGTTTGCCCGGGTTCCGACGCTATATTCGCTTGAGCGCCGAACAGCGGCAGGCGCTGTTGGGCAGCTTCACCGAGTTGTACAAGCTTCTGCGAGAATTCTGACCGACATAACCGCAAGTACTGGCATACACCCTGCTTAAGCCATAACAGACTATCCATGCTGTCAGGCGCCTTGCCTGGCAAATAGATAACATGTTAATGATATCGCCATAACAACAAAGGCGGTCTGAAACCGGCTTATGGAGGTGCACAGTGCTTGCTTCGCATAGTTTCAGTTCCTGGGTAGGCGCCTTGCAGGGTGTCTGCGGTCGATTCGAGGCCCGCCCGGCGCGCAACCCCGCCCTGTTCATCGGTGAAGTGGGGCTGCAGGATTACGCCGGGCTGGAAGTGGCGCAGATCCGCACCAACGCCGGGCTGATTTCCCGGCAGAGCACCAAGGTCGACCAGGAGGACGACCGTCATTGTTTCCTGATCATCCAGCGCAGTGGTCACGCCCGCCTGAGCCAGGGCGGCGAGAGTGTCGAGCTGGGGCCCGGCGACATGGCCCTGCTGGATTCCGCCGGAGCCTGCGAGATCGTGCCCCACGGTTTGATCGAACATGCTTCGTTCCATCTGTGCCGGGAGGAGGTCTACCGGCATCTGCCGGAGCAGCAACCCAAGTTCGGCAAGCTGTCACAGAACTGCGCCAGTGGTCGCTTGATGCGCTTGCTGGTGGAGCAGATTTGCGCCGGTGATCTGCAGGGGTGCGCCGCGCAGCAGGAGGGGCAGGCCTTGCAGGAAGCCCTGATTGCCTTGCTCGGGCCGACCTTGCGCCAGACCGCCAGCACCCTGGATGGCTTCGACCACGGCCTGCATGGCCAATGCCTGCGTGATCAGGCCCGCCAGCTGATCAATCAATCTCTCAACGAGCCGGGGCTGACCCCGGTATCCCTGGCGGCGCAGTTGAACATTTCGGTGCGCCAGCTGTACCGACTGTTTGAAGAGCAGGGCGATAGCGTGTGCCGATTCATCCAGCGCTCGCGACTCAAGCGCAGCGCCGCCGATCTGAGCAATCCGCAACTGCGCAATGAGTCGATCACCGACATTGCCTTCAAGTGGGGCTTCACGGATTCGGCGCATTTCAGCCGGACCTTCAAGAAGCATTTCGAACAATCGCCCCGCGACTTCCGCGCCCGCTCCCTGAACGCATAGGTCCATGAGCCTGACGCCTGCGCCCGACGCCTTCGCCGGCCCTGTAGGAGCCGGCTTGCCGGCGAAGAGTCCCTTGAATGCTGCAACGCCCTTGAGAACGCCTTCGCTGGCAAGCCAGCTCCTACGGCAGGTAACAAAGCGAGCAGGCATCACTCCAGCCCCCCGAAAACACCGGCAACCGCAACCCCCGCAGGGGCTTCAGGGATTTTCCAGGTCGTGGCCCAGGGATTGGATGAACAACGAAAACAGCTCCGGCTGGCTGGAGATGTCCAGCTTGGCGTACAGGTGGCGGCGGTGGACCTTGATGGTCTCCGGCGAGATCTTCAGGCGCTCGGCCATGGCCTTGGAGGAAAAACCGCGCAGGATCAGGCGGGCGATCTCCAGCTCGCGATCCGACAGCACGGCGCTGCCGAAATGACTCAGGGCGTCGCGAATCTGGCTGGCCATTTCTTCGGCGGCCGGCACCTGAGGGCGCAGCTGGCTGTGCTGCCAGTGCTGCTGCATCAGCGGCAGCACCCAGGCGGCAAAGGTGGTGAGCTGGCCGATTTCCTCGCGGTTGAACACGCGCTGACTGCCCAGTGACAGGGACAGGGTGCCGGTATCGGGCAGTTGCAGGATGAACTGCACTTCGTCTTCCAGAACGTTGTCGTGGAAGTAGCTGAGAAAGTACTCGCTCTGGCGAAAGTGGTCCGGGGCCACTTCTTCCAGGCGATACAGGCCGCTGGGATAGCCCTCGCGGCAGGCCTGGAAGAACGGATCGAGCAGGTACAGGCCGTTCAGGTAGGTGAGCATCGAGGCCGGCTTGCTGCTGGGTTCGGCGTCATATTCCTCCAGTGCCTGGGGCGGGCCTTCTCGCGGGTAGAAGATCGCCAGGGCGTTGTCGAACGGCGTGGCCTGGTGCAGCAGCAACACCAGCTGTTTCCAGAAACGTGGGTTGCCGATCAGCGTGATAGTGCGACCCAGGCCGGCATGCAGGCCGACTTCCCTGAACAGATTACTCAAAGGCCTTGCTCCACTGATTCGGCGAAAATGTCGTGGCAGGGTTTCGTCGATTTGTCGGTCGCCGTCAAGGGGAGTACTCCAATAGGGGAATTGGGCGAGGCGCTGCAACTGCCTAGAGTAGCTGCCACCAAGCGCGTCCCAGAATGCGCCCGCCCGATGGATTTCGTTTCTGCCTCAGACCAACAATAAACACGAGGATAACGATATGAGCTCTCCCGCTGCGCCTGACGGCGCGCTGAAACCAACCTTGAGTGTGTTCGATGTGGTGGCCATCACCGTGTCCGGTGTGACGCCCGCCAGTTCAGTGTTCGTGATTGCGCCCTTTGCCATCCATCAGGCCGGCAGCGGGGTGTTCCTGGCGTTCGTCCTGGCCGGGTTGCTGGCGCTGATGTTTGCCTTCTGCTACGCCGAGCTGGGCCGCGCCCATAACAGCGCGGGGGGCGAATACGTGTATGCCAAGCGGGTATTTGGTGGCATGGCCGGCTATGCCACCTTCCTCACGGTACTGGTGATGCTGCTGTTCATCCCGCCGGTACTGGCCACAGGTGCTGCCACGTACCTGAACAACGCCCTGGGCACGAACTTCGATTCCCAGAGCGTGGCCCTGGTGATCGTGGTCTGCAGTTATCTGCTGGGCATTCTCAATATCAAGCTCAATGCCTGGATTACCGGCACTTGCCTGCTGCTGGAAGTGGCGGCCTTGCTGGTCATCGTCTGGCTGGGCTTTGGCAACGCCTCGCAGCCGCTGGGCATCCTGCTGCAACCGCAGATCGTCGACCATGGCGTGCTGCAGATGGCGCCCTGGGCCCTGGTGATCGGGGCGGTGGGCATCGGCCTGTTTTCCTACAACGGCTACGGACCGGCGGTGCTGCTGGCCGAAGACATGAAGTGCAAGGGGCGCGGCGTGCACAAGGCGGTGCTCTGGTCCCTGGTGCTGGTGGTGATCATCGAGTTGGTGCCGCTCACCGCCTTGCTGATTGGCGCACCGTCCCTGAGCGCGATGCTGGCCAGCCCCGATCCCATCGGCTACATGCTTACCAGCCATGGCAATGAAACCCTCGCCAGGGTGGTCAGTGGCGGGATCTTCCTGTCGGTGTTCAATGCCATCGTCGCCATCGTTATCCAGATCGGCCGCGTGGTGTTCAGCAGCGGCCGGGACGCCCTGTGGACGCCCGGCATCAACCGCCTGTTCACACGGATCCACCCGCGCTGGGACTCGCCATGGCTGGCTACGCTGTTCCTGGCAATACCTTCGGCGGTACTCAGCTTTAGCTCGAATCTGGCGGACCTCACGTCCTTCAGCGTGCTGTTGATCATGCTGGTGTACCTGATCGTCGCCCTCAGCGCATTGGTCAGCCGGGTGCGCCTGCGCAATCGCGAGCATCCCTACCGCATGCCGCTGTGGCCGCTGCCGGCGCTGCTGGCGGTGCTCGGTGCCGGGTACCTGCTGATCACACTGTTGCTTGAGGCATCCCTGCGGGACCTCATGGTGATCATCGGCCTGCTGGCGCTGTCGGTAATTCTCTATGGCACTAATGGCCGGTACAGCCCGGCGTTCCAGAAATTGTAAGGAGTGGATATGCGAGCACGTGAGTTGGGCATCAAGCTGGGGTTGGGGGTGCCGGGGCCGTTCAATGCGATCACCGACGTACCCGGAGTACGGGTAGGGCACAGCACCCTGAAAGCCACCGTGGGTGGCAAACAGGTGCGCACCGGGGTCACGCTGATCCAGCCCCGGGCCGGGCATGCACGGCAACAGCCCTGTTTCGCCGGTTGCCATGTACTCAACGGCAATGGCGACGCCACGGGCCTGGAATGGATTCGCGAGGCGGGCACCCTGACCACGCCGCTGGCCATTACCAATACCCACAGCGTCGGCGTAGTCCGCGACACCCTGATCGCCCTGGAGCGCGAAGCCCTGGCGGACCCGGCCGTGTACTGGTGCATGCCGGTGGTGATGGAAACCTACGACGGCCTGCTCAACGACATCTGGGGTCAGCACGTGGGCCCGCAACAGGTGCGCGAGGCCATGGCCTGCGCCGAATCCGGGCCGGTGGCCGAAGGTGCGGTAGGCGGCGGCACCGGGATGATCTGCCACGAGTTCAAGGGCGGGATCGGCACTGCGTCGCGGCGGCTGACGGCAGAGCAGGGCGGCTACACCGTCGGCGCCCTGGTCCAGGCCAACCACGGCAAGCGTGAAGAACTGCGGGTGGACGGCTACCCGGTGGGGCGGCATCTGGGAGGGATTGCCTCACCTTTTGCCGAGCGCGGCACCCCGGGCATGGGCTCGATCGTGGTGATCCTGGCCACTGATGCGCCGCTGCTGCCCCATCAGTGCCAGCGCTTGGCCCAGCGTGCTTCCATCGGCATTGCCCGCACCGGTGGCGGCACCGAAGATTCCAGTGGCGATATCTTCCTGGCCTTTGCCACGGGAAACCGGGACTTGCCCGCTGCGGATTATGGACGCAAGGACCTGGCGCTCACTGCACCGCTGGCGATGCTCAACAACGATCACATCTCGCCGCTGTTCAGCGCAGCGGCCGAGGCGGTGGAGGAGGCCATCATCAACGCCATGCTGGCAGCCGAGCCAATGACCAGTGCTGACGGGGTACAGGTGCCGGCGCTGACCCCGCAAGTATTGGGCGAAGCATTGGAACTAACTGGTTGGAACATGAAATAACCGACTAAGAAGTGCGAAGCAATCGGCATATTTTTCTACATGGATATTTAATAATTAAATTGTAGATTGTCGGACAATGTCTGCCGCTAATCGGCTGGAAAAGAATCTTTTAACTGCACGGTCATTGTTTGCGGGAGTTTGTCGGAACAGTGGAATTTGACGTCAAAAAAGTAGTGGACGCCTGATTTCAAATTGTGTCAGCTTGCTTTCGCCTGCTTAGGGCGAGTGATAGGACGATCTCGCCAGGGATTGTCGCTATCTGACAAAAACTGTTCCATTGATTACAAGGAAGTGTGTTTATGTCGAAAGTAACAGAGAACGCTATTGCATCTGCTGAACAGCAACTCGTGCCATTGGCCGCAGCAAGTTCGGCGTATAACCAGATCAATAGCTTCAGTCACCAATACGATCGTGGCGGCAATCTCACGCTCAATGGCAAACCTTCGTTTTCGGTCGATCAGGCCGCCACGCAACTGCTGCGTGACGGCGCTGCCTACAAGGACCTGAACGGTAACGGCAAGATCGACCTGACCTATACCTTCCTGACCTCGGCCTCCTCGAGCACCATGAACAAGCATGGCATCACCGGGTTCAGCCAGTTCAGCGCGCAACAGAAGGCCCAGGCGGTGCTGGCCATGCAGTCGTGGGCCGATGTGGCCAACGTGGTATTCACCGAGAAAGCCTCGGGTGGCGATGGTCACATGACCTTCGGCAACTACAGCGGCGGCCAGGACGGCGCGGCGGCCTTCGCCTACCTGCCGGGCACCGGTGCTGGCTACGACGGCACCTCGTGGTACCTGATCAACAGCGGCTACACCCAGAACAAGAACCCCGACCTGAACAACTATGGCCGTCAGACCCTGACCCATGAGATCGGTCACACCCTGGGCCTGGCTCACCCTGGCGACTACAACGCCGGCGAAGGCAACCCAAGCTACAAGGACGCCAGCTACGGCCAGGACACCCGTGGCTACAGCGTCATGAGCTACTGGAGTGAAAGCAACACCGGCCAGAACTTCAGCAAGGGCGGGGTCGAAGCCTATTCGTCCGGTCCGCTGATGGACGACATCGCCGCCATCCAGAAACTCTACGGAGCCAACTACAGCACCCGTGCCGGTGATACCACCTACGGTTTCAACTCCAATACCGGGCGCGATTTCTACAGCGCCAGTTCCTCCGCCGACAAGCTGGTGTTCTCGGTGTGGGACGGTGGCGGCAACGACACCCTGGATTTCTCCGGTTTTACCCAGAACCAGAAGATCAACCTCAATGCCGGGTCGTTCTCCGACGTTGGCGGCATGGTGGGCAACGTTTCCATCGCCCAGGGCGTGACTGTGGAAAACGCCTTCGGTGGCTCGGGCAACGACCTGCTGATCGGTAACGATGCGGCCAACGTGCTCAAGGGCGGTGCCGGCAACGACATCATCTACGGCGCCGGTGGTGCGGATCAGCTATGGGGCGGTGCGGGTGCGGACACCTTCGTGTTCGGCGCCAGCAGCGATTCCAAGCCGGGTGCGGCCGACCAGATCATGGATTTTGTCAGCGGCCTGGACAAGATCGACCTGACCGGGATCACCAAGGGCGCGGGCCTGCACTTCGTCAATGCCTTCACCGGCGCGGCGGGTGACGCGATCCTCAGCACTTCCGGCGGGATCAGCACCTTGTCCGTGGACTTCTCCGGGCATGGCGTGGCGGACTTCCTGGTCAGCACCGTGGGCCAGGCAGCGGTCAGCGATATCATCGCCTGATTGAAACAGGCGCAAGGCAGCGCCCAAGCGCTGCCTTGCGTTGTTGCATTGGGCCCGGGGCTGAGCGAGTCTACCGGGCGGACGGAGCATCCCCCATGACCCCACATAGCTTGAGTCGCAAGGCGGCCACCTGGCTGCTGGCGACGCTGACGATCTTCTACGGAGCAATAACCATGGCAAGCAGCCTGCGCTTGGCGGACCCCTCGGAACTGGTTGGACACTGGCAGTTGCAGCAACAGAGCGAACCTGGCGCCGCCTGCGCCCTGGACCTGTTGCAGAACGCCGCCCTGGGAGACGGCGCCGAGTGCCTGTCGAAGTGGCTCGGCGAGGCGGCGGTAGGCTGGTTTCCTGAGCCTGACGGTATTGCCATCACCGGGCGCGAAGGTTCAAGAATCATCTTTTTCAGTCGACAGAGAGAAGGCCTGTACGAAGCGCGCCTCAAAGGCGACGGTTTGATCGTATTGCAGCGTGCTGGCTAATTAATGCGGCAGGTTGTTCGTTTAATTCTAGGTGGCTTTAATTTCGTCACTCTTTTAATCGACAGGTTTATAACCGGATAGCTATTAAACCAGCTGTCCGGTTCGGGTGTGTCCGCAGAATTCGAGACTAAGGGACGCACATCTTTAGTTGCGCCGTATATGAGGTACTCGCGTTCGGCGCGCAGGGTCGACTCAGGGAAAATGTTGAAGATGCTGAACAATAGTCATCCTGCACCACTGTTTAAGGCATTGGGCGAATATAAGGGCATTCTGATCAGTGTCGGCTGTTTTACCGCCTTGATTAATGTGCTGATGCTGGTGCCTTCCATCTATATGTTGCAGGTCTACGACCGGGTGCTGTCTTCACAGAACGAAACCACCCTGGTGATGCTGTCGCTGATGGTGGTGGGCTTCTTCGTGTTTATCGGGCTCCTGGAAGTGGTGCGCAGCTTTATCGTCATTCGCATCGGCAGCCAGCTGGAGCGGCGTTTCAACCTGCGGGTCTACCAGGCCGCCTTCGAACGCAACCTGGCCCGTGGCGAAGGCCATGCCGGGCAGTCCCTGGGGGACCTGACCCACATTCGCCAGTTCCTCACTGGACCGGCACTGTTCGCCTTCTTCGATGCGCCCTGGTTTCCCATCTATCTGCTGGTGATCTACGCCTTCAACGTCTGGCTCGGCGTGTTCGCCACCGCCGGTGCCTTGTTGCTGATCGCGCTGGCCTGCTTCAACGAAGCCATGACCAAGAAGCCCCTGGCCGAGGCCAGCGGCTATTCGCAGAAATCCACCCAACTGGCCACCAGTCATCTGCACAACGCTGAAACCATCCAGGCCATGGGCATGCTCGGGGCCTTGCGCAAACGCTGGTTCGGGGTGCATTCGCGGTTTCTCGGCAGGCAGAACCAGGCCAGCGACACCGGTTCGGTGATCAGTTCCCTGAGCAAGACCCTGCGCCTGTGCCTGCAATCGCTGGTGCTGGGCCTGGGTGCCTTGCTGGTGATCAAGGGCGACATGACCGCGGGAATGATGATCGCCGGGTCGATCCTCATGGGCCGGGTGCTGAGCCCTATCGACCAGTTGATCGCGGTGTGGAAACAGTGGAGTTCGGCCAAGCTGGCCTACCGACGCCTGGATGCGCTGCTGCGCGAGTTCGCGCCTGGCGACAGCGCCATGTCGCTGCCGCCGCCCAAGGGCCAGGTGAGCTTCGAACAAGTCAGCGCGGGGCCGCCCGGGCGGCGCATGGCCACCCTGCAGCAGGTGACCTTCAACCTCAATGCCGGTGAAGTGCTGGGCGTGCTGGGGGCTTCCGGTTCCGGCAAGTCGACCCTGGCCCGGGTGCTGGTGGGGGTCTGGCCGACCCTGGGCGGCACGGTGCGCCTGGACGGTGCCGACATTCACCGCTGGAATCGCGATGAGCTGGGGCCCTACATCGGTTACTTGCCCCAGGACATCGAACTGTTCAGCGGCAGCATCGCCGAGAACATTGCGCGCTTTCGCGAGGCCGACCCGGAGCAGGTGGTCCAGGCCGCCCAACTGGCCGGGGTGCATGAGCTGATCCTGCGCCTGCCCCAGGGCTACGACACCGTGCTCGGGGACGACGGCAGCGGCCTGTCCGGCGGGCAGAAACAGCGGGTGGCCCTGGCCCGGGCGCTGTATGGCAACCCGAGTCTGGTGGTGCTCGACGAACCCAACTCCAACCTCGACACCGTGGGCGAAAGCGCCCTGGCGGCGGCCATTGCCCAGCTCAAGGCCCGGGGCGCCAGCGTGGTGCTGGTGACCCACCGCTCGTCGGTGCTGGCCCTGGCCGACAAGCTATTGGTGCTCAACGAGGGACGCTTGCAGGCCTTCGGTCCCAGCCAGGAGGTGCTCAAGGCGTTGTCCAGCGGCCAGTCGCCAGCCCCCCAGGAAAGCCCCAAGCCGGTGGCGGCCGCCCCCGGGGGCTTGAGCATGAGCCGCCAGTATCAGGCTCCGACACGGAATAAAGGCGCATGAGCAAGGACCGCGACATGATGATCGAACAGGATTACGCCCCCGAGCGCGTGGAACGCGACGCCGGCTTTTTCGCCCGCCTGGGCTGGCTTCTGGCCCTGGCGGGGGCCGGCAGTTTCTTTGTCTGGGCCGCTCTGGCGCCCCTGGATCAGGGCATCCCGGTGCAGGGCACGGTGGTGGTGTCCGGCAAGCGCAAGGCGGTGCAGTCCATGAGCAGTGGGGTGGTCAGCCGCATCCTGGTGCGTGAAGGCGAAAGCGTGAAACAGGGCCAGCCGCTGTTTCGGCTCGACCAGACCCAGGTGGCGGCGGATGTGCAATCCCTGCAGGCCCAGTACCGCATGGCGGTGGCCAGCCTGGCGCGCTGGCGCAGCGAGCGCGACAACCTCAAGCAGGTGGACTTCCCGTCGCAGCTGAGCAGCAGTGACGACCCGCGCCTGGCCCTGGTGCTGGAAGGTCAGCGCCAGTTGTTCAGCAGTCGGCGCGAGGCATTCTTGCGCGAGCAGGCGGGCATCCGCGCCAACATCGAAGGCGCCACCGCGCAACTGGCGGGCATGCGGCGTGCGCGCACCGACCTGAGCAATCAGGCCGAGTCCCTGCGCCAGCAACTGAGCAACCTGCAGCCTTTGGCGGACAACGGCTATATCCCGCGCAACCGCCTGCTGGAATACCAGCGCCAACTGTCCCAGGTGCAGCAGGAACTGGCACAGAACACCGGCGAAAGCGGGCGCATCGAGCAGGGCATTCTCGAATCCCGGCTCAAGCTGCAGCAGCACAGCGAGGAATATCAGAAAGAGGTGCGCAGCCAGCTGGCCGAGGCCCAGCTCAAGACCCAGACCCTGGAACAGCAGCTGACCTCGGCCGGTTTCGACTTGCAGCACAGCGAGATCATCGCCACCGCCGACGGCATCGCGGTCAACCTCGGGGTGCACACCGAAGGCGCGGTGGTGCGCCAGGGTGAAACCCTGCTGGAAATCGTGCCCCAGGGCACGCACCTGGAAGTGGAAGGGCGCCTGCCGGTGAACCTGGTGGACAAGGTCGGCCCCCATCTGCCGGTGGACATCCTGTTCACCGCCTTCAACCAGAGCCGCACGCCCAGGGTGTCCGGCGAGGTCAGCCTGGTGTCCGCCGACCAGATGGTCGACGAGAAAACCGGCATGCCGTACTACGTGCTGCGCAGCAGCGTCAGCGACCAGGCCATGGAGAAGCTCAACGGGCTGGTGATCAAGCCCGGGATGCCGGCGGAGATGTTCGTGCGCACCGGCGAGCGCTCACTGCTCAATTACCTGTTCAAGCCTCTGCTCGATCGGGCCGGCTCCGCACTGACCGAAGAATAAGGATGTCGCGTCGTATGAGTAAGCTTTCCATTGTCGCGGCGGCCCTGGCGCTGTTCGCCTGCCAGACGGCCCAGGCCGTGGGCCCGTTCCAGATCTACGAACAGGCACTGCGCAACGATCCGGTGTTCCTCGGCGCCATCAAGGAGCGCGACGCCGGCCTGGAGAACCGCGCCATCGGCCGCGCCGGGCTGCTGCCCAAGGTCGGTTACAGCTACAACAAGGGCCACAACAACTCCAAGGTCAGCTACCTGGACACCGTGCGCGGCACCGTCACCGAAAAGCGCAACTACGACAGCTACGGTTCGTCCCTGACCGTGCAGCAGCCGCTGATCGACTATGAGGCCTACGCCAATTACCGCAAGGGCGTGGCCCAGGCCCTGTTCGCCGACGAGAACTTTCGTGGCAAGAGCCAGGAGTTGCTGGTGCGAGTGCTCAGCTACTACACCAAGGCGCTGTTCGCCCAGGACCAGATCGACATTGCCCAGGCCAAGAAAAAGGCCTTCGAGCAGCAGTTCCAGCAGAACCGGCACATGTTCCAGCAGGGCGAGGGCACCCGTACCGACATCCTCGAAGCCGAGTCACGCTATGAACTGGCCACCGCCGAGGAGATCGAGGCCCGCGACGAGCAGGACGCGGCCCTGCGCGAGCTGGGGGCGCTGATTGGCGAACCGACGCTCGATGTGCGCGACCTTGACCCGTTGCAGGAGAACTTCCAGTCGTTCTCCCTGACGCCTGCCAACTACGACACCTGGCACGAGCTGGCCCTGAGCAACAACCCGTTGCTGGCGTCCCAGCGCCAGCGGGTCGAAGTGGCGCGCTACGAGGTGGAGCGTAACCGCGCCGGGCACCTGCCCAAGCTCAACGCCTACGCCACCATGCGCCAGAACGAATCGGAAAGCGGCAACACCTACAACCAGCGCTACGACACCAACACCATTGGCATCGAGGTCAGCCTGCCGCTGTACGCCGGTGGCGGGGTGTCGGCCTCGACCCGCCAGGCCAGCCGCGCCATGGAGCAGGCCGAATACGAACTGGACGGCAAGACTCGGGAAACCCTGATTGAACTTCGCCGACAGTTCAGTGCCTGTCTTTCGGGAGTGAACAAGTTGCGCGCGTACCAGAAGGCCCTGGCCTCGGCCGAGGCCCTGGTGGTGTCGACCAAGCAGAGCATTCTCGGCGGTGAGCGGGTCAACCTCGATGCACTGAATGCCGAGCAGCAGCTGTACACCACGCGCCGCGACCTGGCTCAGGCCCGCTATGACTACTTGATGGCCTGGACCAAATTGCACTACTACGCGGGAACTTTGCGCGAAGAGGATCTGGCCAGGGTCGACGAAGCCTTCGCCGAGCGCGCAAGGCCCTAGGCTGCGTTGCGCAGCCCAGGTACAAGGACAATAAAAAAGAGGAAGGAACATGAGCATCTTCGATTACAAGAATGCCCTTGGCGGTGACGGCAAGACCCTCTATAGCGAGGCCATTACCTTGGCCCTGTACGCCTCCACGCCCACCGGCGAGGCCCTGCCGGGCACTGCCTGGCGGCCGATCAGCGCGAGCCAGCTGGGCTACCAGGGCAATGTCAGCGCCCAGGGCACGATTTCTGGCGAGCAGGCGATCGTCAGCGACGCCCAGGTCGAGGTGCTGGGCAAGTACGACGCCAGTGGCCAGTTGCTTTCCATCGGCATCAGCTTTCGCGGTACCGACAGCCTCAAGGACGGTATCAACGACCTGCAGGCGGCCTTTGTCTCGGGGTTTGCCGACAACTACAGTCGCCTGGCCTTCGACAACCTGCTGGGCAAGGTCGCGGCGTTCGCCACGGCCCGGGGCCTGAGCGGCAGCGATGTGCTGGTCACCGGGCACAGCCTGGGCGGGCTGGGGGTCAACAGCCTGGCGACCATGAGCACGGAGCACTGGGGCGGTTTCTACCAGGACGCCAACTACGTGGCCTTTGCCTCGCCGACCCAGAGCGCCGGCGACAAGGTGCTGAACATCGGCTATGAAAACGACCCGGTGTTCCGCGTTCTGGACGGCACCCACTTCAACGCGTCATCCCTGGGCACCCACGACAAGCCCCAGGAGTCGGCGACCGACAACATCGTCAGCTTCACCGATCACTATTCGTCATTCCTTGGCCAACTGATTCCCCAGAGCATTCTCAACCCCAAGTCCTGGTCGGCCCACAGCGCGGTGGATTATGCCGCCGGCCTCAACCGCCTGATCGGCTCGGACTTCTATGACCTGACCAGCCGCGATTCGACGGTGGTGATCTCCAACCTGTCCGAGGGCCAGCGTGATCAGGTGTGGGTCAAGGATCTCAACCTGTACGCGGAGCAACACACCGGCAGCACCTTGATCATCGGCACCCAGAGCAACGACCTGCTGCACGGCGGCAAGGGCAATGACTACCTGGACGGCGGCGCCGGCGATGACCGTTTCCGCGACGACGGCGGCTACAACATCATCCATGGCGGCCAGGGGCATAACGTCCTGGAGCTGCAACAGCCGCTGCGCAACTTCTCCATTGCCAACGATGGCGACGGCACCCTGTATATCCGCGATGCCTACGGCGGCATCAGCATGACCCGGGATATCGGCGCCCTGGTCAGTCACGAGGCCGGGAGCTGGTGGCAACTGTTCGGCAAGGACGTCAGCTACAACGTGACCGCCGAGGGCCTGCAGCACGGCAACCAGTGGACCGCCTACAACCACTCCCTCAACGGCGATGCCTATGGCAACGCGCTGGTGGCCAGCGTCGACGGCGACTGGCTGTTCGGCCATGGCGGCGACGACCTGCTGAGCAGTGACAAGGCCGACGTGACCTTCGTCGGCGGCGCCGGCAACGACGTCATGCATTCCACCGGGGGCGGCGGCAATACCTTTCTGTTCAGCGGTAATTTCGGGCTCGACCTGATCCAGGGCTACCAGTACAGCGACAAGCTGGTGTTCATGGGCGTGCCCGGCATCGACAGCCAGTACGACTATCGCCAGCACCTGTCCCAGAGCGGCAACGACACCCTGCTCAAGGTGGGCGAGCACTCGGTGACCCTGGTGGGGGTCGGCATGGACGGGTTGAACGGCTCGGGCATCGTGTTCGCCTGATCCGCTTGCGCTCCGGGGCGTGCGCAGGAGGCGCCGCCCCGGGTTCGCAGCCGCCTGAACCGCTGCCTGGCGCCAAGCCGGTGGCGCGTCAGGGCCGGCAGTCGCCCATCAGCGGCGGCCCGCTACAGGACATTTCGCAACACAACTAAGGAAGGTCGTGTGAAACAAAGCAAACGCAAGGATCGCGTTGTGCCAGCGTGTGGCTGGTTCCCTCTGGCTACGGCGCTGTTGGGTTGGGTGGCGCTGCTGGGCTCGGCCCAGGCGGCGCCCTATGTGGAAACCGGCCGCCGGGGCGATGCGGCGAGCTGGCGCAGCAGCGAGTTCAAGGCCGATTGGGGCCTGGGGGCGATACACGCCGACAGCGCCTATGCCGAAGGTTTCAGTGGCAAGGGCATCAAGCTGGGGATCTTCGATCAGCCGGTGTATGCCCTGCATCCGGAGTTCGCCAGCCCGGGCAAGGTGCTGACCCTGGTCACCAGCGGCATTCGCCAATACACCGATCCCTATATCCCGGTGAAGGCCGGCGATGCCTTCGTCTATGACGGCCGACCTTCGGTGGGCTCGGACGGCAAGCTGGGTTCTCACGGTACTCACGTTGGCGGGATCGCCGCCGGCAACCGTGATGGCGGGGCGATGCACGGGGTGGCCTTCGATGCCCAGATCATCAGTGCCGACAACGGCGACCCGGGCCCCGAGGACGGCATCATCCTCGGTAACGATGGCGCGGTGTACAAGGCCGGCTGGGACGGCCTGGTGGCCAGCGGCGCGCGGATCATCAACAACAGCTGGGGCATCGGCATTACCGACCGCTTCAGCAAGGGCGGGCGCGATCCGGCGTTCCCGCACTTCACCCTGGACGATGCCCGGGCGCAGTTCGCGCAGATCCAGCCGTTGCGGGGCAGCTTGCCGGGCGGCGCCTACGATGGCGCCATCGCCGCGGCCCGCAGCGGGGTGCTGACCCTGTTCGCGGCCGGTAACGACTACAACCTGAACAACCCCGACGCGATCGCCGGACTGGCCTACTTCGTACCGGAGATCGCCCCCAACTGGTTGACTGTGGCGGCCTTGCAACAGAACCCCGATACCGCCAGTGCCGACCCCTATGTCATCAGTACCTTCTCTTCACGTTGCGGCTACACCGCGAGCTTTTGCGTGTCGGCCCCCGGCACCCGGATCTACAGCTCGGTGATCGGCGGCACCCGCCTGGAGAACATGACCCTGGGCTATGCCAACAAGAACGGCACCTCCATGGCCGCGCCCCATGCGGCCGGTGCCGCGGCGGTGCTGATGGAGCGCTTTCCCTACATGAGCGCGGCCCAGGTCGCCAGCGTCTTGCGCACCACCGCCACCGACCTCGGCGCGCCGGGCGTGGATGAGCTGTACGGCTGGGGGATGATCAACCTGGACAAGGGCATTCGCGGGCCGGGGATGCTGGTGACCGAGGCGGACATCCCCGAGGCGCTGCGTGTCCAGGGCGGCTACGGCTCGTCCCAGTTCGTCGCCGACCTGCCGGGCTATGGTGCATTGCTCGATGCCGGCAAGCCGACCGAGCGCCGCTGCAATGACCTGGGGTGCGTGCTGGATCTGTGGAGCAACGACATCAGTGGCCACGGCGGCCTGACCAAGCAGGGCGTCGGCACCCTGGTGCTCAGCGGCGCCAATACCTACACCGGGCCGACCCTGGTCAACCAGGGCCGGCTGGCGGTCAATGGCTCGCTGGCGTCGGCGGTGACGGTCAACGATGGCGGCATTCTCGGCGGCACCGGGCGGATTGCCGGGCTCACCGCCAACGCCGGCGCGGTGGTGGCTCCGGGCAACTCCATCGGCACCTTGCACGTCGGCTCGGATGTGACCTTTTTGCCGGGGTCGACCTATGCGGTGGAGGTGTCCCCCAGCGGCAGCGACCGGATTGTCAGCGATGGCCAGGCAAGCCTCGGCGGCGCCGCTCTGGCCCTGGAGCTGGAGAACCCGGGGCTGACCCTCGATGGACAACGGGTGGCCAGCCTGCTGGGGCAACAGCTGGACATTCTGCAGGCGGCCAACGGTATCCAGGGCCGCTTTGGCTCGGTGCTGTCCAACTCGCTGTTCCTCGGCGGCAACCTGGATTACCGCGCCAGCGGGGTGCAACTGACGGTGGCGCGCAATGCTACCTCGTTCAGCAGCATCGGGCAGACCCCCAACCAGCGTTCGGTGGCGGCTGCCGCCGAGCAGCTGGGGGCGGGCAACCCGGTGTACGAAAGCCTGCTGCTGGCCCCCGGCGCAGCCAGTGCGCAAGAGGCCTTCGAGCAACTGTCCGGGGAAATTCATCCGGCTGTTGGCAGTCTGCTGCTCAATGACAGCCGCTACCTGCGCGACGCCGTGGGCGAGCGCCTGCGTCAGCCGGCCCTGGTGGCCGCGCCGGAGCTTGAAGGTCAGGAGCGGGGCCTGTGGTTCAAGACCCTGGGTGCCTGGGGCAAGGCCGATGGCGGCCATGAACGGGCCGGCTACAGCACTTCGGTCGGCGGTCTGCTGGTCGGTGTCGATGGTGTTGCGCAGGATGGCACGCGCCTGGGGCTGTTCACCGGCTACAGCGACAGTTCGTTGAGCATGGGGGATGGGCGCCATTCTTCGGCCAGTGTCGACAGCTACCACCTGGGCGCCTATGCCGCCCGGGAACAGGACGCCATGCGCCTGAGCCTGGGCGGTGCCTACAGCTGGCACCGCATCAGCACCCGGCGCGAACTGCACTATGAGCTGTTTGCCGACCGCCAGAAGAGCAAGCGCGATGCGCAAAGCCTGCAATTGTTCGGCGAGGCGGCCTGGCAGTTGCCATTGCCGGCCCTGACCCTGGAACCCTTTGCCGGGCTGGCCTACGTGCACCTGGGCAGCGAGCGCTTCAAGGAGCAGGGGGGCGCCACTTCACTCAGGGGCGGGGCCGACAATCGCGAGGCCTGGCTCTCGACCCTGGGCATGCGCGCCGGCAAGCAACTGCAGTTCTCGTCCGGGCCGGCGCTGGATCTGTCCGCCAGCCTCGGCTGGCAACACAACCTGCGTACCACGACGGCCGAGCAGCATCTGGCGTTCGTCGCGGGTGAGCAAGACTACAAGGTGCAGAGCCTGTCCCTGGACCGCGATGCCGCGGTGGTCGGGGCGCGGGCGGGCATGACCCTGGGGCGACAGACCCGGGTCAATCTGGATTACCACGGGCTGCTGGGGGGGCGGGAGCGCAATCAGGGGGTCGGCTTGACCCTGGACTGGTCCTTCTAAGACCCAGGCAACGGATGTGCAAGGTGTTGTACAGGTCCTCCGCGAATGTTCTCGGAGGGCTTGAGCTTTCTCTGACAATTCCAACAAAAGAGAGGCAATACCATGGGTGTCTTTGACTACAAGCATTTCGCCGCAGCCGATTCCAAGGCGCTGTTTTCCGATGCGCTGGCGATCACGCTGTACTCCTATCACAACCTCGACAACGGTTTTGCCGTGGGTTACCAGCACAACGGCTTCGGCCTGGGCCTGCCGGCTACCCTGGTCAGCGCCTTGATCGGCAGCAGCGATTCCCAGGGGGTGATCCCCGGCATTCCCTGGAATCCCGACTCGGAAAAGGCCGCCAAGGACGCCTTGCACCAGGCCGGCTGGTCCACCCTTGGCGCCCAGCAACTGGGCTACGGCGGCAAGGTCGACGCCCGTGGCACCTTCTTCGGCGAGAAGGATGGCTACCGCACGGCCCAGGTGGAAATCCTCGGCAAATACGATGCCCAGGGGCATTTGAGCAGCATCGGCATCGCCTTTCGCGGCACCAGCGGGCCACGGGAGTCGCTGATCGGCGACACCCTCGGCGATGTGCTCAACGACCTGCTGGCGGCCCTCGGGCCCAAGGACTATGCCAAGAACTACGCCGGCGAGGCGTTCGGCCAGTTGCTGGGCAAGGTCGCGGCCTTTGCCCAGGCCAATGGCCTGTCCGGCAAGGACATCCTGGTCAGCGGTCACAGCCTCGGCGGGCTCGCAGTCAACAGCCTGGCGGACCTGAGCGGCGAACGCTGGTCCGGGTTCTACAAGGACTCCAACTACATCGCCTATGCCTCGCCGACCCAGAGCGCCAGCGACAAGGTGCTGAACATCGGCTATGAGAACGACCCGGTGTTCCGCGCCCTGGACGGCTCCAGTTTCAACCTGTCGTCCCTCGGCGTGCACGACGCCCACCAGGATTCGGCCACCAACAACATCGTCAACTTCAACGACCACTACGCCTCGTCGCTGTGGAACGTGCTGCCGTTCTCGATCCTCAACATCCCCACCTGGATCTCCCACCTGCCCACCGGCTACGGCGATGGCCTGACCCGGGTCCTGCAATCGCAGTTCTACGACTTCACCAGCAAGGACTCGACCATTGTCGTGGCCAACCTGTCGGACCCGGCCCGGGGCAGCACCTGGGTCCAGGACCTGAACCGCAACGCCGAAACCCACAAGGGCAGCACCTTCATCATCGGCAGCGACGGCAACGACCTGATCCAGGGCGGCCGCGGAAACGATTACCTGGAAGGCCGCGACGGCAATGACACCTTTCGCGACGATGGCGGCTACAACATCATCCTGGGCGGCAAGGGCAGCAACATTCTGGACTTGCAGCATTCGATCAGCGACTACAGCTTCGCCAGCGATGGCGCCGGGACCCTGTACGTGCGCGATGCCAACGGCGGGATCAGCATCACCCGTGACATCGGCGCGATCCAGAGCAAGGAGCCGGGGTTTCTCTGGGGCCTGTTCAAGGACGACGTGCTGCATCAGGTGACCGCCCAGGGCTTGCAGGTGGGGGGGCAACTGACTCACTACGCCTCGTCGGTGAAGGGCGATGCCGGGGACAACCTGCTCAAGGCCGGTGCCGGCGGCGACTGGCTGTTCGGCCTGGACGGCAACGATCACCTGATCGGCGGTCGGGGCAACGACGTGTTTGTCGGCGGCGCCGGCAATGACCTGATGGAGTCGGGAGGGGGCAACGACACCTTCCTGTTCAGCGGTCATTTCGGCCAGGACCGCATCCTCGGCTACCAGAGCGGCGACAAGCTGGTGTTCATGGGGGTGAGCGGGGTGTTGCCGGGCCAGGACTACCGGGCCCACGCCAGCAGCAATGGCCATGACACGCTGCTGACCTTCGGCCAGGACTCGGTGACCCTGGTGGGCGTCAGCCTTGAGCAGCTAAACGGCTCTGGCATCACCATCGCCTGATGCATCCGCGGCGCGGGGTCCGGCATGGGCCCTGCGCTGTCCGGGTGTGACAAAAGTGACCCACAGGTCAAGCGACGACTCCAATACCCATTAAAGCCGCCGCCGGCTGAACCGTTATTTAGAGCAGCCCAAGGTTGTTGGCGGGCCGGACAGCGACGTATTGAGGGCAATGGCAGGAGAGTTTTGACCGTGAGCTACAGCAAGAGATGGGCGAGTGCCGGGGTGCTGATGGCCCTGTGGACGGGGCTGGTCGCCGCCGAGGAGTTGCCTCGCAGCTCGATTCTGCAACGTTACGGGGTGAGCGTGGAGCAGTTGCCGGCCGGTCAGCCGGCGCCTGCCCAGTCGCAGCCGGCGCCTGCCAGCCGCTTCAACCTGCAGCCGGACTCTCCGACGATCAATCTGCGCCTGGGGGATGGCACGGCGCCGCCGAGCACCGGCAACATCAGCATCGACAACGCCGAGGCGCGCGAGCGCGAACGCTGCCAGCAAATGCGTGACCAGTTGTCCAAGCGCGGCAAGCCCCTGGGGATTAGCTGCGCGCGAGGGCAGGGCCCGTTGCCCTGGTCGCCCTGAAGCGCGGGAGCTGCATCATTTTTCCTGGCGGACCGTGGCCACATCGTCCGCCTTGACCCGCACTGTCTTGCCGGAAATGTCCTGGAATTCATAGAAACCATCGGCGGTCTTGGTCTTGGGCTGGTCCCGAGTCAGGTACTGGGTACCGTTCTGCAGGGTCACCACTGTGGGCGAGGCGCAGCCGGCCAGGTTCAGGGCGCCGACGGCGATCAACAGCAATCCCAGGTGCTTCACATTCATACAGACCTCTCATTAGGGGACGTCCCCGTTGTGGCGGACACTATAGTCATGGCCCCTTGGTGTAGTGAAGACGACGAAAGTTCGCCGGGTCATTGGAAAAATCTTCGTCCCGCCATTTATCCAATAGTGTTTGCCAGAGCGGGGCGCTGGCTGTTATCTGTACGCATAACCAGTGTCGATCCAGCCGTGGCGTGTTTGTTCTGTGACTTCCAACCCCCTCGAAAACCCCCTCTATTACCTGTGCAACTTCCAGCAAGTGCTGAGCTGGCTGGAGCAGCGCTATGCCGATGTGCTGAGCCCCGAGGAGCAGCGCTTCATCAGCGATTTCGCCGTCCTGGCCGAGCCGTCCCAGGCTTTGCTGGTGCGCATGGTGATGCGCAAGGGCCGGCATTTTCGCCTGAGCAAGCTGAGCTACCCGGAAATCGCCGACAGCGCCGAGGCCCTGGTGCCGTTACTGGCGCTGGGCTGGGTCGACGAGCAGGCACCACTGAGCCTGGATGAGCTGTTCGGCCTGCTGCAAAAGGCCGAAATTCTGCAGAGCTTCAGCCAGTGGGAATTGCCGGCCAAGGCCAAGAAGGGCCAGTGGCTGGAGGCGCTGCAGGGGTTGGATTCGCAGCCTCAGGCTTTCGGCCAATGGTGCCCGGCATTGGCCGACCGGCTCCTGAGCCTGACGGTCATGCCCTTGTGCGATCGGTTGCGGCTGATGTTCTTCGGCAACCTCTATCAGGACTGGTCGGAGTTCGTGCTCGCGGACCTGGGGATCTACAGCTACGAGAAAGTCGAGATCAGCGCCGATGCCCGGGGCCTGCGCAGTCGCGACGACGTCGACGGCTTCATCTACCTGCAGCAATGCCAAGAGGCCTTCGAGGCCGGCGAGCCGGTGCCTGAGGTGCTGCCGCGCATCGTCGCGTTCAGCAGCGCCAACGCCTGGCTGCAGAAGCGCCGCGCCAAGCTGCTGTTCCAGCTGGGGCAGTATTGCGAACGCCTGGCCGACTGGCCGCTGGCACGGCAGATCTACCAGCAGTGCAGCTACCCCGGGGCGCGCCTGCGGCTGATCCGGGTTCTGGAACTGAGCGCCGAATATCCGGCGGCCCTGACCCTGGCCGAGCAGGCCGCGGCGGCGCCCCAGAGCGCCGCCGAGGCCCAGCAGCTGCTACGGGTGATGCCACGCTTGCGGCGCAAGCTGGGCGGACCGCCAGCGTCCCGGGCGGTCAGCCGCGAGGTGGCGCGACTGGACCTGAGCCTGCCCCGGGACCCCGCCGGGCTGACGGTGGAGCTGCAGGTCCAGGCTCATCTGCATCAGCCCCAGGCACCGGTGCATTACGTGGAAAACAGCCTGATCAACTCGCTGTTCGGGCTGTTGTGCTGGCCGGCGATCTTCGCGCCCTTGCCGGGGGCGTTCTTCCACCCGTTCCAGCGTGGGCCGGTGGATCTGTTGAGCGAGGACTTCCACCCGAGGCGCAGCGAGCTGTTCCAGGCCTGCCTGGAGGAGCTGGAAGATGGCCGCTACCGGGACAGCATTCGTCAGCGCTTCGTCGCCAAATGGGGCCTGCAATCGCCCTTCGTGTTCTGGGGCGCCTTGACTCGGGAACTGCTGGAGCTGGCCCTGGACTGCCTGCCGGCTGAACACCTGAAGCACTGGTTCCAGCGGCTGCTGCTGGACATCAAGGCCAACCGCGCCGGCATGCCGGACCTGATCCAGTTCTGGCCCGAGGAAAAACGCTACCGGATGATCGAGGTCAAGGGCCCGGGGGATCGCCTGCAGGACAACCAGTTGCGCTGGCTGGACTTCTGCGAGGAACACCACATGCCGGTGGTGGTGTGTTACGTGCAATGGCAGGCCCCGTCCTCGTGAGCTATCGCGTCGCGGTGCGTGCCCTGTGTGAGTTCAGTGCCAAGACCGGCGACCTGGATCTGCGCTTCACCCCGTCGCCCAGTGCGCTTGAGGGCATGCTCGGGCACCGTACCGTGGCGGCCCGGCGCAATCCCGACTACCAGAGCGAAGTGCCCCTGGAGGGCCGCTACGGCGAGCTGCTGGTCAAGGGGCGGGCAGACGGCTACGACCCGGCGCAGAACCTGCTGGAAGAGATCAAGACCTACCGTGGCGATCTGGCGCGCATGCCGGACAACCACCGGCAGCTGCATTGGGCCCAGGCCAGGGTCTATGGCTGGCTGTTGTGCCAGAGCCTGCAGTTGCCGAGCCTGCGGGTGTCGCTGGTGTATTTCGACGTGGCCAGCGAACAGGAAACCGCCCTGGTGGAGGAGCACAGTGCCGCGGCACTGGAGGCGTTCTTCGAGCGTCAATGCGCGGTGTTTCTGCAGTGGGCACAGCAGGAGCTGGCCCATCGCCAAGCCCGTGACCAGGCGACCCGCGCCCTGAACTTTCCCCACGCGACTTTTCGCCAGGGCCAGCGGCACCTGGCCGAATCGGTGTACAAGGCGGTCAGCACCGGCCGCTGCCTGCTGGCCCAGGCCCCCACCGGCATCGGCAAGACCCTGGGCACGATCTTTCCCATGCTCAAGGCCATGGCCCCGCAGCAGTTGGACAAGCTGCTGTTTCTCACCGCCAAGACCCCGGGACGGCAGTTGGCCCTGGATGCGGCGCGGGTGCTGTTCGCCGGGCAGGCCGGGCTGGCGCTGCGGGTCCTGGAACTGGTGGCCCGGGACAAGGCTTGCGAACACCCGGACAAAGCCTGTCATGGTGAGTCCTGTCCCTTGGCCAAGGGCTTCTACCAGCGTCTGCCGGCGGCGCGCCAGGCGGCCAGCCGGGTGCCGATGCTCGACCGCCAGGCGCTGCGCCAGGTGGCCCTGGAGCATCAGGTCTGTCCGTACTACCTGAGTCAGGAAATGGCCCGCTGGAGCGATCTGCTGGTGGCCGACTACAACTACTACTTCGACTTCAGCGCCTTGCTGTTCGGCCTGGCCCAGGCCAATCAGTGGCAGCTGGCGGTGCTGGTGGACGAGGCGCACAACCTGGTGGAGCGCGGGCGCGGCATGTACAGCGCGAGCCTGGATCAGCAACAGCTGGCCAGCGTGCGCCAGACTGCGCCCCAGGTGCTGAAGAGTTCCTTGCAACGTCTGAATCGAGAATGGAATGCCCTGCACAAGGAACAACTCGCGCCCTATCAGGCCTATGCCCAGTTACCCACGGCGCTGCTCAAGGCCCTGGCCCTGTGCGTCGCGGCCCTGGGCGCCTATTTCAACGAGCAGCCCCAGGGCCTGGATGCCGGCCTGCAGGGGCTGTACTTCGAGTTGCTGCAATTTGCCCGGGTGGCGGAGCTGTTCGATGAGCGGCAGTTCATCTTTGACATCAGCAAGCGCGCCCTGGGCGCCAAGCGCAGCCTGTCGCGGCTGTGCCTGCGCAATGTGGTGCCGGCGGCGTTGCTTGGCCCGCGACTGAGCGCGGCCCGCAGCACGGTGCTGTTTTCCGCCACCCTCAATCCCGAGCGTTACTACCGTGACTTGCTGGGGCTGCCGGACAACGCGGTGTGGCTGGAGGTGGAGTCACCCTTTGCCGCCGCCCAGTTGCAGGTGCAGATCGTCAGCCGCATCTCCACCCGCTATGTGCACCGGCAGGCGTCGCTGGCACCGATCGTCGAGTTGCTGGCCCGTCAGTTCGCGGCGCGACCGGGCAACTACCTGGCGTTCTTCAGCAGTTTCGATTATCTGCAGCAGGTGGCCGAGCTGCTGGCCCGGGAACACCGGCACATTCCCCTGTGGTTGCAGTCCCGGGGCATGGATGAAGCCTCGCGCCAGGACTTTCTCCAGCAGTTTCGTGCCGAGGGGCAGGGCATCGGTTTTGCCGTTCTGGGCGGGGCGTTCGGGGAAGGCATCGATCTGCCGGGGACCAAGCTGATCGGTGCCTTTGTCGCCACCCTGGGGCTGCCCCAGCTCAACCCGCTGAACGAGCAGATGAAACAGCGTATGGCGGCGTTGTTCGGTTCCGGCTACGACTACACCTACCTGTATCCGGGCTTGCAGAAGGTGGTGCAGGCGGCGGGGCGGGTGATTCGTAGTCAGACTGATCGTGGCGTGCTGATGCTGATTGACGACCGTTTTGCCGAGTCCCGGGTGCGGCAGTTGTTGCCGGGTTGGTGGGCGATCCAGGCCGAGGCGGGTGGGCCGGCCGACGCGGAGCCGGCGGCCGGGTTTGGCGGGGATTGACGATCAGCGACTGGGGCGCGCGTTCACCGGCCCTGGTGGGCGCGGACAAAGCGGCGCAGGGTCTGGCCCGGCCCGGTGCTGAAACGGGTGGGCCGCGGTTGCCCCTCGTCGGCGGCGATGAACACGAACTCATCGGCGCTCAGTTGGTAGCTGGCCGGCAAAGGCTTGCCGGCGTCGGCTCCGATGGAATCGACCCAGGTGATCGACTTGGGCCGGGTGCTGCTGTCGAGGCTGAAGCTCCCCGCCAGCAGGGTATCCCCGGCCACCGTCACCACCCGAAAGCGGTTGCCTTCGATCAGGGTCAGGGCGCCTGGCGCGCTGTGTTCGTCCGGTGGGTCGAGCACGCCGCTGTCTTCCATTGAGATCTGTTCCCAGGCGCCTTGCAGCGCCTTGAGTTCCAGCAGGTCGGCGTGCTTTCGAGGCGACGAACTATCCATTTTCAGGTGCTTCCTTATGACGATCAGTTGAAGATATTGCGGCCAATGCAGTAGGTCAGCAGGTCCTGGTCGCTCTGCACGTCCAGCTTGCGCATGGCGGAGATCTTCTGCGCACTGATGGTTTTGGAGCTGCGGTTCTGGCTGCGGGCAATGTCGCTGACGCTCTTGCCGGAGACGAACAGGCGCAGTATTTCAAATTCCTTGGGCGACAGTGTGGAGATTCGCTCGTCGATCGCCACATTGGATTCCATCACCGAATGGGAGGCCGGCTCCAGGCTGCGGTACACGCCTTTTTGCGCGATGGCCTTGAGGGCGGTCTGGATCTCCTCGTGCAACTGGCTTTTCTGGATCACGCCCACCACCCCCAATTCGCGCAAGCGGGTGAGGATCAGTTGATTGGAAATCATGGTCAGGATCAGGATCTGCAAGTGCGGGAAGTTGCGCTTGAGGTACTCCACCAGCTTCAGGCCGTCGCCGTAAGGCGAGTCTCCGGGCATGTTGTAGTCGGTGATGACAATGTCCACCGGCCTGGATTCCAGCTGCTGGATCAGGCCTTTGGAACATACCGCTTCACCGACAATTTCGAAGCGGTCGTCGCGCTCCATGAGCTCGCGCACGCCGAGCAAAACAATAGGGTGATCGTCAGCAATGACTACTTTCAGTTTTTCCATGGCAAACACACCCGTGTAATACGCAATTTAGTAAAGAAACATAAGACTGACGGTACATTAAACCCTGCCACCCATTATTCAAGGGGCAGCAGAAGTTCAGACAAGTGCTGCATCAGTTGCCTGACTTGGCCCTCCAGAGTCGGGTTCAACGTGTTTTCCAGTAATTGGCACTCCAGTTCGGCGCAGGCCTTGGCGAGGATCCCGGCCTGCACCGCGCCCATGGCCCCGGCAATGCTGTGCAGGCGCTCGGCGGCGGTCTGGCCCGAGCCGGTATCCAGCGCCTTGGCCAGGCGTTGCAGGTCGTCATGCATGGTGCTCAGGAACAGTGGTCGCATTTTCTCCGACACCTGTATGCGCTGCTCGGCTGGCGCCGGCTGGCGGGGCTGGACCGGCACCGCCGGCCTGATGGCCACCGGCGCTGCGGTCCGGGTGTCAGGCTCCGGGCAGAGTTTTTCCAGTTGCCCGCGCAGGGTCTGCAGGGCCATGGGCTTGACGATCCAGGCGCTCATGCCGGCGGCCAGGCAACGGTTGCCTTCCTCGCGCAGGGCATTGGCGGTAACGCCGATGATCGGCAGATTCGGCTCCCGTCGACGCAACTCCCGGGCCAGATCGTAGCCGTTCATGAGCGGCATGTTGACGTCGGTGACGGCAATGTCGAACAGCTGGGGCTGCCATTGTTCCAGGGCCTGTTCGCCGTTGGACGCCAGGGTCACCTGGCAACCCAGGGCTTCGAGTTGCTCCCTGATGATCGTCCGATTGAGCGGGTTGTCTTCCGCCACCAGGACATTGAGCGCCAGGCGGCGCAAGGTGTCGGGGGGGCGTTGCAGCAGATCCAGGGGTTGTCCTTGACGGGCCAGCGCCGCGGCTTGGGCGATGGTGCGGATATCGTGGGCGTCGACCGTCCACTGCGCCAGCCGGTGGTCCCGGTGGCTCACCGCACCGGCAGTGACACAGGGGCCGGGCCAGCCGGGCTGGCTGTCACGGGGCAGCATGTCGATCAACACCGTATTGCGTGGTTTGTCGTCCGCGCCCAGGGGCATCGGATAGGCTTGCAGGCCGAGGCGGTTGAGCCATTCGCAGGTGTTTTTCTGCAGCTCCGGTACCGGTGCCCGGACATACACCGGAGGCCCCTCGGGCACCGGCATGGCGCCGGGCAGGGCTCCCGCCAGGCACTGCAGGTTCAGGCGCAGGGAGAAACTGCTGCCCAGCCCCGGTTCGCTGATCACCTGTATTTGTCCCCCCATCATCTCGCCGAGACGCTGACAGATCGCCAGCCCAAGCCCGGCACCGGCCTCATTGGAGGCATCGCGGACCTGATAGAAAGGAGCGAACAACTGGGGTTGTTGCGACGGCGAGATGCCGATCCCGGTGTCGGTGACCTGCCATTCGATGCTGGCCTGGCTATCCTGCTGCGCCAGCACCCGGACCCGTAGCACCACCCGGCCGCTGTCGGTGAACTTGATGGCGTTGCTCAGCAGGTTGTTGAGGATCTGCCGGATGCGCCCGGCATCCCCGCGCATCAGGTTTGGCAGGCTCGGGTCGATGCAAGCGTAGAGCAGCAGCCCGCGGCGCTCGGCGAAGGCCGCATAGCTGCGCAGCGCCTCTTCCACCATGTCCAGTGGACAGAACTCCACGGGCTCGATATTCATCTGGCCCGACTCGATCTTGGACACGTCGAGCACGTCACTGATCAGTTGGAACAAGTTGCTGGAGGAGCGCTGGATGGTTTGCAGGTATTCGTTCTGGCGCGCGTCGAGCGAGGTCAGGCCCAACAGTTCCAGGGTACCGAGCACGCCATACAGTGGGGTGCGGATCTCGTGGCTCATGGTGGCCAGGAACAGGGTCTTGGCCTGGTTGGCCGCGTCTGCCGCGAGCCGGGCCTGTTCCAGCAGTTGCGCGTCCTGCACGTGGGCGGTGATGTCATTGAAGGTACACAGCAGAACGTCCTGTCCCTGGTAGCGGGTCGCGACCAGTCCCACTTGCAAGTGGCGACCTTCGATCTCCAGGCAGGTTTGGCTGCTGTCGCTCAAGGGCAGGTCGCGCTGCAGCAAGCTCAGCAGTTGGCTGGTGCCTGGCCACTGCACGGCCTGGCGATTTTCCATCAGCACCTTGAAGTCCTCACGGCGCACCACGCACAGTCCGGTGGGCGCGGTATCGAGCACCACGCGGCTGAAGGCCTCGCTCTCGGCAAGGGTCTGGTGCGCCAGCTGCGCCGGTGCCACTACCCGGTCGCGGTACCAGCGGCTGGCGATCCAGCCACAGGCGATCGCGCCCATGGCCAGCGCCAGGAGGCTGAGCAGCAACCACAGGGCATAACCCAGATAACTTCTGTAGCTGATGCTGTAGAGCCCGGTCCAGAGCGCCGGAGTGGGGCTGGTGACCTTGAAGACCATGCCCCGCAAGCCAAAATTCGGTCCTTCGCGCAATGCCTTGGCCGCAGGCGGGGAGCCGCTGAGAACGCTGCCGGAGGGTTCGATGAGGGTGAAGTCGTCATAGAGCGACCTTTCCATGAGGCGCTCGATGTCATTGATCTTGTCCAGATCCAGCAGCGACGCCACCATCATCCAGCTGTTGGCGCCGTGCAGCTGCAACTGCTGCGGTCCGAGGTGCAGATTGATGTAGGCCAGCAGCTTGGGCGCGATGTCCAGTGACGCCGGGAGCCTGTAGGTTTGCCAATGGACCTGTGGGGCCCGCGAGCCGTTGTTCTTCACCCTCAGTTGTTGCAGCACCTGTTCCAACTCGCTGTCATGGGAGCCGTTGCCTTGCCACGGATTGCCTCGCGCGTGGCGTGCCGCCGGCAGGCTGATGTCGTAGTTGCCGAAGCTGTTGAGCAGGAAGGAGCGTGGTGCGTGATAGGGCGACATGGACCAGAAGGCGTTGTAGAAGGTCGACAGCTGCAGGCCCAGGGCGAAGGTCTTGGGCAACACGTCGGTGGCCTGCGGTTGGGCGCCGAAGCTCAGGCCCAGGGGCGTCAGCAGCAACTGCAAGTGGTTCTGGGAGACGTCACTGACGTCACGGCGCGCGGGGAGGGCGGCCGCCAGCAGCGCTGCGCTCGATTGACGGGAGGCCAGCTTCTGCAGAAACCGTTCCTGCTCCTGGATGTTTTCCATCAGCCGCGTGAAGTGCAGCCTGACCTTGTTGTTCTGCTCATCGATCAGGCGCTGGGTGGTCCAGAACAGTATGGCGAACAGCAGCAGCACAAGGCCCGCCAGAATCAGCAGGCCCCTGTTCAGGTGAATCGAACTGCGAGTCAGATTCTCCATCAAGGTATTGCGGTATTTCATCACTGAATTCCCTGATACGTAGAAGGGCCCTGCGTTCGAGATTCCTCTCTCGGAAGCAAGGCGGTCAGCGATGAGTGGCTGTTGCGGAGCAGGGCAATGGATTCATCGGCTAGTACACCGTCGCCGGTCCATCCTGGGCCAGCAGTTGCTGAAACTGTTGCGAAGACACCGCGTGGGATATCAGGAAGCCCTGCACCTGGGTGCAGTCGATCTTTCTCAGCAAGGCCAGCTCCTGAGCGCTTTCCACGCCCTCGGCGACCACCGTCAGGCCCAACTGCCGGCCCAGCGCGATGATGCTGGTCAGGGCCTGGGCCAGCTCTTCGTTGGCGTGGCAGCCCTGGACCAGGGCCCGGTCGATCTTCAGTTCGGTGAAGGGTGTGGACACCAGGTTCATGTAGGAGCTGTAGCCTTTGCCGAAATCGTCCTGGGACAGGCCGAAACCCTTGATGCGCAGGCGGCAGGCCCCCGCGTAGAAGTTGCTGATGTGTTCCGGGGTCGAGCATTCCATGAGTTCGAAGCAGATCTTTCCCGGTATGCCTTTGCGCTGGATCACGAAGTCATACAGGCGGTCGGCCAGGTCGGCGCTGTTGAGCAGGTGGGTCGGCAGATTGATCGATACCGGGATGTCATAACCGTCCTCGCGCCAGCACACCTGGGCTGCCAGGGCCTGATCGAGGATCAGCCACAGCAGTTCTTCCTCCAGGCCGGCATCGGTGAGCTCCGGCAAAAAGTCGCAAGGCAGCAACATGCCGTGCTGCGGGTGCATCCAGCGCACCAGGGCCTCGGCGGCAACAATGCGCCCGTTGTTCAGGGCCTTCTTGGGTTGAAACCAGGCTTGAATCTGCGCATCGCGCAGGGCGTGCTGGAGGGTTTCACGGCTGCACTCGACCCACACCGCCGGCGTCGGTTCGCCGCTGGCCAGCCCCGGCAGTTGCGCCGTGATGCTGCGCAGGGCGGCCAGGTTGACCGGTTTGGAGATCAGCCCGACCACTCGCAGGCCCAGGTTGCGGGCCACCAGGCTGGCGCCCATCAGCATGCGCCGCGAAGAGGCGCTCATGATTGCCAGGGCCGGGCGCACACGATGGGTGGCCAGGCCCTGGATGAACTGCACACCGTCCATGCCGGGCATCAGCAGATCCGTCAGAACCAGATCGAAATGCCGCTGCTTGAGACGCTCCAGGGCCTCCCTGCCGTTGCTTGCGACCTCAAGCTGGTACGGACCCAGCTCGTTGAACAAGTGTTGCAGGTACATGTACTGAAACGGCTGATCTTCAACGATCAAAATGCTACAGGACTTCATGAGGGGCTCTTTCATAGGGCGCCAGATAGTTGAACAACGCTCTTAATGCAAACGGCTTGACCAGGCAGTGGTTCATCCCGGCTGCAAGACAGAGCTCTTCTTCTCCGCGCATTGCATTGGCCGTCGCCCCGATGATCGGGATCGAACAGCCCTGACGCCGAAGCTCTTTGGCCAGTTCATAGCCATTGAGCTTGGGCATGTTGACATCGGTCAGGATCACGTCGAAGTGCCCGGCCCTCCAGATGCAGAGGGCCTCTTCGCCGTTTGACGCCAATTCCACGCTACAACCCAGCTCTTCCAGCTGATCCTTGAGAATCAACTGGTTGATCACGTTGTCCTCGGCCACCAGGACATGCAGGCTGAGTTTTTTCAGTTCACGGCTGTCGGGGTGCTCCTCGCTCGCGACCACCCAGACGCCCTGTGCCTGGCTGACGGCCTGGTGAATGGCTCGCAGGTTGTTGGTGTTGACATGCCAGCTGCCGCCGCGAATCCGCGGTTCGTTGTGGCCGTCGCCGCTGGCCAGCACCAGGGGGCCTTGCCAATCCGGCTCCAGGCGCTGCTCCATGGTGCCGGGATGCAATTCGATCAGTACATGGCCGCGGTTGCGATCCGCCTGGGTCGGCAGGCTGAACTGGGCCCGGGCACCCCAGCGGCGCAACCAGCCGGCCACGGATTCCGCCAGTTCGCGCACGGGCGACACCACGTAGATCATCTCCGGCAGCAGCGGGCTGATCAGTGGCGCACTGGCCCCCAGGGAGGAGGCCTCCAGCGGCAGGGTCAGGGTGAAACTGCTGCCCAGGCCGAGCTCGCTGACCATGCGGATGTTGCCGTTCATCAACTGCGTCAGGCGCTGGCAGATCGGCAGGCCCAGCCCGGTGCCGGCGATCACGTTGGTGTTGCCCTCGGTCTGGTAGAAGGGTTCGAAGATCAGGGCCTGGTCGTCCTGGGCAATACCGCGGCCGGTGTCGGAAACCTGCCAGAGGATATTGCTGCGCTCGCCGTCCCGGCTGTCCACCCGGACCCGCAGGACGATGCGCCCGGAGTCGGTGAACTTGACCGCGTTGTTCAGCAGGTTGCTGAGGATCTGGCGGATGCGCGTGACGTCGCCGAGCAGCACTTCGGGCAGCTGCGGATCCACGCACGCGTAGAACTGCAAGCCCTTGGCCTGGGCCGCGGCGGCATAACCCTGAATGATCTCGTGCACCAGATCCAGGGAGGAGAATTCGCTGAGTTCCAGGGCCAGTTGGCCCGCCTCGATCTTGGATACATCCAGCACGTCACAAATCAATTGCAGCAGGGTGCCGGACGAGCCCTCGATGGCCCGCAGGTAGTCTTTCTGCTGGTTGTCCAGTTGGGTACGCGAGAGCAGCTCCAGGGTGCCGAGCACGCCGTACAGTGGTGTGCGGATTTCATGGCTCATGGTGGCCAGGAACAGGGTCTTGGCTTCGTTGGCGGTATCGGCCAGGCGCTTGGCTTCCTCCAGCGCCGCTTCGATCTGCTTGCGCGCGCTGATGTCGCTGAAGGCACAGAACAGCACGTCCTCGCCGTTGTAGCGGGTCGGCGCCGAACTGAGGTACAGATGGCGTCCGGCTGCGGTTTCGAAGTAGTCCGAGCTGTTGGGACGGTTGGGGTCGAAAGCCTGCTCGATCCAGCCGGCACACAGCTGGTCGCGTTCGGTGCCGTTGCCCAGCCACTGCTGGGACAGGGTATTTTCCAGCACCACCCGGCCATCGCTGCGGCGCAGCACGCAGAGCGCCACCGGGGCGATCTGGATCACGTCGCGGCTGAACGCCTCGCTCTCGATCAGGGCCTGGATCCGGTGTAGCGCCGGAGCGATCAGGCGCACCTCGACCCAGTGGCTCAGGAAGCCGATCAGGGCCATGCCGAACAGGCTGATCAGCAAGGCCGCAAGCAATTGCGGCCAGAGGCTCTTGAGCAGATTGTGCAAATCGAAGGCATAGGCCAGTTGCCAGTCCGATGACCCCAGCTGTTTGCGGATCACCAGGTGATCGGGCCACCAGCGGCCGCCGAGAAACCCGAAGAAGCTGTCGCCCTGGACTTGCCGGAGCTCCTCGCTCAACTGGGCGCTGGGAGCGCTGCTGAAGATCAGTCCACCCTGGGAGTTGAACATCATGAAGTCCCCGGCGCTCTGATCGCTGAGGGCCGCGGATACGCTCTGGCCTTCCATTTCCAGGCCCAGCCAGCCGGAATTTAGGTAGCGTTCGTCGAGGCGAGTGAAAATGTACAGGCGGGCGTTGCTCGAGGAGTGATCCATCAACCACAGTTGCTGTCCCGTCGGGATCTGCGAGGGGTTCAGGCTGGCCAGCTTGGCCAGCATCAGTGCGGGCAGGTAGGCGGCTTCGGGCTGGGTGCTGAACAGACGTTGTACAAGTGGTTGCTCGCCGTCGTGGATGTAGAGCAGGTTCAGCTGCTTGCTTTTCAGGTAGTCGCGCATGCGCTGGGTGAGCCAGACCCCCCATTGATGCTCTCCGGGGGCGCCCAGTTGCAGGTGGATTTCCTCCTCTGGGTCGCTGTTGGGTTGAAAGTTGGGGTTTTGCCGGGATTTGTGCACGGCCGACAGGCTCAGGCTTTCCAGCAAGGCTTCGCGACTGGTGAAGAACGTCTGCGCTTCGGCAATGGCGCTGCTCATGTAACTGCGGCGTTGCGACAGTTCGTTGTTGATGCTTGAACGCAGGAAGTTGTAGACCGCGCCGAGCAGGCCGATCAAGAAAATCAGCGCGACGACACGAAGCAGCCGACGGGCTGCTTCAGGACTGGAAAAAAGGGGATTGATCTGATGCAGGTAGCTTTTTAATCTCATCCGCCAACTGTAATTGGGGGCATGCCAAGCAGGGATCAGACAATTCTTAAATGGCTGGGTGCAAAGGATTTTTATAACGTTGATACTTTTCCGAGCACTTAGTTAATTGTCTGAAAGAGCAACTTTTGCTTGTCGTCAATTTCTCGCAATCAATCTCTTGTAACTTCGCCTGCAATCGAACATTCCTCATTCCGCTATAACGTTTAAACCATCTCCAGGCGCTGTTTGCGTCGTGGCGGAGCAAACACCTGATCCAGTGCCAGCAGGTCCCGCGGCTGCAATTGCAGTTCGCCGGCCTGGGCATTGAGGCGCACGTGTTCCGGATGCACCGCCTTGGGAATCACCAGCACCCCGTCCTGACGCAACAGCCAGGCCAGGGCCACCTGCGCCGGGGTCGCCGCATGTTCCCGGGCAATCCGCTGCAACTGCGGTTCGGCCAGCAAGGCGCCGCCCTGGCCGATCGGGCAATAGGCCATGATCGGCATCCGGCGCTGTTGACAGGCGGGCAGCAGGTCGAACTCGATGCCCCGGGATTCCAGGTTGTACAGCACCTGATTGGTGGCGCAGGCCGGCGCGTCGAGTTCATCGAGATCCGCCAGATCGAAGTTGGACACCCCCCAGCGGCGAACCTTGCCGGCTTCCCGCAGACGCTCGAATGCCTCGACGGTTTCCGCCAGAGGGTAGTGCCCGCGCCAGTGCAGCAGGTACAGGTCGATGACCTCGGTGCCCAGGCGCCGCAGGCTGCGCTCGCAGGCCAGGGGCAGGCCTTGGCGACTGGCATTGTGGGGATAGACCTTGCTCACCAGGAACACCTGATCGCGGCGCCCGGCAATGGCCTGGCCGACCACTTCCTCGGCGCCGCCTTCGCCGTACATCTCCGCGGTGTCGATCAGGGTCATGCCCAGCTCGATCCCGCTGCGCAGCGCGGCGATTTCCCGATCCCGCAGTCGACGATCCTCCCCCATGCGCCAGGTGCCCTGGCCAATGACCGGAACCTGAGTGTCCGCGAGCTCAAGCTTGCGCATGCTGCCTCCTGGGATCTGTGGCGAGTCGGATGGGGAGGGCACAGGGAAACAAAGCCATGGGCGGTGGTCAAGTCCTGCTGGAAGGGCATCGGACCCCGCCAAGGCCTGGGCGATGATGGAGATCGTATATTTCCAAAGGGCATAAAATACTAATTATTTATTCCTTTGAAGGCTTTGGCCAAAGGTGCATGTTTGTCACCAGCCGCTCAATTCCTGAGTCCGGTGCCTGCAGAGGATTTGCCCGCATGACCATTCAAGCCATCAACGTACGCAACCAGTTCAAAGGCGTGATCAAGGAGATCCACGAAGGCCAGGTGGTGTCGGAAATCGACGTGCAGACCGCTTCGGGCATCGTCACCTCGGTGATCACCACCCGCTCGGTGCGCGACCTGGAACTGAAGGTCGGCAGCGAAGTGATCGCCTTCGTCAAATCCACCGAAGTGTCCATTGCCAAGCTCTGAGCCCGACTTTCCCGGACATCGTCAACTCACAGGGGAGTGAACCATGCCGCACTCGTTGGATATCACCGCATTGCCGATTCTGGACCTGAGCCAACTGGAGGCGAGCCAGGAACAGCGCCAGGCGTTTTTGCTCAACCTGCGCCAGGCCGCGCGGGACGTCGGCTTCTTCTACCTCACCGGGCACGGCATCGACGGCGATCTGCTGCGCCGGGTGCAGGAGCAGGCCCGGGCATTCTTCGCCTTGCCCGAGGCCGACAAGGCGGCGGTGGCAATGATCCACTCGCCGCATTTTCGCGGCTACAACCGCGCGGCTTCGGAGATCACCCGCGGCCAGCCGGACCTGCGCGAGCAGTTCGACCTGGGAGCCGAACGCCAGGCCCTGCCGCTGGACCCCGACAGCCCGCCCTGGGCGCGCCTGCAAGGGCCTAACCAGTGGCCGGCGCAGTTGCCGCAACTCAAGCCGCTGCTGCTGGAGTGGCAGCAGGCAATGACCCGCATGTCCCTGCGGCTGCTGCGCGCTTTCGCCCAGGCCCTGTCGCTGCCGGAGCAGGCGTTCGATCCTCTGTACGGCGCACGGCCCAATGAACACATCAAGCTGATCCGCTACCCCGGCCGTGCTGTGGGGCAAAGCAACCAGGGCGTCGGCGCGCACAAGGACTCCGGGTTTCTCAGCTTTCTGCTGCAGGACCAGCAGGCCGGCCTGCAGGTGGAAGTGGAAGAGGGCCGCTGGATCGATGCGCCACCCCGGGACAACACCCTGGTGGTGAACATCGGCGAGTTGCTGGAACTGGCCACCCACGGCTACCTGCGCGCCACGGTGCACCGGGTGCTGTCGCCACCGGCGGATCGCGAGCGGCTGTCCATCGCCTTCTTTCTGGGGGCCCAACTGGACGCCCGGGTGCCGCTGTACCCCTTGCCCGAGGCGCTGCGGCAAGAGGCCCGGGGCCCGGCCAGCGATCCGCACAATCCGCTGTTTCGCGACGTCGGCTGGAACTACCTCAAGGGCCGCCTGCGCTCGCACCCCGACGTGGCCCAGCGTTTCTACGCCGATGTCCTGATACCCAAGGCCCTGAGCGCCTGACCCTCATTCGCCGAACCAAGGATGCTTGCCATGCCCAAGACCCCCCTGTTTGCCCTGGCGCTGCTGGCCAGCCTGGGACACGCCCTGCCGGCCAGCGCCGCGCAACCGTTGCGGGTGGCCGCCGATCCGGTGCCCCACGCGCAGATCCTCGCCTATGTGCAGAAGATCGACCCGCAACTGCAATTGCAGATCATCGAGATCCCCAACGGCGTGAACTCCAACGAGCTGCTGGCCCACGGCGACGTGGACGCCAACTACTTCCAGCACCTGCCGTACCTCAAGTCCCAGGAACAGGCGCTGGGCCAGCCGTTCGCGGTGGCCGCCAGCGTGCACATCGAACCTCTGGGCATCTACTCCCGGCGGCACCAGGGCTTCGATCAGGTGCCTCAGGGCGGCAGCGTGGCAGTGCCCAACAATGTCACCAACCTCAGCCGTGCCCTGTACCTGCTGCAGAGTTACCAACTGATCCGCCTCAAGCCCGGCTTCAACGACCCGGCCCGGGACCAGGCCACCCCCAAGGACATCGCCGACAACCCGAAGCAGCTGAAAATCCTCGAAATCGAATCGCCGCAGATACCCCGGGCCCTGGAGGACGTGGATCTGGCCGTGATCAACGGCAACTACGCCCTGGAAGCCGGACTGGTGCCGGCCAAGGACGCCCTGGGTCTGGAGAAGGCCGAGCACAACCCATACGCCAACATCCTGGTGACCACCCCCAAACTGCAGGACGACCCGCGCATCCGCCAGTTGGCCGAGGACCTCAAGTCAGCACAAGTGGCCCGATACATCAGCGAAACCTACTCGGGCTCGGTGATCCCGGTTGCGGGCCTCCAGCCATGATCCAGGTGGAGCAGGTCAGCAAAGTCTATGGCCAGGGCCAGCCTTCGGCCCTGGATCGGGTTTCACTGACGGTTCCCGATGGCGCGGTGTACGGCATTCTCGGGCGCAGCGGGGCCGGCAAGTCGACCCTGCTGCGTTGCCTGAACCTGCTGGAACGACCCAGCTCCGGGCGCATCCTGATCGACGGTCAGGACCTCGGCGCCTTGTCCGCGAGCGAGTTGCGACGCCAGCGCCAGGGCATCGGCATGATCTTCCAGGGCTTCAACCTGCTGCATTCGCGCACGGTCGAGGACAACGTCGCGGTGCCCCTGGAAATCGCCGGCCTGGGACGGCCGCAACGCCAGGCCCGGGTCCTGGAGCTGCTGGACCTGGTGGGCTTGAGCGACAAGGCCCGGGCCTTTCCTTCGCAGTTGTCCGGCGGCCAGAAGCAGCGGGTCGGGATTGCCCGGGCCCTGGCGGCGCGGCCTCGCTATCTGCTGTCGGATGAAGCCACCAGCGCCCTGGACCCGGAAACCACCGCCTCGATCCTGCAACTGCTGACGCACATCAACCGCGAACTGGGGCTGACCATCGTGCTGATCACCCACGAACTGGCGGTGGTCAAGGCCATCTGCAGCCACGCCGCTTCCCTGGCCCAGGGCCGGTTGCTGGAGAGTGGCCCGATCGGCCAATTGCTCGCGGATCCGCATTCGGCCCTGGGCCGCGACTTGCTGCCGGGCTACAACCTGCCGTTCAACGGTGGCCAGCCCGAAGCCGAACTGACCTTTTTCGACAACCAGCGCGCCGCGCCACTGTTGCAGCAACTGAGTCGTCAGCAAGGGCTGCCGCTCAAGGTCCTGGCCGGCGGTGTCGAGGCCGTGGGCGGCCAGCGGGTAGGGCGCCTGCGCATCGCGGCCGCCAGCGCCGACGCCGGCAAATTCCAGCAACTGCTGAGCGCCCTGGCCCGGCGCGGCGTGCGGAGTGAGCGCCTGTGAACCGCAGTCTCGATTGGTCGGAACTGGCGCAACTGCTGCTCACCGCCACCGGCGAAACCCTGTACATGGTGTTCCTCGCCTCGCTGTTCACCCTGTTGATCGGCCTGCCCCTGGGGGTGTTGCTGTTCATCAGCCGTCCGGGCGGGCTGCGGCCGATGCCCCGGCTCAATCGGCTGTTGGGCGCCCTGGTCAACCTGGGGCGCTCACTGCCTTTCGTGGTGCTGCTGATTGCCCTGATCCCCCTGACCCGGCTGGTGGTGGGCACGACCCTGGGCAGCACCGCGGCGGTGGTGCCAATCACCATCGGCGCCTTTCCGTTCTTTGCACGGATCGTCGAGAACGCCCTGGATGAAGTGGACAAGGGCCGGATCGAGGCGATCCTGGCCATGGGCGGACATATCGGCCACGTGATCTTCAAGGCGCTGCTGCCGGAAGCCCTGCCGGCGCTGCTAGCGGGATTGACCCTGACCCTGGTGATGCTGATCGGCTTCTCTTCCATGGCCGGGGTGATCGGCGGCGGAGGCCTGGGGGATCTGGCGATCCGCTACGGCTATCAGCGCTTCAACAACCAGATCATGGTGGCCACGGTGCTGATCCTGGTGCTGCTGGTCCAGGGGGTGCAGAGCGCCGGCGACCGACTGGTTCGGGCCCTGGCCCATCGGCGCTGAGTCCGCCGCGGGAGGGCGCTTCAGCGCCCTTCATGCTGCTTGCGATAGGCCCCCGGCTGCAGCCCCACCGCCTTGGTGAAGGCCCGGGTGAACGCGGCAATCGACTGATAGCCCACCGCGACCGCCACTTGCTCCACCGTCTGCTTGGCCTTGAGCAACTGGCAGGCATGGCGCATGCGCAGGGCCAGCAGCACCTGTCCCGGCGACTGCCCGGCCAGTTCATTGAAACGCTTGAAAAACGCCGAGCGCGACAGCCCGGTGCACGCCGCCATGCTTTCCAGGGACCAGGCCTGGCCGGGGTGCTGGATCAACTGCTCCAGCAGCGGGGCGAACCCCGGATGCCGGGCCAGGGCCACCAGGCCGCCCAGGTCCTGGTTGTCACTGACCTGCTGGCGCAGCACATAGAGAAACAGCAGGTGGCTGAGGCGCTCCAGCAGTGCCGACGAGGGCGCGGGCGCGCGCTGGCACTCATCGAGAATCAGCTGGAACAGCGCCCGGGCAGCGCTCAGGGACGGATCGCCGGCCCGCAGCACCAGCCAGTCCGGCAGCCCCTCGATGATCAGCGACGACAACCCCGACTTGAAATGGAAGAAGCCGCACACCAGCCCGACCCCATCCTGGGCACCGGCATCCAGGGCGCTCATGGCGACGCGCGGCAGCTGCTGCGCTACCTCGGGCTGCTGGGCGCTGGACAGTCGATAGCCCAGATCCCGCAGCAGGAAAACCGCATCTCCGGCGTTCAGGCGCAGGGCTTCGGGCACGCCGTCGATGTGCAGCCAGCAATGGCCCTGCACGATCAGGTGGAAACTGGCCCGGGCCAGCCCCTGGGTGCTGGCGTGCCAGCCACCGCAGTAACGCCCGACATGAAACAGGCTGGCGTCCAGTTCCAGGCCTTCTAATAACCAATCAACCAAGGGGCTTGATGAAATCATCTAAGGGAAACACTCAGGAGCAAGTAATCGCTACTTTAGAATATGGATCGGAATTCTTATAACCAACAGACTTGGCGCCCACCTACACAGCAGGAGCCCATTCCATGTCCCGCGTCACTCTACACACCTTGCACAGCGCCCCAGAAGCGGCCCGGCCATTTCTTGAAAACGCCCTGAAAAATTCAGGCTTCATCCCCAATCTGCTGGGCATCCTGGCCAACGCCCCGGCGGCCCTGGAAACCTACGTCACGGTGTCCGCGCTCAACGGCAAGGCCGAGCTGAGCCTGGCGGAGCGTGAAGTGGTGCAGTTGGTGGCCGCCACCACCCATGGCTGCGATTTCTGTGTCGCAGGTCATACCGCGGTGGCCCTGAACAAGGCCAAACTCTCCGATCCGGTGGTCAGCGCCCTGCGCGAGCAGAGCACCTTGCCCGAAGCCCGGCTGCAGGCCCTGGCGGCCTTTGCCCGGGAAGTGATCGCCACCCGGGGCAAGGTCAGTGACGCCGGCTATGCGCAGTTCAAGGCCGCAGGATACAGCGAAGGCAACGCTCTGGAGGTGATCCTGGGCATCAGCCTGGCTACTCTGTGCAACTTCGCCAACGTGTTCGCCGGCACCGAACTGAACCCCGAGCTGGCCAAGTATCGCTGGTCAGTACAAGGTCAATGAGTCAGGGCGCCGGCGCTTGTACGGCGCCCCCTTCAAGGAGAAAACGACATGCTCGATGCGCAATTGAGTGAATGGCTGGATGCCCAGGCCCAGGCGCTCGACCAGGGTCAGTGCGACCCGCAGCAGGTACTCGCGCGGCTGGCCGACGCCCAGGTGCTGCGGGTCGGCATCGACCCGGCCCTGGGCGGCAGCGGCGGTGACTTGACCGACGCCCTGGAGGTCATGGCCAGCGTGGCCAGCCACTCGCTGGCGGCGGCTTTCGTCTGCTGGGGGCAGCGGGCCTTCATCGAGTACCTGCTGCACAGCCCCAACGGCGCGTTGCGGCAGCGCCTGCTGCCGTCGCTGCTGGGCGGCGAGCTGGCCGGGGCCACCGGGCTGTCCAACGCCATGAAGTACCTGTCAGGGATCGAGGCCCTACAGGTCAAGGCGCAGGAGCAGGATCACGGCTGGAGCCTCACCGGCCGCTTGCATTGGGTCACCAACCTGCGCCAGAGCGGTTTCGTGGTGGCGGCGGCCATTGAGCGCGAGGAGGGCGGTGCGCCGTTCATCCTGGCGATTCCCGATGCCTTGTCGGGGTTGCAGCGTTCCGAAGATCTGCAACTGATGGGCCTGCAATCGAGCAACACCGCCGCCCTGGAGCTGAACCAGGTGCTGGTGGCACGGGACTGGCTGCTGCACGAGGACGCCCGGGCCTTCCTGCCGGCGGTGCGCCCGGCCTTTCTCGGCCTGCAATGCGCACTGGCCATCGGCCTGGCGCGTCGCGCCCTGAGCGAAGTGGAGCAGCATGTCGAGGGGGCCCGCTCGATCCTCCAGGAGCCTTTGCTGGAACAACGCCAGCACCTGGAACAGACCGTCAGCGAACTCAAGAGCGGCCTGCTCGACGGGCGTTTCCTCGGTCAGCCGGCGGCCCTGTTCCGGGTCCGCATCTCTCTGGCCGAAGCCACCGCCAACGCAGTGCAACTGGAGTTGCAGGCCAGTGGCGGCAAGGCTTACCTCAGCGAATTCGGCAGCGGTTTTGCCCGGCGCTGGCGTGAATCGGCGTTCGTGCCCATCGTCACCCCGAGCCTGGTGCAACTGCGCGCCGAACTGCAGCGCCAGGCGCGGAACGCGGCAGCATGAGCGGCCTGTTGAATGCCCAGGCAATCAGCCTTGGCTACCCCGCGGCGGATGGTTGGCACAGCGTGCTGGAAGACTTCGAGTTGCATCTGCAAGCCGGGGAAGTGGTGTCCATCCTCGGCCCCAGCGGGGTCGGCAAATCCAGCCTGCTGCGGGTCCTGGCCGGCCTGCAGAAGCCCCGTACGGGGCAGGTCAGCCTGAACGGCGAAGTCCTCGACGGCCCCCATCCGCGGGTTGCCGTGGCGTTCCAGGACCCCAGCCTGCTGCCCTGGCTGAACCTGGAGCATAACGTCGCCTTCGGCCTGGATTTCGCCCGCCAGCCCCATCTGAGCCCGGCACAGCGCAAGCAGCGCATCGACCAGGCGATTGCCGCGGTGGGCCTGGAGCACGCCCGCCAGCGTTATCCGGCGCAGTTGTCCGGCGGCATGGCCCAGCGCACCGCGCTGGCCCGTTGCCTGGCCCGCCAGCCCCAGGTGTTGCTGCTGGACGAACCCTTCGGCGCGCTGGACGAAGTGACCCGGGCCGACATGCAGCAACTGCTGCTGCAGATCATCGGTCGGCAGCGCACTGCGGCGTTGCTGATCACCCATGACATCGACGAAGCCCTGCTGCTGTCCGATCGGGTCCTGCTACTGGGTCACAGCCCGGCGCGCACCCTCGGCCAGTGGTCGATCGACCTGCCGGCGCCGCGCGCCGAGCGGATCGAGGAACTGGGCGCCCTGCGTATCGAGATTCTCAAGACCCTTCGGCGGGCGAGCCGCAACCCCTCAACTTCCCCATTGCCTGCACCGTCGGAGATTGACCATGTGCCTGGACGACTTCACTCACACTCGGCGTGATTTTCTCAAGCTCAGCGCGCTGCTGACCGCCGGCGGCGCCATGCCGCTGCTCAACAGCCTGCAGGCCCGCGCCGCCCAGGAGCCGGATGCGCCGGTGCGCATCGGCTACCTGCCGATCACCGACGCCACGCCGTTGCTGGTGGCCCACAACAATGGCCTGTTCGAGGCCGAAGGCATCAAGGCCGAGCGCCCGGTGTTGCTGCGCAGCTGGGCCCAGGTGATCGAGGCGTTCATTTCCGGGCAGGTCAACGTGATTCACCTGCTGTCGCCGATGACCGTCTGGGCCCGCTACGGCAGCCGGGTGCCGGCCAAGGTGGTGGCCTGGAACCACGTCGGCGGCTCCGGCCTGACCGTGGCCCCGGGCATCACCGAGGTCAGGCAATTGGCGGGGCAGTCGGTGGCGATTCCGTTCTGGTATTCGATCCATAACGTGGTGGTGCAGCAATTGTTCCGCGACAACGGCCTGGTGCCGGTGAGCAAGGCCGCCGGCAGCGCCCTGGGGGCCAACGAGGTCAACCTGCTGGTGCTGCCGCCGTCGGACATGCCGCCGGCCCTGGCCAGCCAGCGAATCGCCGGCTACATCGTCGCCGAGCCGTTCAACGCCCTGGCCGAGGAACTCAAGGTCGGCCGGGTGCAGCGCTTTACCGGCGACGTCTGGCGCAATCACGCCTGTTGCGTGGTGTTCATGCACGAGCACGACCTGAACAACCGCCCCGAGTGGTCGCAGAAGGTGGTCAACGCCATCGTCAAGGCTCAGCTGTGGACCCGCGACCACCGCGCCGAGGCCGCCCAGCTGCTGTCCAAGGACGGCGCCAATCGCTACACGCCCCATGCGCCGCAGGTGCTCAACCGGGTACTGGCCCCGGCGGCGTCGGATCGCGAAGGCTCCCTGGCCAGCGGCGCGATCCGCCACAGCCACTGGGACGAGCAGCGCATCGACTTCCAGCCGTATCCGTTCCCCAGCTACACCCAGGAGTTGGTCAAGCGCCTCAAGGACACCCTGATCGAGGGCGACAAGGGCTTTCTCGCCGACCTGGATCCGGCGCACACCGCCCAGGATCTGGTGGACGAGCGCTTTGTGCGCAATGCCATCGCCGCGGTGGGCGGGCTCAAGGCCTTCGGCCTGGCGGACAGCTTCGAACGCAGCGAGGAGTTCGGTCTTTGATGGGCAAGCAACCTTCCTCCCTGAACCACTGGCTCCTGGGGCTGGCTGGGCTGCTGAGCCTGCTGCTGGCCTGGTGGCTGGGGGTGCACCTGCTGGGCAGCGGCGACGGCCTGGCGGCGCGTTTCTCCCCCGAAGCCACCTTCGCCAGCCTGGTGGAACTGCTGGGGCGTGGCGAGCTGTATGAGCACGTGTGGGTCAGCCTCAAGCGGATCCTGGTCGGGCTGTTTCTGGCGTTGCTGATCGGCGTGCCCCTGGGCCTGCTGGTGGGCAGCTACCGGCACCTGGAGGCGGCCACCACCCCGGCGTTCCAGTTCTTGCGGATGATCTCGCCGCTGTCCTGGATGCCGGTGGTGGTGATGCTGATGGGCGTGGGCGACCAGCCGATCTACTTCCTCCTGGCGTTTGCCGCGCTGTGGCCGATCCTGCTCAACACCGCGGCTGGCGTGCGCCAACTGGACCCGCGCTGGCTGCAACTGAGCCGCAGCCTCAGCGCCACCCGCTGGGAGACCCTGCGCAAAGTGATATTGCCCGGCGTGCTCGGGCACGTACTGACTGGCGTGCGGTTGTCGATTGGCATTCTGTGGATCGTCCTGGTGCCCTGCGAAATGCTTGGGGTCAGCGCCGGCCTGGGCTACTTCATCCTCGACACCCGCGACCGCCTGGCCTATTCGGAACTGATGGCCATGGTCCTGTTGATTGGTGTTCTGGGCTTTGCCCTCGATGCCCTGGCCCGCGGCCTGCATCGCCGCTGGTCCCACGCTTGAGCCCTGCGGCAGGTGCAAGCGGACTGGCGAAGAGGTCCCCTTGAAGCGGCAGCGCTCGCGCTCAGGCCTTCAAACCTGGTTTTGTTCAGGCTGAGCCTGCCGGGCCTGTTGCAGCAGGGTCACCCATTCATTGGCGAAGCGGTGACAGTCCCCCGGCCAGCGCGCAGTCAGTAGATTGCGGTCGCGCACCACAAAGCCGCGCTCGGGGTGCTGCGCCGAATCCCGGCGCGGCAGCCAGGGCCCGGAAATGAAATCCGCCGGGCTGGCCAGTACCTGCTTGATCTCTTGCTCGACGCTGTGGTCGTAGGTGCGGTAATAACGCCCCAGCCACGGCGCGGTGACGATCCAGGCCGCCAGTTCCATGGGCCCGGCCAGCAGCGCGGTGACCTTGCGCCCATGGAGCACGGAGCGCCCGGTGTCGGGATCGATGCAGCGGGCCAGGGCCAGGGGACCATGACACACCGCGGCCAGCGGTTTGTCGGCCTTGAAGAAGGCCAGGATGATCCGCTGCACCTCTGCGGACTCCAGCAGGCTGCGCATGCCCCGGGCATGGCCGCCGGGAATCAGCAGGCCCTCGAAGGCCTGCGGATCGACCTCGGCGTAGTTCAATGGGCGGCGGAAGGCCGGATCCCGGGTCATGTCGTGGTAATGCTGCAGGTCCGCCGCCGGGGTCATCAACAGCGGATTGAGCGGGCCGAAGCCCAGGCTCACCAGGCGTGAATCGGCATAGGCCGGCATCCCTTGCGGTGTGGCGAATTGCGCCTGGAACCCGGCGTCTCGGGCGGCCTGCCAGGGCAGGCTGCTTTCCGTGGGGTCGTAGTCGGCGTGGGGCAGCAGGATCAGGATCATGGCGCGGGCTCGCAGCACAAAAGGGTGCGCTGCAGATTAGCAGCCCCTGACGCGTACGGGCGGCCATGGCACGCCGCAGTCGCAGCGTGCCATGGCCGCTCACTTGGCCGCGGCGTTGCGGGTGCGCTGGATATCCCGTACCAGGCCGTCGATGCGTTGCAGTTGCTCGCGGTTGTCGTGGTCCCAGGGGTGGAAGCCCGGCTTGAAGAACTGCAGCCAGGGCAGGGCGATGCGCGGCAGCACGCCCTTGGGGCCGTAGAGGTACTTGAGCACTCGCCACAGGCCGCGCCAGTGGCCGCCGCGACGGCGGTCGGCGATCAGCATGCGCACATGGAAGTCGAACACCACCAGCCAGAAGGTCAGGGTGGTGAAGAGCATGGCTGTGCTGCGCAGCAGGTAGCGTTTGGGCCCGGGGCGGATCACCTGGTTGAAGACGTCGAAGGACACCGACTTGTGTTCGGTTTCCTCCAGGGCATGCCACAGCCACATCTGCCGGTAGCCTTCCACCGAATCGCCGAAACGGCTGGGGTCGCGCAGCAGCAGGTCGGCGAGGATCGCCGTGTAGTGTTCCAGGGCCACGGTGATGGCCAGGTTGAAAGCTGGCGGCAAGTGTTTCTTCTGGAAGTCGAGGATGATCCGCAGCCGCCGGTCCAGCAAATGGGCTGGCAGCCCGGCGTCTTGCAACAGGTCGTTGTAGTGCAGGTGCTCGCGGCTGTGCATGGCTTCCTGGCCGATGAAGCCCTGGATCTGGCGCTTGAGCTCGGGGTCGTGGATCTGCTCGCGGTAGTGGCGCACGCTGTCCATGAAAAACAGCTCGCCGGCGGGAAACAGCAGGGACAGCGCGTTGAAGAAGTGGCTGACGTGACTGCCTTGTTCGTGCCAGTCGCAGGCACGTTCGGCAGGCAGTTCGACCTTGATGTCACGGCGGATGGGCAGCATGGCTGGCGCTCCTCTAGACACTGGGTGGTGAAGGTGGCGGCCTCAGAGGCCGCGTTCGTCCTGGGGTTTGTAGAGCGGCGGCCGCTCCCGGCCCGGCTTGGGCGCCAGGCGCCGGCTGAGCCACACCACCAGTCCCTGATAGGCACTGGGCAGCAGGCGCACGAACAGGTCGAGCAGGTGCGCGTCGCGACCGATCAGCACCCGGCGCTTGTTCTTGCGCACCCCGTGCAGGATCACCTTGGCGGCGGTTTCGGCGCTGGTGATGAAGAGTTTTTCGAAGTCGTCCCGGGCTTGCTGTTCGTTGTCGATCAAAAAGCCTTTGACGTTGTCGCTGATGCGGCTGGTGCGGGCGATGTCGGTGCGGATGCCCCCCGGGTGCACGCAGGTGGCGGATACTCCGTGGCCTTGCATGTCCAGTTCCTGGCGCAGGGATTCGGTGAAGCCGCGCACGGCGAACTTGGTGGCGTTGTAGCCGCTCATGCCCGGCTGGGAGAACAGCCCGAACACGCTGGAGGTGTTGATGATGTGTCCTTCGCCGGACTGCTTGAGGTAGGGCAGGAAGGCTTGGGTGCCGTGGACCACGCCCCAGAAGTTGACGTCGACGATCCATTCCAGGTCCGCCAGGCTGGAGCCTTCCACGGTGCTGGACAGGGCGACCCCGGCGTTGTTGAAGATCAGGTTGATCTGGCCATGTTCGGCGGCGCTGGCGGCGGCCCAGGCGAACATCGCCTGGCGATCGCCGACGTCCAGTTCCTGGCTGCTGATGCGCAGCGGCAACAGCGTGGCGGCCCGGGCCTGGGCCACGGTCTGGGCCAGCCCCTGGGGGTTCTTGTCGGCCAGGGCCAAGTGGCAGCCCTCGCGGGCCAGGGCGATGGCCAGGGCCCGGCCCATGCCGGAGGCGGCGCCGGTGATGGCGGCGACTTTACCGTTAAAGTTGTTCATCGGACGGCCTCTTCAAGGTTCTGTGGGCGCGCCGCGGCTTCGGCGGCGATGTTTCCGGGCTGCGGCAAGGGGGTGCTCAGGTAGTCCTGGAGCCGGAAGTGCTGCACGGTCTTGCGAAAACTCCAGGTGGAGCCGGGCCACAGGGTGGTGTTCTTGCCGCTGCGCGGGTCCAGGTACCAGCTGCGACAACCGCCGGTGCTCCAGATGGCGCCGGCCAGGCGCTGCTGCAGGCGCTGGTTGTACTGGTGCTCTACTTCGGGGCGTACCTCGATACTGGCGAGGCGGTCCCGGCGCATCCGTTCCAGGGCCTTGAGGATGTACGCCACCTGGGCCTCGATCATCAGGATCATCGAGTTGTGGCCCAGGCCGGTGTTGGGGCCGACGATCATGAACAGGTTGGGAAAACCCGGCAGGCAGGTGCCGAGGTAGGCATGGGCGCCCTGTGCCCAGCTGTCCACCAGGTCCTGGCCCTGGCGGCCGAAGAGCAGGCCCCGGGGCAACGGGTCGGTGGCCTGGAAGCCGGTGCCGAAGATGATGCAGTCCACCGCATGGCGGCTGCCGTCGGCGGTGATCACGGCGTCGCCGTCGATGCGCAGGATGGGCTCGCTGATGACCCCGACATTGCCCCGGGACAGGGCCGGGTAGTAGTCGTTGGAGATCAGGATGCGCTTGCAGCCGATGCGGTAGTCAGGGGTCAGCTTCTGGCGCAACAGCGGGTCGGGCACTTGCTTGCGCAGGTGACGCAGGGCGACGCGTTGCACCAGCTTCATCAGCTGCGGTCGCCGGGCAAAGGCAATGACCCGGCTTTCCAGGGCCCAGTACAGCGCTGAGCGCACCAGATGCTGGGTGAACGGCAGGTGCTTGAAGGCCCAGCGCTCCAGGGCGCCAAGTTCGCGGTCGGGCTTGGGCATGATCCAGGGCGGGGTGCGCTGGAACAGTTTGAGCTGGGCCACCCGTGGGGCGATTTTCGGTACGAACTGGATGGCGCTGGCGCCGGTGCCGATCACCGCCACGCGCTTGCCTTGCAGGGAATAGCGATGGTCCCACTGCTGGGAGTGGAAGCGCTTGCCGGTGAAGGTGTCCAGCCCGGTGATCTCCGGAAGCGCCGGGCGCGACAGGCCGCCCATGCCGGACACCAGCACCCGGGCACTGACCTGGCGGCCGTTGCCGAAACGCAGCTGCCAGCGCTCGCTGGCCTCGTCGAACCGCGCCTGTTCCAGGCCCATGTTGAAGCGCAGCCAGGGGGCCAGGGCGAAATCCCGGGCGCAGTTTTCCAGGTATTCGCGGATTTCCGCCTGGGGCGCGAACTGCCGCGTCCAGTGCGGATTGGGCGCAAAGGAAAAGGAATAGACATGGGATTGCACGTCGCAGGCGCAGCCGGGGTAGTGATTGTCGCGCCAGGTGCCCCCCAGGGACGCAGCTTGTTCGGCGACAAAGAAATCCACTAGCCCGGCTTCTTTGAGCTTGATCGCCATGCACAGCCCGGCAAAGCCGGCGCCGATGATGGCGATGTCCACGACCTCGGGGTCGTCGGGTGGCGAGTACGCATTCATGGTGTGTACCTCGATTGTTGGGTGACGCTTGGGGTGACTTTCGTCGGTGAGTGAAATCTCAGGATTGCACAATTTAAAATAATGTTTTAAAAATTAATTTAAATAAATCACCTGGAAATGTCACCTACGCCATCGGCTTGTGGATCTTTACCGGGCGCCTGCGCACTGCGCCGGCGACGCCACAGGCGGCACCAGGCCAAGGCGACAGCCATGCAGCCGGATCATCCAGGTCCTGGCGCGCGGCGCAGGGAAGCTCGGGGGGCGGGTTATGGAGTGGCTAGTGGCGGCGGCAGTCTTCCTGGTGGTCAGTGCGCTGCTCTGGGGCGTGAGCGCCCGCATCAACCGCAGGATCGAGCGCCAGGTTCCGATCAACGGGCGTTTTCTGGAGGTTGGCGGCGAGCGCATTCACTACACCGATGAAGGCCGTGGTCCGGCATTGCTGATGATCCATGGCCTGTCCGGCTGCGGGCGCAACCTGACTCACTCCCTGGCGCCGGCATTGCGCGAGCGGTTTCGGGTCATCACCCTCGATCGCCCCGGTTCCGGCTATTCCACCCGGGCCCGGGGGGCCGCGGCGGACCTGTCGGCCCAGGCCGCCCTGGTGGCCAAATTCATTCACACCCTGGATCTGCGGCAGCCTCTGGTACTGGGGCATTCCCTAGGGGGAGCGGTGGCGCTGTCGTTGGCGCTGGATCATCCGCAATCGGTGTCCGGGCTGATCCTCGTGGCGCCGCTGACTCACCCGCAGCGCATGCTGCCGCTGGTGTTCCTGTCCCTGGGCGTGCGCCCGGCCCTGCTGCGCCGCTGGATGGCCCTGACCCTGGCGGCGCCCATGGCCATGCTCGGCCGGCGTGGGCTGGTCAAGGCGATATTCGCCCCGGATCCGGTTCCCGAGGATTTCGCCGAACGCGGCGGAGGCTTGCTGGGCATGCGTTCGCAGAACTTCTACAACGCCTCAAGCGAGATCGCCGTGGTCAACCGTTCCTTGTCCGAGATGGTCAAGCGCTACCCCAGCCTGAAGCTGCCGGTCGGGCTGATCTATGGCTCGGTGGACCCGGTGCTCAACTGCCGCAAGCATGGGCAGGCAATGGTCGGCAAGGTGCCGGGGCTGTCCTTGGAGATTGTCCAGGACCGGGGGCACATGCTGCCCATCAGCGCCGTCGAACGGGTGGTGGCGCTGGTTGAGCAGGTCGCTTCCCAGGCGACACCGCAACGCAGCGCCACGGTGCTGCGCCCGCCGTTCGCGGCATCACGAGCAAGCTAGAGAGGGCGGCTTCGAGCGTCACGCAACCCCTCTGCAAACCGCTGTAAATGCGTCACGGGCGACATTCAAGACAAGCCGAGAAAATAGTTGACGAGCTAACGAACCCGAGCTATTTTTTTAAAAAAATGTTTTGAATGTTTTTTTTGAAAGTGCAATTGAGCGATTAAAATAATGAAAATAACGCCATTTCACGCTTTTGTTTTTTCATCCAGCCACGCTCCTTGCAGCGCCACCGCGCTGTCCTTTGTAGCATCCCTGCCAACAGCCGCTGTGCGGAGGCTGCCATGACTGTTTCCGTGGCGGCACCCGGCGTCTGGAGCGACGGCAAGCGCCACCTCTGGTGGCTCGGCACCTTACCGATGATCACCCCTTTGCTGGCCGGGCTGTTTGCCCTGATCAGCGGTGTCCAGGTGTTCTGGTGGAGCGGCGTGCTGGTGATCTTTGGTCTGATTCCATTGATCGACGGCCTGTTGGGAGAGGACGCCAGCAATCCGCCGGAATCCGCGGTTCCCGATCTGGAGAAACAGCCTTACTACCGCTTCATCGTCTATAGCTGCGCCGTGCTCTCGGTGTTGTCCCTGGTGGTCACTGCCTGGATGGCGGTCCGCGGGGTGGACTGGATCATCGCCGGCGGCTTGCTGCAGTTGAGCCAGCAGCTGCACCTGCAAGGCGGTTTGGCGAACTTTGCCACCTTCCTTACCGAGCGCGCGCAACTGCACGGCAGTATCGGCTGGTTTACCTATCTGGGCATGGCCATGTCCACCGGTGCCGCCACTGGCATCGCCATCAACATCGCCCATGAACTGGGGCACAAGAACCGCGGTATGGCCAAGTTCCTGGCCAAACTGGCCCTGGCCTCGACCTTCTACGGGCACTTCTTCGTCGAGCACAACCGTGGCCACCACGTTCGCGTGGCGACCCCTGAAGACCCGGCCAGCTCACGCCTTGGCGAGTCGTTCTGGAGTTTCCTGCCGCGCACCGTCTGGTTCAGTCTGCGTTCGGCCTGGCACCTGGAAAGCGAACGCCTGCACAAGCTCGGGCTGCCAACCTTGCACTGGAAGAACGGCGTGCTCAGCGCCTGGCTCTACAGCGTGGTGCTCTGGGGCGTGCTGATTGCCTGGCTGGGGGTGACGGTGATTCCCTTCCTGGTGATCCAGGGCATCTACGGATTCTCCCTGCTGGAGGTGGTGAACTACGTCGAGCACTACGGCCTGCTGCGCCAGAAACAGCCCAACGGCCGTTACGAACGCTGCTCGCCACGTCACTCCTGGAACAGCAACCGCATCGTCACCAACATCTTCCTGTTCCAACTGCAACGGCACTCCGATCACCACGCCAACCCGACCCGTTCCTACCAGGCCCTGCGTCACTTCGACGAGTCGCCGCAGCTGCCTTATGGCTACGCCACCATGATCGTCTGGGCCTATGTGCCAGCGCTCTGGCGGCGGCTGATGGACCACCGAGTCCTGGCGCATTACTCCGGGGACGTGAGACTGGCCAACCTGCATCCGGCCAAGCGTGCCGAGCTGCTCCGGCAATACGGTTTTGCCGACACCGATCCAGACACCGCCGTTTAGCTGTAGCGCTCGCCTTCAAGCACCGGTGGCCCTTCCTGGGCACCTGCTTGAAGGGGCAGGGCGAAGCCACACCGAAGTCCTTACGCCAAGTTGACCGACAACAACAATAAGCAACTGCAAGGAAGTTACGGATGTCTATTTCACCTTTGTTCGCTGCCCGTCTGTTCGTGGTCCTGGTGGGCGTGTCACTGATGAACGCCGCCGAAGCCGCGCGCATCGAACCGGCCAACACCGAGTTCAGTGCCAAGGGCCCCATCAGCTTTGCCAAAAGCATCATCAATGCCGACTGCACCATCCAGGTCAGCGGCAAGGTCAGTCCCGACGGCAGTTTTGCCAGCGTCGACAAGGTCGATTTCAGCGGCGGCCTCAAGTGCGGCCAGGTGGAAGCCACGCACCTGCCCTGGAAGCTGGTTGCCAAGGACGAAACCAGCGGCGCCATGTCTGGCATCCGGGTCACGGTGCACGCGCCCCTGGTGGGTGGCGAGTGCGGGCCGAGCACCGCCGAGGGCCGCTGGAACAACAGCACCGGAAAACTCGAGGCCGCCCAGGTCAGCCTCGACGGTGGCTGCACCATCAAGACCGTTTCGATCCAGATGCCGCCCACGTTCCGGGTTGCGCCCTGAAGCCAACACAAAATCCATGGAGGGACGCTGATGAAACTGCGATTGAGTCCGGAAGTACCGGTTCTTCAAGCCGGGTCGGTATCGCCCTAGCGCGCTCCTGTAGCGAATTTGGTCGAGCCCGAGAGCCGATGGCGTCATCGACACCCTGGCAAGGCTGATAACCCCCTGGCAACCGACCGTTGCCTAAATCTTGAGGAAAACAACAATGCAAAGCATCAAGACTCTGGTATCCGTAGCTTCCTTCGCCATCTGCCTCGGCGCCGCGTCGATGGCCAACGCCGCTACCATTGCGCCTGCCGGGGCGACCTTCTCGGCACCGGGCACCATTTCGGTGTCTTCGCCGGCGTCGTTCGGTATTCCGGTCAACTGCAACATCAATTTCACCGGTACCGTGGCCGCCAACGGCTCCAGTGCTTCGATCACCGGCGCGACCGTCAGTGGCAGCAATTCGCTGTGCAGTGTGCCAGTGCTGCAGAACCTGCCTTGGACCCTGACAGCCACCAGCGCCACGACCGGCGTGGTGAGTGGTGTCAGTTTCAAGATCCTCTCTAACTGCAGCAGCGCTCCAGTGACCATCAACGGAACCTGGAGCAACGCCACCAACACCCTGAGCATTCCTTCGGCGCAGGCGGTCGGCAGCTGCAAGATCACGGCGCTGAGCGTCAATCCAAGCCCGGCCTTCACCGTCACTCCATGAAGTTGATCTGACTTCAGCCTGCTGATCACTTGCTGAAAAAAGACAGGTGCCCCGCCAGGGGTGCCTGTTGCTACACCCTGGGTCGGTGATAGCCGATCGCGGTCGATAATAATAAGGAGTGGGGCATGAATAATAAGAAACGGAGTATTCAGGCAGCCGTAGGCCTGGCGGTACTGGGCAGCCTGATCAGTACCGGATCGGTACAGGCGGGTGGCTTCTCTACTCCGACCTACGGTGCTCCCGGCTGGGGCCGGGCGTTCGGTGGCGGATCGCTGTTCAAGAACGATCCCAGTGCGGCTTACAACAACCCGGCGGCCATGGCTTTCATTGATCAGAACATCGCGCAGATGACCGTGGATTACGCGCGGATCAAGATGAAATACAAAGGCAATGCCACCGATTATCAGGGGCAGCCGGCTTCCACCATTCCAGTGGACAGCGATGGCGTACCCAGCGGCCCGGCCGAGGAACTGACTGGCAATGGCGGGCAGGGCGGTTTCACCGCCTGGCTGCCCACAGGCTTCCTGGTCATGCCGCTCAACGACCGCTTCGCGTTCGGCCTCAGCCAGGTTGTGCCCCAGGGGATGCGCAGCACCTGGGACGATGGCTGGAAAGGTCGCGACTTCGCCGTCGATACCAAGATCGAGACGGTGGGGGTGACCGGTTCGCTGTCGTTCAAGGTCAATGACCAGTTCTCGCTAGGCGCCGGGCTGATCGTTCAGCACAGCACCGGTTTCGTCAGCCAGAACCTCAACCTCACCGGGGCCGCGGCGCTGTCCCCAAACATTGGTATTCCATTTCCGTCCGGCGTGGGTTCCAACCTGATGCGGGTCAAGGTCGACAACACCTCGGTGGGCTGGTTCACCGGCGTAGTCTGGAAGCCCACCGAACAGGACACCCTGGGCCTGAACTACCACGCCAAGATCAAGAACAAGATGGAGGGTAAATACAACATCTACGCAGATGCCCTGGGCCGCAGTTACACGACTCAGCCGGCGGGCCCGAATGGCGAGACCTTGGTGGAACTGGCCTATCCCGGCCTCAAGCTGAACCCGGACGGCGCCAATGCCACCACCCAACTGGATATTCCGGCGACCCTTGGCCTGGACTGGGTACACGTGTTCAACGACCGTTTCACCCTGGGGGCCAGTGCCACCTGGACGCAGTGGTCGTCGTTCAAGGACCTGACGCTCAAGTCCGATGGCAACACCATCGTTTCCATTCCGTACCGCTACAAGGATTCGATGATGTACTCCCTGGGTGGCGACTATAAGCTCACCGACCAGTTGACCCTGCGTGCCGGGGTGGCGTTCGACGAGACGCCGACCCGTGATTCGACCCGCGACCCGCGGATTCCGGACAATGACCGCTGGTTCACCTCCCTGGGTTTTGGCTATGACATCAAGGCCATTCCCGGGTTGACCATCGATGGGGCGTACTCGCGACAGTTCGTCAAGGAAGCCAAGCTCAAGACGGTCAATCAGGATCGCCTCGGCGGCTCCAGCCTCGACGGTAAGGTTGACGCCAAGGGCGAGGTAGTCAGTCTTTCCGCGACCTACCACTTCTGATCCACGGCGCTCCAGCCTGACGGCAGTGCCCGAGGATGGTGCTACTGCCGTTGACCGGACGGGGTCTGCCTGGCCCGTCCGACCCATTTCCGTTTCCCCCTTCGGCTGACCTGGTTCAGCCGTTGTACGTTGCCGAATAGTCTCAAATAATATTTTCAAAATAAAATTTGAAACATGCTTCTTTCCTTTGTAGGGTGATCTGCGAGGGGCCGGCACAACGCCCAGGGCCCTGGTGGTCGTCTCGTTAGAACAAGAGAGGTATTCCATGATTGTCTGGTTATTGGTGGGACTTGCCGCAGCGCTCGCGCTGGCTTATCGACAGGCGACAGCCGCCCTGTGGCTGGGCGCCGCAGTGGTGTGGCTGGCGGCCGCGTATCTGTTCAGCCTGGTGGGCACGCTGGGCTTGACCCTCGGCGTGCTGCTGGTGTTGGCGCCGGCCGCGCTGTTGAGCTTCAAGCCCCTGCGCCGGGCCTTGCTGACCCGCCGCGCCCTGGCGATGTTCCGCAAGATCATGCCGGCCATGTCCGACACCGAACGTGCGGCCATCGAGTCCGGCTCCGTGTGGTGGGATGCCGAGCTGTTCAGTGGCAAGCCGGACTGGGCGCGCCTGCTACAGGCCGCACCAGCGAGCTTGAGCGCCGAGGAGCAGGCGTTCATGGACAACGAAGTGGAAACCCTGTGCGACATGGCCAATGACTGGGAAACCACCCAGGTCTGGCAGGACCTGTCGCCCAAGGCCTGGCAGTACACCAAGGACGCCGGCTTCCTGGGGATGATCATTCCCAAGCAGTACGGCGGCAAAGGCTTCTCCCATTACGCCCATTCGCAAGTGGTGATGAAGCTCTCGACTCGCTGCTCGGCGGCGGCGATTTCGGTGATGGTGCCCAACTCCCTGGGCCCGGCCGAACTGCTGCTGCACTACGGCACCGAAGCCCAGCGCCAGCATTACCTGCCGCGCCTGGCCCGGGGTGAAGACATTCCCTGCTTTGCCCTGACCAGCCCCTATGCCGGCTCCGACGCCGGGGCGATTCCCGATACCGGCGTGGTTTGCAAGGGCCAGTTCGAAGGCCAGGAAGTGCTGGGCTTCCGGGTTACCTGGGACAAGCGCTACATCACCCTGGGCCCGATCGCCACGGTGCTGGGGCTGGCGTTTCGCGCCGAAGACCCGGACGGCCTGCTGGGCAGCAAAGGCAGCCTGGGGATCACCTGCGCACTGATTCCCACCACCCATCCGGGGGTCAATACCGGGCGTCGCCACTGGCCGCTGAACGCGGTGTTCCAGAACGGCCCGACCACCGGCAAGGATGTGTTCATTCCCTTGGAATGGGTGATCGGCGGTCGTGATCAGGTGGGCAATGGCTGGCGCATGCTGATGGAATGCCTGGCCGCCGGGCGCGCCATTTCCCTGCCGTCGGCCAACGTCGGCCTGGGCAAGGTGGCGGTGCGCGGCACCACGGCCTATGCGGCAATGCGCAAGCAGTTCGGCCTGCCGATCGGCAAGTTCGAAGGGGTGCAGGCGCCCCTGGCGCGCATGGCCGGGCATCTGTATGCCTGTGACGCGGTGCGCAAAGTCTCGGTGGCCTCGCTGGATGCCGGGGAGAAGCCTTCGGTGATCTCGGCCATCGCCAAGTACCACGTCACCGAACGGGCCCGGGCCATGGTCAATGACGGTATGGACATCGTCGCCGGCAAGGGCATCTGCATGGGCCCCAACAACTTCCTGGCCCGGGCCTACCAGCAAAGCCCGATCGCCATCACCGTGGAAGGCGCGAACATCATGACCCGTTGCCTGATCATCTACGGCCAGGGGCTGATCCGTTGCCATCCTTATGTGTTCCGCGAAATGGAAGCGGCCCGGGACCGCGGGCGCAAGGGCCTGGAAGATTTCGACAGTGCGATGTTCGGCCATATCAGCTTTGTCTTCGCCAATACCGTGCGTGCCGCCGTGCATGCGCTGACCGGTGGCCGCCTGATCAAGGCCCCGGCCAATACCGACAAGGCCCTGGCCGGCTATTACCGGCAGATCCAGCGCCTGTCGGTGGTGCTGGCCCTGGCTTCGGACATTTCCATGGGCGTGCTGGGCGGCGCCCTCAAGCGCAAGGAAAGCATCACCGGACGCCTGGGCGACATTCTGTCCCAGCTGTACATCCTGTCCTGCGTGTTGAAGCGCTTCGAGGACGACGGCCGGCCCCAGGCCGATCTGCCCCTGGTGCACTGGGCGGCTCAAGACTCACTGCTGCGGGCCCATGAGGCGCTGTCCGAAGTGCTGGACAACTATCCGTCCAAGGTCGCCGCGCGGATCATCCGTGGCCTGAGCTTTCCCCTGGGCATTCCCCAGCACAAACCCAGCGATCGCCTGCTGGCCGAGGTGGCCGAGCTGGTGCAGACCCCGGGCGCGACCCGCGACCGGCTGCTGGCCGACTCCTACATTCCCCAGCCGGACATCGACAAGCTGGCCTATGGCGAGCTGGCGTTCCGCCTGCAACCGCAAGTGGAACTGATCGAGGCCCGGCTCAAGCCGGCGATCAAGCAGGGCCTGCTGGCGCCGCTGCCGATTTCCCGCGAGGCCTTCGGCGTCTGGCGGGTCCAGGCCCTGGAGCAGCACTTGATCAGCCAGGACGAAGACGAGTTGCTCAGTCGTTACGTGGAATATGGCGATCACGCGATCCAGGTCGACGACTTCCCTCAGGACTTCGGCCTGCTGGAAGCCCTGCAGCAGCGTCAGGCGCACTTCGAGCAAGGCGCCAGGCCGGCCTCGCGCAAACGCGCGGCCAGCAGCGAAGACGCGGTGGCCGCCAGCGATTCGGCCTATTGACCCACTACTGGATTGGATCGGGATCTCTTTATGTCTGACGGTTATCTTTCGTTCGTCAACTCCGGGTGGGGGCGCTGGCTGGCCCAGCGTACCGGCCTGCCGCAACCGCTGCCGCTGCAACGCCAGCGCGAGGGGCAGGGCGGCCACCTGATCAACCCGGTGATCCTCGCCGCGGCGCCCGAGGGGCGCCTTTTAGGCGAGCTGCAACGGATCTTCGCCGCCACCGACACCGTGGCGGCCCAGGCCGCGAGCATCAACGCACCCTCCACCGTGAAGGTCCAGGGTCTGGTCTTCGACGCCAGCGGGCTGGCGGATATCGCCCAGCTCGATGAGCTGTACCGCTGCTTTCACGCCAATGTCCGGCGCCTGGGCGCCCATGCTCGGGTGCTGGTGCTGGGCACGCCGCCGGAACAGTGCAAGGCGCTGGAGCAGGCGGTGGCGCAGCGCGCCCTGGAAGGTTTTGTGCGCTCCCTGGGCAAGGAACTGCGCCGGGCCATCACCGTGCAATTGCTGTATGTCGAGCCCGGCGCCGAAGCGGAACTGGACAGCAGCCTGCGCTTCTTCCTGTCCCGGCGTTCGGCCTATGTCTCGGGCCAGGTGGTGCGCATCGGCGAGCCGGTGGACGTGCCCCGGCACTTCGACTGGGAGCGGCCCCTGAGCGGACGCCGGGCCCTGGTCACCGGCGCCTGCCGTGGCATCGGCCTGGCGATTGCCCAGGTCCTGGCCCGGGACGGTGCCCAGGTGGTGTGCCTGGACATTCCCCAGGTCGAGGCCGAGTTGCAGCAGGCCGCGGCGGGCCTCAAGGGCGAAGCCCTGGCCCTGGACATCACCGCCGCCGGGGCCGGGCAGCGCTTGCTGGAGTTCGTCGGTGAACACGGTGCATTCGATATCGTCGTGCATAACGCCGGCATCACCCAGGACAAGACCCTGGCCAAGATGACCGAGGCGGCGTGGCGCAAGGTCATGGCGGTCAACCTGGAGGCGCCGCTGCTGCTCAGCCAGGCGCTGCTCGAAGGCCAGGGCCTGAACCCCGGCGGGCGGATTGTCTGCGTCTCGTCGATTTCCGGAATCGCCGGCAACCTCGGACAGAGCAACTACGCCACCTCCAAGGCCGGGGTCATTGGTCTGGTGCAGAACCTGGCGCCCCTGGCGGCGCGCCAGCAGATCACCGTCAACGGCGTGGCCCCGGGGTTCATCGAAACCCAGATGACCGCGAAGATCCCGCTGCTGATCCGCGAGGCGGGACGACGCATGAACTCCATGAACCAGGGCGGGCAGGCCGTGGACGTGGCGCACACCATCGCCTGGCTGGCCCATCCGGGTTCCGGCGGGATCAATGGACAGGTGGTCCGCGTCTGCGGGCAAAGCCTGCTGGGGGCCTGAGCCATGAATAGCGACTGTGCGATTCGCATCATCGAACCGCCGCCGTCTCGGGGCCAACTGCTCTACGACGGCATCCGTAGCCTGCGCAAGCCCAAGCCGGAGGCTGCGCCAGCGCTGCCCGCCGAACGCCTGGTGCGCCCGGCGGTGGAGCTGCAGGCCGCCGGGATCGCCCGCTACGCCCAGGCTTGCGGCTTTCGCCGCGAGCACGGGGTGCCGCTGGCGTTTCCCCATACCCTGGCGTTTCCCTTGCACCTGTTGTTGCTGACCGACCGCACCTTTCCCTATCCGGCCAGCGGCATGGTTCACCTGGCCAATCGCATTCGCCAGTACCAGAAGCTGGAGGAGGGCCAGGCCCTGCGCCTGGAAGTGTTCGCCGAACGCTGGCTGGCCCATCCCAAGGGCCAGGCGCTGTCCATCGCCACCCGGGCCCACAGTGGTGGCAGCCTGGTCTGGGAAAGCGACAGCCTGTATTTGCGTCGTGGCGTGCCCAACCCTATCGGTGAGCCCTGGGAGGGCGCGCTGAAGCAGGATGAAGCGCCGCTCAATCGCACCCAGCGCTGGAACCTGGGGGGCGACCTGGGGCGGCGTTTCGCCCAGGTCAGCGGCGACTTCAACCCGATTCACACCTCCTGGCTCGGTGCCCGGCTGTTCGGTTTCCGTCGGCCCATCGCCCACGGTATGTGGACCCTGGGCCGGGCCCTGGCGGCCCAGCAACCGCCGCATCCGCTGGCAGTGGCGGAGCTGAACTGCGAGTTCAAGCTGCCGATCCTGCTGCCGGCGGCGGTGACCCTGTGGAACCGTCTGCCGGACGGTCCGCGCCATGAGTTCGAAGTGCGCAACGACGCGGGGGACAAACCCCACATGCGCGGCCTATTTATCTGGGGAGCTGGGCAATGACTGAGTACAGTTTCAATCCGGCGCCGGTGCGGCGGGTGGCGATCATCGGCGGCAACCGGATTCCCTTCGCCCGCTCCAACACGGTGTATGCCAACGACAGTAATCAGGACCTGCTGGTGGCCGCGTTGCAGGGGCTGGTGGATCGCTACGGCCTGTCCGGCCAGCGCCTGGGGGAGTTCGCCGCGGGGGCGGTGATCAAGCATTCCCGGGACTTCAACCTGGCCCGGGAAAGCCTGCTGTCCACCACCTTGTCGCCACAGACCCCGGCCTACGATGTGCAGCAGGCCTGTGGCACTGGGCTGGAGGCGGCGTTGCTGGTGGCCAACAAGATCGCCCTGGGGCAGATCGAGGTGGGCATTGCCGGCGGCGCCGATACCACCTCCGACGCGCCAATCGGCATCAACGAAGGCTTGCGCCGGATCCTGCTCCAGGCTAACCGGGCCAAGGGCACCGGCAACAAGCTGCGCAGCCTGCTCAAGGTGCGCCCGGGGATGTTGTTCAAGCCGCTGCTGCCACGCAACGGCGAGCCGCGCACCGGCCTGTCCATGGGCGAGCACTGTGAAGAAATGGCCAAGCGCTGGCATATCAAGCGCCTGGCCCAGGATGAGCTGGCCCTGGCCAGCCACCAGCAACTGAACGCGGCATACCAGCGGGGTTTCTTCGATGATCTGCTCACCCCGTATCGCGGCCTGGCCCGGGACAACACCCTGCGAGCCGATGCCAGCCTGGAGAAGCTCGCCGGCCTGGGCCCGGCCTATGACCGGCACAACGGCAGCCTGACCGCCGGCAACTCGACCCCGCTCACCGACGGTGCCTCGGTGGTGCTGCTGGCCAGCGAAGACTGGGCCGCGGCCAACAACCTGCCGGGGCTGGCCTACCTGCGTACCGGGGAAACCGCCGCGGTAAATTTTGTCGATGGCAGCGAAGGGCTGCTGATGGCCCCGGCCTATGCCGTGCCGCGCATGCTGGCCCGGGAAGGCCTGGGCCTGGGGGACTTCGACTTCTACGAGATTCATGAAGCCTTCGCCGCTCAGGTGCTGTGCACCCTCAAGGCCTGGGAAGACGCCGATTACTGCCGGGAAAAACTCGGCCTCGAAGGGCCGCTGGGCAGCATCGAGCGCAGCAAGCTCAACGTCAACGGCGGCTCCCTGGGCTGCGGGCATCCGTTTGCCGCCACCGGTGGACGCTTGCTGGCGACCCTGGCCAAGGCCATTCACCAGCGCGGCTCCGGTCGGGGACTGATTTCCGTCTGTGCAGCAGGCGGGCTGGGTGTCACCGCCATCGTCGAAAAATAAAATAACCAGGAGACTGCCAATGAGTGTCGTGAGCCTGCAACCCGCCGAGCGTATCTGGCTGAACGCCTACCTGCCGGGGGTGCCCGCCGATATCGAAGCCGACATCGACCGCTACCCGTCGCTGCGGGAAGTGTTCCTCGAACACGTGGACAAGTACCGCCACCGAGTGGCCTACGTCAGCATTGGCACCGAGATGGGCTACGACCTGTGGGAGAAGCGGGTGTTCGCCTTCGCCGCCTGGTTGCAATCCAAGGGGGTTAAGAAGGGCGACCGGGTGGCGCTGATGATGCCCAACTGCCTGCAGTACCCGATCTGCCTGTTCGGCACCCTGCTGGTGGGGGCGGTGGTGGTCAACGTCAACCCGCTGTACACCGCCCATGAACTGCGGCACCTGCTCAAGGACAGCGGCGCGGAAACCGTGGTGATCTTCGAGAACTTCGCCCACACCCTGGAGCAGGCGATGTCGGGCAGCCGCCTGAAGAACATCGTGGTGGCCGCCATCGGCGACCTGCTGGGGACCTTCAAGGGCGCGGCGCTGAACTTCGCCCTGCGCCACGTGCAGAAGCAAGTGCCCAGGTTCAACCTGCCGGGCTCGATCCGCTTCCCGGCGCTGATGAAGCTGGCCAGCGTGCTGGAACATCGGCCGGTGGAGCTCAATCAGGATGACATTGCCTTCCTGCAATACACCGGCGGCACCACCGGCGATGCCAAGGGCGCCATGCTCAGCCACCGCAACATCCTGGCCAACCTGATGCAGGCCAAGGCCTGGGTCGGCGATCAACTGGACGAGAGCCAGCAGGAAACCAACGTCACCTTGCTGCCGCTGTACCACGTGCTGTCGCTGACGGTGAACTGCCTGATGTTCATGTGCCTGGGCGGGCGCAACATCCTCATCGCCAACCCGCGGGATGTGAAGCGGGTGCAGATGATCCTGCGCAAGGAAAAATTCAGCGGCATCGTCGGGGTCAATACCCTGTTCAACGGCCTGCTGGAGAACGAAGAGTTCCGCAAGCGGGATTTTTCCGACCTGAAACTGGCCATCGCCGGCGGCATGGCCACTCATACAGCGGTGGCCCGGCGCTGGAAGGAAGTCACCGGGGTGCCGATCATCGAAGGCTACGGCCTCACCGAATGCTCGCCGGTGGTGAGCATCAGCCCGATCGACGTTGCGCGCATGCGCGAAGGCGATTTCACCGGGACCATTGGCGTGCCGTTACCGTCGACCTGGGTGCGTTTCGTGCGTGAGGACGGCGAACTGGCGGAACTGGGCGAGGAGGGCGAACTGCAGGTGCGTGGGCCCCAGGTGATGAAGGGCTACTGGCAGCGCCCGGAAGAAACCGCCAAGGTCCTGGACCGCCATGGCTGGCTGTCCACCGGGGATATCGGGGTGATGAACGAGCAGGGCTTCATCCGCCTGGTGGACCGCAAGAAGGACATGATCCTGGTGTCCGGTTTCAACGTGTACCCCAACGAGATCGAGGACGTGGTGGCCCTGCATCCGGGGGTGGCGGAGGTGGCGGCGATTGGCGTCGAGGATGAGGTGACCGGGGAGAAAGTGAAGATCTTCGTGGTGCGCAAGGACCCGAGCCTGACCCAGGAGCAACTACTGGCCCACTGCCGCGAGTACCTGACCGGCTACAAGGTGCCGCGCTACGTCGAGTTCCGCACCGAAGAGCTGCCCAAGACCACCGTAGGCAAGGTCTTGCGCCGCGCCCTGCGCTGAGACCCTGAACGGCCGCTGGCGCCGACAGGCCGACGGTCTTCTTGTAGGAGCCGGCTTGCCGGCGAAGAGGCCGTTGGTGAGGGCGTTGTTCTTGAGTACGCCTTCGCTGGCAAGCCAGCTCCTACGACGGTGTTGCTGTCGGTGTTGTTGTGCTCAGGGGGCTCCAGGCAGGCGCACCTGGCCCGGCTGCAGGCCAAACACTTCGACACCTTCCGCGGTTGATTGGCCGACGCTTACCGGCAGCCGTTTTGCCGGCTGATCGGCGCTCGCCCGATATTCCACGCTCATGCCATCTGCGCCGCGCTGGATCGCGGTCGGCGGGACGACGATGGCCTGATCGTTGCGGTAGGTGATGATGCTCAATCGCGCGCTCATGCCCAGGCGCACGCGCTGTTGTTGTTCGTGGGTCAGCCTGGGCACCGACAGGGTCACCGGGAACTGCGCGCTGGCACCGCTGGCGTCACCCGGCAGGGCCAGACTGCTGACGATGTCCACCTGGCCCTGGAGGCGCTCGCCATCAAAGCCGTCACCGAGAATTTCCACGCTCTGGCCCTGGCGCAGCTGGTTGATGTCCAGCTCCGACACCTTGCTGACGATCTTCAGTTGCTCGATGTTGGCCAGGCCGAACAGGGCTTGGCCCTGACCGACCTTGCTGCCGGTCTGCACCGGCCCCGAGGCCGCCGCCGAAGCGATTGATGTCAGGTTGAGCCCCGGCGCCGGGACCACGATGCCGGCAAAGGGGGCAACCACGTCCTTGCCTGCCAGCAGGACCCGCAGGGCTTCGTACTTGACCGTGGCATTGGTCAGTTCCATTTCGGCAATCTGGCGCAATTCCCCCTTGCCCTGGTCCAGCGCCTGTTGCAGTTCACCCTGGGCCGCCGTCAGGTCCAGGCGCTGGCTCTGCAGCTGTTGCTTGAGATCGTCCAGCTCGTTGCGGGGAATGATGCCCCGGGCAAACAGGCTCTGGCTTTCACTGAGCTTGCGTTCGGAATTGCTCACCGCCATCTCTGAGGCACGCAGGCTGCGCCGGGCCCGGTTCACCAGGGCGCTGCTGTCCCAGTTCTGCAGTTCCTCAACGCTGCGCCGGGCCTTGAGCTGCACCGACAAGGCTTCGCGCAACTGGATCTCGATCAGGCTGGGATCCATCTTCAGCAGCGTCTGGCCAGCCTCCACCCGCTGGCCCTGTTCCACCAGGTTGGCCAGAACATTGCCGTCGAACGGCGCCGTCAGGCTGATGGTGCGCTGGGGCTCGATCTTGCCCACCAGGCCGATCTGATGAATCAGCGGCGCGGGGCTGACGTCTATCCAGCGGCCTTGTTCTGCCGCTGAGTCAGCCGGGGCGGGGTAACGGGTGAAGGCGACGCCGGCCACCGCCAGCACGATCAGGACCGTGCCGCCCAGCAGGCAGCGCTTACGCCAGTTGTTCTGCTCAGAAGTCGTTGAGCGCAATGTCCCAGGTCTCCAAGGTCGTGCCCAGGGTCAGATCCAGTTGGGTCTGGGCGTTGAGGTAGGCAATCAGTGCATTGAGGCGGGCGTTTTCACTGGTGCGCAAATCGCTTTCGTAACTGAGCACCTGGAAGTTGCTGGAGCGCCCGGCGCTGAGCTTTTCCCGCTCGATCTCCAGCTTGCGCCGGGACAGGTCCACGGCGCGCTGGGCGATCTCGTACTGGCGCCAGCGGGTGCCCAGGTCGCGTACCACGTCGCTGACGCTGCGCTCCAGGGCCTGGCGGGCATCGGCCAGCACCAGGGCCTGGTTTTCCACGTCGACCCGGGCATGCACCTCGGCCTGACGGGTACTCAAGTCGCCGATGGGAATCTGCACCTGGACGCCGGCATAGCTGTCCCAGGTCCGTCCCGCGCCGTTGCCGCCGTCGTTGTCGTAGCGATTGCGCACCTGATTGGCGCCGGCCACCAGGGACACATCCCAGCGGCTCTGGTCCTTGGCGATGATCAGGTTGAGGTCGGCCTGCTGGCTGCCGAGCAAGGTCGCCAGGTAGGTGGGTTGCTGGATCTGCGCCAGACGCAGGGCATCCTGCTGGTCGATGCTGACTTTCGCCGCTTGCAGGCCGTCGCTGGCGCGGATCCGGGTCGACAGGTCCAGGGCCAGCAGGCGCAGCAGCGACAGGCGATTGATGTCCACCTGATTGCGTGCCTCTTCCACCCCCAACTCCTGGCTGGCGATGTCGGCTTCGGTCTGCACGATCTCGAACTCGGCCATGCGCCCGGCGGCGATCAGCGCCTTGTTCACCTGGAGCAGGGCATTGGCGCGCTTGAGGGCGTCCTCGACGATCGCCAGCTGTTGCTGGGCCCGCAGCAGTTCGCGGTAGGCACCGATGATGTCGCTGATGGTCTGCGCCACGTTGGCCTTGAGGTTGAGGCGGTAGGCTTGTTCGTTGATCCGCGCCAGGCGCAGCGGCGCGGTGGTCACGTCCCAGCCGGCGCCCTTGAGCAGCGGCTGGATGATCGACAGGTCGAGGCCGTCACGGCGGTAGTAGCCGGCCCGGTTGGCCTGGCTCAGTTCCTGGTGCCAGGCCATGTTCAGGCGTGTGCCGTATTCCCCCAGCAGGCTGGAGCTGGGGTTGAGGCTGGTGTTGCGCACGCCGTCATTGCTGCCCCTGTTGGCCCGGTAGGTGCCGCTGAGCAGCAGCTTGGGGTTGAAGGCGTCCTCCGACACCCGCAGGTCGAACTTCTGCGCCACCCGCTGCAGGTAGGCGCTGCGGATGCCGCGGTTGTTGCGCAGGCCCAGGTAGACCGCATCGGCCAGGGTCAGCTCGGTCTGCTGCTGGCTCAGCAGCACGCTGCGTTCGTAGGCGCTGCGCAGGGTCGGAGCCGACGCCTGGCGTGCCACGTCCATGTCCCGGGAGCCGGCCTGGCCCAGGGGGCTGAGCAGGCACAGCAGCAAGAGCGCGGCGCGTTGGCGATCATTCATCCCGCAGCGCCTCCACCGGTTGCAGGCGCGAGGCCGAGACGGCCGGGTACAGGCCGAAGAACAGCCCGATCAGCAGGGTGCTGCCGATCCCCAGGGGCAGGGAGGCGCCGGCCAGGGCAAACTGCCAGCCGGAGAGCCGGGCATAGAGGTAGGCGGCGCACATGCCCAGCACCGCACCGGACAGTGCGCCGACGGCGGTCAGGGTCACCGCTTCGAGCAGGAACAGGTTGCGGATGTCCCGGCGCCGCGCGCCCAGGGCCATGCGGATGCCGATTTCCCGGCGCCGTTCCGAGACGTTCATCAGCATCACGTTCATCACCCCGACGCCGCCGCCCACCAGGGAGATGCCCCCCAGGGCCATCAGCAGGTAGCCGAAGGTGCGGCTTTGCCGGGTCATGCCGTCGATGATCTTTTGCGGAACCTGGACCTCGACGCTGCGTCCGGGCAGGTGTCGCTTCAAGGTATCGCCCAGGGCCATGGCCAGCCGGTTCATGTCCTGGGCCGGTGCCGCGCGGGCGATCAGGTTGCTGATCTGCGGGCTCGAGGAAATCCGCCGCATGCCTTCCAGGGGAATGAACAGGGATTCGTTGGTCTGCACCGGGACCAGCACCGCCGCCGGTTGCTTGCCGAGGATGCCGATCACCTGGAACAGGTAGTCGTTGATGCGAATCAGCTCGCCCAGGCGCAGCGGGTCGTGGGGCGTGCTCAGGGCTTCGGCGACCTGGGCGCCAACCACGGCGTAGGTTTGCCCGCTGTCGAACACCGAGAGGAAGCGCCCTTGCTGCACCTGCAGGCGCATGGCGCTGGCCAGGGACGGGGTGCTGCCCACCAGGTTGGCGTTGCTGGAGCGTCCGCGGTACACCACCGGCCCGCTGAACAGCGCCACCGGGGCGATGTCCAGCAACTGCGGCAGGGCCTGGTGTAGGGCCGCCAGGTCGAGGAGTGGCGGCATCGGCGTGCGGCTGGCCGAGGAATCGGGAAACTGCACCGCCAGGGTATCGGTGCCCATGTCCTGGAAGATCGCCGCGGCGTCCTCGGCGGCGTTGTGGCCGATGTTGATCAGGGCCACCACCGATGAGCTGCCGATGACGATGCCCAGCAGGGCCAGGATCGAACGCTTGCCCAGGGTGCGCAGGCTGACGAAGGCCTCGTGCAGCAGCTGGCTGGCGCTCTGCTCGACCTTGAGGCTCATGCCGGGCAGACCTCCTGGACCACGCCGTTGGTCACGCGGATCTGCCGCTCCAGCCGCTGGGCGATGCCCGGGTCGTGGGTGACGATGATCAGGGTCACCTGGCGTTCGCGGTTCAGTGACAGCAGCAGGTCCATGATGTCCCGGGCGGTGTGGCTGTCGAGGTTGCCGGTGGGTTCGTCGGCGAGGATCAGCGAGGGTTCGCCCACCAGGGCCCGGGCGATCGCCACGCGCTGGCGCTGGCCGCCGGAGAGGTCGGCGGGGCGGTGTGCAGCGCGTTGCCCGAGGCCCACCTGGTCGAGCATGTGCTGGGCACGCTCCAGGGATTCGCGCCGGGCCACACCGCGATAGCTCAGGGGCAGGGCGACGTTGTCCAGGGCGCTGAGGCGCGGCAGCAGGTTGAAGCTCTGGAACACGAAGCCGATCTGCCGGTTGCGGATGGCCGCCAGTTGGTCGGGGCTGGCGCGGAAGATATCGTGACCGGCGAAGCGGTACTCGCCGCTGTCGGGCAGGTCCAAAAGGCCGAGGATATTGAGCAGGGTGCTCTTGCCGGAGCCCGAGGCACCAAGAATGGCGCAGCTTTCGCCGGTGTCGATGGACAGGGAGACGTTCTTCAGAATGTGGAGCGGTTGCTCCGCCAGCCGATAGCTCTTGCCTATGCCTTGCAGAGAGATAAAACCTGGGTCGATTATCGTCGCTGTCATCGCTTACCGCGCCGGCTGGCTCGACTGCATGCTTGAACCTCCACGGCGCGCAGGCGTCGCGCGGGGGCCAGGGGCAAGGCCAAGCTCTGGTTTTTATTTATTGTTTTAAAAAATTGTTTGAATAGTAACTGCGTTCATCTTGCCGCGCCAGCTGTCTGAACCGGGTAATTGCGGGCTTTTTTCGGGAATTTTCTGCCAGGAACCCGTGGGTCACAAAACGGCCTCGGGCCGCTGGAGACGTCCCTCGGACGCTTGCTTTTAGGGCTTCTCGCGGGTATAAAAAATCAAATTTTTTTTTAAAACACTGTTCGAACGGTCAGTTTTTCATCCCAGTAAAGGTCAGCCCTCCATGGTCGCCAAGAAACTCAGTGCCCCTAATGTCACCAAGACCCGTCTGCTGGAAGCGACCGAGGCATTGTTCATCAAGTACGGCTACGACGCCGTGCTGCTGCGTCAGATCACCGAGCGCGCCAAGGTCAACCTGGCAGCGGTGAACTATCACTTCGGCGACAAGGATTCGCTGATGAAGGCCCTGTTGATGCAACGCCTGGGGCCGCTCAACGACCAACGCCTGGAGCTGCTGGCCAAGTGCGAGGAGCAGGCCGATGGACCACTGGATTGCGAAACCCTGCTGGGGGTGCTGTTCGCCCCGGCCATGGGCCTGGAACGCAGTGATGAAAGCGGTGGCCTGGAAGGCCGGTCGTTCATTCGTTTCCTGGGCCGGGTGTACAGCGATACCTCGCCCTTCATTCAGGAATATCTCAAGGAACACTATCAACCGGTGTTCGAACGCTTCTTCAAGGCCTTTGCCCTGGCGCTGCCGGACCTGCCGCGCAACGAACTGGGGGTGCGCCTGCAGTTCGCCCTCAAGGCGATTTCCGGGGTGATGGCCGGCACCGAACTGCGTCTGCTGATGCAGGCCATGAGCCTGGGCCGTCCGGCCACCGATGCCGAAGTCATGGCCAAGCTGATCAGCCTGGTGTCGGCGGCGATTCGCGCGCCCATGCAGGACCCCGACTCCGAGCAGGCCCTGGAAAAGGTCCTGAACACCCAGCGCCTGATTCGTCAGCACGGCCAGTCCCAGATCGGCATGGTTCCCGCCTGAGCCGACGCCGCTCCTGCCCGCAGCGCACAGTGCCGGCAGGCGCGGCAGCGTCATTCGAACCATCAATATTGCTCAAGGCCGCGGCCGCCATCTGCTAGGTTCTGCTCCTCGCATCTGCCCTGGAGCGCCCGGCATGCCTTCCTATCAACAGCATCTTCTGGCCGTCAACGGCATCGAACTCAGCGTCCTGGTTGCCGGACCGGAGCACGGAGCCCCGGTGTGGCTGCTGCATGGTTTTCCCGAGTGCTGGCACTCCTGGCGCCATCAGGTGCCGGCCCTCGTGCAGGCCGGGTTTCGCGTGTTCGTGCCGGAGCTGCGCGGTTACGGCCGCAGTTCGGCGCCGCTGGCACTGGAGGCCTACGATCTGCTGACCCTGTGCGCGGACATCCAGCAGGCCATGGACGCCTTCGGCCATCACCGGGTGTGCATGGTCGGTCACGACTGGGGCGCCCCGGTCGCCTGGCACCTGGCACTGCTGGAGCCCCGGCGGGTGGCGGTGCTGGCGACCCTTTCCGTGCCCTTTGCCGGGCGCCCGAAACGCCCGGCCAGCGAGATCATGCGCGAGGTGCACGGCGGGCATTTCAACTACATCCTCTACTTTCAGCAGCCCGGGGTGGCCGAGGCGGAACTGGACGCCGATATCGACGCCAGCCTGCGGCTGTTCATGGGCAACGTGCAGGCCTTGCTCACCCCCAAGCCGGCCGATGCCCGGCTGTTCGACGGGGTGAAGGTGCCACAAGGGTTGCCGCAGTGGTGCAGCGAGGAGGACTTCCAGGCCTATCGCCAGACCTTCGCCGGGCGCGGTTTTCGCGGCGCCCTGAACTGGTACCGCAACTTCGAGCGCACCTGGCAGCGCACCGAGTTCCTGGCCCAGGCCCGGGTGCAGCAGCCGACCCTGTTCCTGCTCGGCGACCGCGATCCGGTGGGCGTGCTCGAAGCCCATACCCTCAAGCGCATGCCCGGCCATGTGGCCGACCTGGAACAGCACCTGCTGAGCGATTGCGGACACTGGATCCAGAATGAGCAGCCGCAGCGGGTCAATGCCCTGTTGCTGGATTTTCTGAAGCGCCGCTTCACTTAGTGAGCCTGCCCGCCCCATGGAAACCGGCTTGCCAGCGAAGGGCTGGGTAAAGCCCGTTCGCCGGTAAGCCGGCTTCTACGCAGGGGCAGTGAAGAGGCGGTCAGCCGAGCATTTCTCGCATGCGGTGCCAGAGCATGCCCAGGGCCAGCAGCGGTGCCCGTAGCGCCGGGCCGCCGGGAAAGGTCATGTGCGGCACGCCGCTGAACACGTCCAAACCCTGGCTGTGGCCGGCCTGGATCGCCTCGGCCAGCAGCCGCGCGGTCCAGTGGGTGACGTTCAGGCCATGCCCGGAATAGCCCTGGGCGTAATACACGTTGGGGTACTGGCGCAGACGTCCGACCTGGGGGAAGCGGTTGGCGGTGATGCCGATCTTACCGCCCCACTGGAAGTCGATGGCCACATCCTGCAACTGCGGGAACACCTTGAGCATCTTCGGCCGCATGTAGCCGGCGATATCCGCCGGATCGCGCCCCGAATAGTGGCAGGCACCGCCAAACAGCAGGCGCCGGTCCGCGGTCAGGCGGTAGTAGTCCAGGCCGACCTTCTGGTCGCACAGCGCCAGGTTCTGCGGGATCAGCGCGGTGGCGCGATCTTCGCTCAGGGGCTCGGTGGTGATGATGTAGCTGCCGGCCGGCAGCACCTTGCCACTGAGCCGCGGCTCCAGATCCTCCAAGTGGGCATTGCAGGCCAGCACCAGGTGCCCGGCGCTGACCGTGCCCGTCGCGCAGCGCACTTTCACCCGATCGCCAGGGATCAATTCCAGCACCGGGCTCTGCTCGAACAGCCGCACCCCCAGCGACGCCGCAGCCCGCGCTTCTCCCAGCACCAGCTTGAGGGGATGCAGGTGCCCCGAGCCCAGGTCCACCAGGCCCCCGGCATACACCGAGGAGGCCACCACCTGTGCCATGTCCTGGGGCTGCACCAGGCGGGTCGGGTGACAATAACCCAGGCTCGCCAGGTGCTCCTGTTCGGCCTGGAACGCGGCGAACTGGGCCCGGGTATTGGCCAGTTCGCAGAAGCCCCAGCGCAGGTCGCAATCGATGCCCTGTTCGGCGATGCGCTGGCGCACCAGTTCCACCGAGTCGATCCCGGCGCGCTCCAGGTATCTCACCCCCTCCTGGCCGACGTAGCGGGCAAAGCCGGTGACGTCATGGCCAATGCCGCGGATCAGCTGGCCGCCGTTGCGCCCGCTGGCGCCCCAGCCGATGCGCCTGGCTTCCAGGAGGATCCCCGACAGCCCGCGCGGGGCCAGTTCGAGGGCGGCGTTGACCCCGGTGAAACCACCGCCGATGACACACACATCGGCCTCCAGGTCAGCACCGAGGGTCGGGTAGCCGGGCAGGGGCCCGGCGGAGGCGGCGTAGTAGGAGCGGGCATGCTCGCTGACGCTGCCCGAGAGTCGTGGCTGATTCATTTGTTGGACTTCACCTTGCTCCAGGAACGGGTCATCAAGCGCATGATGGCCGGCGACTGGGTGCTGGAGATGTACAGCTTGTCGAGCACGGCCTGCGGCGGATACACCTCGGGGTTATGCACCAGCTCGGCGTCCATGTACTGCTGTGAACCCGGGTTGGGGTTGGCGTAGCCGACGTAGGCGCTGACCTTGGCGATCACCTGCGGGTCCAGCAGGTAGTTGATGAAGGCATGGGCCTCCTTGACGTTGCGCGCATCGGCGGGAATCGCCAGCAGATCGAACCACAGGTTGCTGCCTTCCTTGGGGATCGAGTAGGCGATGTTCACCCCGTTCTTGGCTTCCCGGGCCCGGTTGGCGGCCTGGAACACGTCCCCGGAGTAGCCGAAGGCGATGCAGATATCACCGTTGGCCAGGTCCGAGACGTACTTGGAGGAGTGGAAGTAGGTGATGTAGGGGCGCAGGGTCAGCAGCTTGGCCTCGGCCTTCTGGTAGTCCTCGGGCTTTTCGCTGCGCGGGTCCAGGCCCAGGTAGTTGAGCACCGCCGGGAACACTTCATCGGGGGAGTCCATCATCGACACCCCGCATTGCTGGAGCTTTTTCAGGTTGGCAGGCTCCAGCAGCACTGCCCAGGAGTCGATGTGGTCGATGCCCAGCACCTGCTTGACCTTGTCGACGTTGTAGCCGATGCCGTTGGTGCCCCACAGGTAGGGCACCGAATACTGGTTGCCGGGGTCGTTCTGCTCCAGCAGGGCCAGCAGCTTGGGGTCCAGGTTCTGCCAGTTGGGCAGTTGCGAGCGGTCCAGCTTGAGGAACGCGCCGGCTTTGACCTGGCGCGCCAGGAAATGGTTGGAGGGCACCACCACGTCGTAGCCGGTGCGTCCGGCCAGCAACTTGCCCTCCAGGGTTTCGTTGGAGTCGAAGACGTCATAGATCACCTTGACCCCAGTCTTGCCCTGGAAGTCGGCGAGGGTGGTCTGGCCGATGTAGTCGGTCCAGTTGTACACGCTGACACTGGGTTGTGCCTGGACGGCGGCGCTCATCAAGGCCGCCAGTGCTGCCGGGATCACTGCTTGCAAAAGACGCATATCGACACCTCTTCGGGTTGTTTTTATTGATTGCAGACGCTGGGGAGTCAGACGCTGAGCAGCAGGAACTCGCGTTCCCAGGAGCTGATCACGCGCTTGAAGTTCTCATGCTCGGCGCGCTTGACCGCGACGTAGCCGCGGACGAACTTGCGTCCCAGGTACTGCTCGATGGTCGGGCAGTCCTCCATGTGCGCCAGGGCGTCCTCGATGGTGATCGGCAGGCGCAGGTTGCGCCGCTCGTAGGCCCGGCCTTCCACCGCAGCGCTGGGTTCGATGCCCTCGACCATGCCCAGGTAGCCGCACAGCAGGCTGGCGGCGATCGCCAGGTAGGGGTTGGCGTCGGCGCCGGGGAGGCGGTTTTCCACGCGCATGGCTTCCGGGCTGGCGGTCGGTACGCGCAGGCCGACGGTGCGGTTTTCCTCGCCCCATTCGACGTTCACCGGGGCCGAGGTGTCCGGCAGGAAGCGGCGGAACGAGTTGACGTTGGGGGCGAACATCGGCAGCACCTTGGGGATGTACTTCTGCAGGCCGCCGATGTGGTGCAGGAACAGCTGGCTCTTGTTCCCTTGTTCGTCGACGAAGATCGGCTTGCCAGTACTGATGTCCACCACGCTCTGGTGCAGGTGCATGGCGCTGCCGGGCTCGTCGGCCACCGGCTTGGCCATGAAGGTGGCGGTGACGTTGTGCTTGAGCGCCGCCTCGCGCAGGGTGCGCTTGAACACGGTGATCTGGTCCGCCAGGTCCAGGGCGTCGCCGTGGCGGAAGTTGATTTCCATCTGTGCCGGGCCGTCTTCGTGGATCAGCGTGTCCAGGTCCAGGCCCTGGGCTTCGCACCAGTCGTAGACGTCTTCGAACAGCGGATCGAACTCGTTGGCGGCGTCGATGGAGAACGACTGGCGGCCGCTTTCCGCGCGCCCGGAACGGCCCAGCGGGGCCTTGAGCGGCAGGTCCGGGTCCTCGCAGCGCTGGGTCAGGTAGAACTCCATTTCCGGGGCGACGATCGGCTGCCAGCCCTTGTCGGTGTAGAGCTGCAGAACCTTTTTCAGCACGTTGCGCGGCGACAGCTCGATGGGGTTGCCGAACTTGTCGAAGGTGTCGTGGATGACGATGGCGGTGGGCTCGATGGCCCAGGGCACCAGGTAGATCGATGACGAATCGGGGCGGCAGACCATGTCGATATCCGCCGGGTCCAGCAGTTCGTAGTACAGCTCGTCGTCGACAAAATCCCCGGTTACCGTTTGCAGCAGGACACTTTCCGGCAGGCGCATGCCGCGCTCGTGCAGGAACTTGTTGGTGGGTGCGATCTTGCCGCGGGCAATGCCGGTCAGGTCGCTGACCACGCATTCGACTTCGGTAATCTTGTGATCTTTCAGCCAGGAGGACAGCTGATCGAAAGGGGCGTTCATAAAGACCTCGATGATTGTTCTGGTCTGCTCCGAGGTGAGCGGGGGTATCCCGGCAAGGCTTCCCCTGCGGCGCATTGGCGACTATCTTGGGCGAGCCTTGTTGTTCCATCTATCCACTTTAAGCAACACCAAAGCGCACCAAAAGAGTGCGCAAGGTCCCCCGATGACAGCGTCCAATCCGCTTCAGGTCCAAGCGTTCAACACCTTCGATGTCGCCGAGCAAATCCGTGCCACCCCGGGTTGGGTCCAGCATTACCAGCAGATGTCCCCTGGGCATTTCAACGGTCTGGTGCGCTACCTCGACCTGCAGGGCGTGGAGATCTACGAGGAGTGCATGAACACCCGGGTCGAGCAGAATTTCAGCGCTCCGCAAGGCGCCCTGGCGTTCTGTTTCGACCGCAGCGACAACGCTCTGTACGTGCTCAATGGCGAGAGCCGCAACATCTGGATCACCCCGGAGAACTACCAGGAAGTGGCGGTGGTGTTCGGCCCCGAGTTCGTCCAGGGCCAGGGCCTGGGGGTGGAGCGCCTGGATGGCCTGTTCATGGCCCCGCTGACCAATCAGCAGAATGCGCTGTTCTGCCGTTGGCTGAGCGCCACCTTGACCCGCTTGTCCCAGACCCTGGACCCACCCAGCCGCGAAGCCCTGACCCAACAACTGCTGGACGATTGCCTGTACATCCTCGACAACGCCTGCGTGCGCCTGGACCCGGGCAGCCTGCAACGACGCCACGAGGAGCGGGGCATCATGCAGCGGGTGGCGCAATGGGCTGCCGACGTCCCCGAGGAAACCCTCAACCTGCTGGAGCTGTCCCAGGTCGCTGGAGTCTCCCTGCGCCAACTGCAGAGTGCGTTCAAGGCCTTTACCGGCATGGCTCCCAGCCAGTGGTTGCGCCTGCGCCGGCTCAACAGCGCCCATCGGGAATTGCTCAGCCGTGGTCCCGGCGAAACCACCGTGGCCGAGGTGGCGATGCACTGGTCGTTCTGGCACCTGGGACGCTTCTCCAGCAGCTATCAAGCGCTGTTCAAGGAGTTGCCAAGCCAGACCCTGAAACGCCATGGGCGTGCCTGAGCCCTAGGCGCTGGCTGGCCAGGGCAGAACTCGCCCCCCCTGTAACGTCCTGCGCAGAGCTTCCTGGCGAGCCGGTTTGCAGGGCATTCGCGAAAGCGCCGGGAGCGCTCTATGCTCGCTGGGGGCTGTGTTCCTGAGGCGCGCAATGATTGAAACCATCGACCTGACCAACGCTGCCGCGGCCCTGGGCATCGGCATGCTGGTGGGCCTGGAGCGCGAACGGCGCAAAGGGCAGGGGCCGCAGCGAGGCAGCGCCGGGCTGCGCACTTTCGCGGTCACCGCGCTGCTGGGCTTGATCGGCCAGCGGGGGGGCGGCACGGTCTTGCTGGCCACGCTGGCCGTGGCCGTCGCCGCCCTGGTGACCGTGGCCTATTGGCGCACCGAAGACGAGGACCCGGGGGTTACCAGCGAAGTGGCGCTGCTGGCGGTGCTGGTCCTCGGCGCCTTGTGTGACTCGGCCCCGGAGCTGGCACTGGCGATTGCCGTGGTCATGACCGCCTTGCTGGCCTATCGGCAGACACTGCATGACTTCGTGCGCAGTCAGCTGAGCGACCGGGAAATCGCCGATGGCCTGACGCTGCTGGTGGCGGCGCTGGTGATCCTGCCCCTGGCGCCGGATCGTTTCATCGGTCCCTATGAGGCGTTCAACCTGCGCACCATCGGCACCCTGACCGTGTTGCTGATGGCGGTAGGGGCCCTGGGCCACGTCGCGGTGCGCATCCTGGGCGCCCATTACGGTTATGCCCTCAGCGCCGTGGCTTCGGGATTCGTTTCCAGTACCTTGACCATCGCCTCCATGGGCCAGCGGGTCGCCAAGGCGCCCAGGCAGGTCAGGGTTCTGGCCGCCGCGGCGCTCCTGTCCAACCTGGCGACGGTGACCCAGATCGCCCTGATCCTGGCCACGGTCGATAGCGCACTGCTGCAAGCCATGTGGCTGCCCCTGGTGCTGGGAGGCCTCTGCACCGCGTTGTATGCCGCTTGCCTGATGTTTCCCCGCAGCGAACCCGCAAGCGTCGAACCGCTCAGCGACAAGGGCGCGTTCAATCCAAAATTGGCCTTGATCGTGGCCCTGACCATGAGCGCCATTACCTTTGCCTGCTCGCTGATGCTCAATTACTTCGGGCAACCGGGACTGATGTTGAGCGCTTTGATCAGCGGCTTCGCCGACGCCCATGCCTCCACCGCGTCCATTGCTTCGCTGGTCAAGTCCGGGCAATTGCCCGGCACTGCCATCGGCAGCGCCGTGATGCTGGCGGTCAGCAGCAACTCCCTGAGCAAGTGCGTGCTGGCGGCCCTCAGCGGTGGCTGGCGCTTTGCGCTGTACGTCGTGCCCGGGCAGGGGCTGCTGACCCTGGCGATGTGGGTCGGCGTCTGGCTGCAATAAGCGGCCGCCAGGTCGGAAAAAAGGCCGCAACGCCTGACAAAGATCAACTCGTCCCTGGCCATTGCGCTCAGTCTTGAATGACCCCCTTGCGGTTTCTTCAAGCTCCAGTGCCGAGGTGAACCATGTCGCAAACCCCGCGTTTACTCTTGATCGCGCCCCCGCAGATGCAGCGCACGCCGGCTTTCGAACGCACGGAGCAACTGGCCCTGGCCATGCAACTGCCGGTGCATATCGTCGCCCTGGATCATCTGCAGGCCCTGGCGCTGGCCGGGCTGTTCGAGAGCCGCGAGGCCGAGCAACTGCAGGCGGCCTACCTGGAACAGCACCGGCAATGGCTGGAGCTGCAGGCGCAAGGCATGCGCGAGCGTGGCTTGTCGGTGACCTGCGAAGCACGTTGGGCCAGCCAGCCGTATCAAGAGATCCAACGATTCGCCAGCGAGATGCCCCTGGCCCTGATCATCAAGGACGCCCATGCCGAGTCGGCGATGCGGCGGATCTTCTATACCCCGCTGGACTGGCAGTTGCTGCGTGATTGCGCGCTGCCGGTGCATCTGGTGACCGAGGCCCGCCAGCCACGGCCGCGTCGGGTACTGGCGATCATCGATGTGCTGCGCAGCGAAGTGCAGGACCTGCAGTTCAACGATCAGATCATCGACGCAGCGGTGAAGCTGGCCGAGCAGTGCGAAGCCGAGCTGGACCTGCTGCACGTGTATGACTGGGTGGCGGTCTACGCCAAAGATGCCGGGGTCGGCGCGCTGTCCCTGGCCAGCGGCTTGTACGAAGCCCTGGGGGAGGCGCAACGCGAGGTCTATCGCGCTGTGGCGGAGCGCCACGGCGTGCCCCCGCAACGCAGCCACTTCATCGAGGGCATACCGCTGCAGCAAATCTGCCGTTTCGCCGAGGAGCACCAGAGCGACGTGATCGTCCTGGGCACCACCCAGCACCGCGGCCTGCACAAGCGCCTGGGCAGCACCGCCGAACATCTGCTGTTGCAGGCACCCTGCAGTGTCTGGGCGGTCAAGCCACCGCGTGACCCCTTGCCATGAGCCGCACCAGGCCACGCCGGTTGCGGACCGGCGTGGCGCCGTCGATCAGAGGAGCAGGCGATGCACCACCTGATGGGCGTCGCCCGGGTCGGTGTGGGTGGTGAAGCCCAGGTGCGCGGCCAGCTCGCGCATGGCCTGGTTATTCGCGCTGTCCAGCGAATACATCTGCACAAATCCATGCTGGCGGGCGGCGCGGATCAGATGCGTCATCAGCAATGACCCCAGCCCCAGGTGCTGCCATTGATCGGCCACGGTGACGGCGCATTCGCATTCATCGCTGGACGTGGCGGCATAGCGGCTGACACCGATCTCGATCAACTGGCCCTGTTCATGCACCAGGGCGATGTAGGCCAGGCGGTGCTTGCCGTCGACATCCATCAACTGGTCGAGCAGGGCGGCGTCGGGCTCCTTGATCTGGGCCAGAAAGCGCATGTGTCGCGATTGCGGCGACAGGCGCTTGATGAAGTTGTACTCGCGCTCGCGGTCTTGCTCGGCCAAGGGCCGGATCAGCACATGGCGGCCGTCGTTAAGCGCCTCGATCCAGTGCAGGCCGGTCACGCTGCCGTAGGCGGCAGCGGCCTGATCGTTGTGTTCCTTGATGCTGAACATGGGGCGATCCTCTGGGGACGATAAGGTGGGCCCGCGACCCGCGGCCGCGTGCTGACTATCCTTTACCCCTGTTGCCCGGGGCAGGATCTGATCTGGATCAGATCCTGCCCACCGCCGCGGATATTGACGGCCGGCGCGGCCTTAACCCGAGGCTTTGTGACTTTTGTCAAATCGTCGGTCCAAGCGGCGCGCATCATCGGCGCATCGGCTCGGGATCCTCGGGCCGTTGCCCAGCGCGCCGCTCGGGAGGTGCCCATGTCCACACTGCAACGCCTGTTGTTGATCGCCCCCACAGCCTTGTCCCGCACACCGGCTTTCGACCGGGCCAGTGCCCTGGCCCGGGCCATGGGCGCCAGTTTGCACATCGTCGCCTTCGACTTCATCGAAGTGCTGGAGGTTGCTGGGCTGTTCGATCACCAGGCCATGGCCCAGGCTCGGGAAGGCTACCTGCAGGTGCATCGGCAGTGGCTGGAGCAACAGGCGCGCTTCGAGCGGGCCAACGGCCTGCGGGTGACCACTGAAGTGCTGTGGGCCAAGGCCCGGCTGCAGGACATCCTCGATTATGTGACCGACTTCCACCCGGACCTGGTGATCAAGGACGCCCAGCCAGTGCCGACCCTGCGGCGCATTTTCTACAAGCCCCTGGACTGGTTGCTGCTGCGCGACCTGCGCCAGCCGCTGCACCTGGTGACCGACAGTCGGCATCCCTTGCCGTTGAAGGTGCTGGCGGCCCTGGATCTGTCCCACCTGGAATACCTGACCCAGGGCCTGAACCAGCGCATTCTGGAGATGAGCGCGACCCTGGCCAGATACTGCGGCGCCCGGGTGCAGCTGTTGAACGTGGTGGACTGGGCCACGGAAAACGCCACCGGCCTGCCGATCTACAGTCCCGACAACGACCTCAGCATGCGTGATGCGGTGAACGACGCGCAGCAGGAAGCGTTCGAGGCGCTGGCCGAACGCTACGCCATCGCCCCGGAGCACTGTCATCGCCTGGAGGGCGTGCCGCATCAGGTCATCGCGCGCTTTGCCGCCGACAACGACTTCGACCTGATGATCCTCGGGCGCGCGCATCGCCGGGGGCTGCAACGCTTTATCGGCGGCAGCGCCGAGCAACTGCTGTATCACACGCCCTGCAGCCTGATGCTGGTGGAGCCCGAGGAGTGAGGGGCGGCGATGCCCCGGGACCTCGCCCGACACGAAGGAGATGGAGATGCGCCTGAGCTTTCTCGGTGCCGCCGGCACCGTCACCGGCAGTAAATACCTGTTGCAGCATGAGCACCGGCATGTGCTGGTGGACTGCGGACTGTTCCAGGGCTACAAGCAGCTGCGCCAGCACAACTGGGAAGCCTTCGGCCTGCCGCTGCGCGAGCTGGACGCCATAGTGCTGACCCATGCTCACCTGGATCACAGCGGCTACCTGCCGCTGCTGGTGCGCAATGGCTATCGCGGGCCGGTGTATGCCACGGCGGCCACCTGCGAGCTGGCGAAGATTCTGCTGCGCGACAGTGCGCGGCTGCAGGAAGAGGAGGCGGCCTATGCCAACCGGCATGGCTTCTCCAAGCACTCTCCGGCATTGCCGCTGTACACCGAGCGCGATGCCGAACAGGCCCTGAAACTCCTGCACCCGCTGCAATTGCACCACCGGGTGGAAGTGCTGCCGGGGCTGCACATCCAATTGCGCGGCGCCGGGCACATTCTCGGTGCCGCTACGGTCCAGGTCGACGCCGCGGGCATGAGCCTGGTGTTTTCCGGTGACCTGGGGCGCATGCAGGACCCGCTGATGTTCGCCCCCGAAAGCATCGAGCAAGCCGATTATCTGCTGGTGGAGTCGACCTACGGCGACCGCCTGCATCCTCGGGATGATCCCGAGCAGCAACTGGCCGATGTCATCAACCGCACCGCCGAGCGTGGCGGCATCACCCTGGTGCCGTCCTTTGCCGTGGGGCGCGCGCAGTTGCTGATGTACCACCTGTATCGCCTGCGCCAGCGCCAGGCGATCCCCGACTTGCCGATCTACCTCAACAGCCCCATGGCCACCGACACCACCCACCTGTACCAGCGCTTTCGCAGTGACCATCGACTGTCCCGGGAGGAGTGCGAAGGCATGTGCCATGTGGCGCACATCGTGCGCAGCACCCAGGAGTCCATGGCCCTGGACCAGCTCAAGAGCCCGGCGGTGATCATTGCCGCCAGCGGCATGGCCACCGGTGGCCGGGTGCTCTACCACCTCAAGGTGCTGGCGCCCGATCCGGCCAACAGCCTGCTGTTTCCCGGGTTTCAGGCCGGCGGCACCCGCGGCGCGCAGATCATCGCCGGCGCCGAGTCGGTGCGCATTCATGGCCGGGAGGTGCCGATCCGCGCCGAAGTCACGGCCATGCAGAACCTCTCGGCCCATGCCGACGCCGACGAACTCATGCAATGGCTGCGAGGCTTCAAGCGCCCGCCGAAACACGCCTATGTGGTCCACGGCGAGGCCAACGCCGCCGACACCTTGCGCCGGCGCATCAGCCTGGAACTGGGCTGGTCGGTGTCGGTGCCGGAGTACCGCGACAGCGTGGAGTTGCAGCCAGGCCCGGCGAGCTAGTCCCTGGCCGCGTTCTGGCAACCCGCGACCCGCCGCTTCAGGCCCTCCAGATCGAGGATTTCCACCTGCTTGCCGTTGATGGTCACCAGGCCCTGGTCCCGCAGGTGGGCAATGCCCCGGCACACGGTTTCCAGGCGCAGCCCCAGGTAGGAGCCGATTTCCTCGCGGCGCATGCGCAGGATAAAAGCCCGCGACGAATAGCCCCGCAGGCTCAGGCGCTGGGACAGATTGAGCAGAAAGGCCGCCAGGCGCTCGTCGGAGTTCATGTTGCCCATCAGCAGCAACATGCCGTGATCACGCACGATCTCCCGGCTGAGGATCCTGTTCAGGTTGTGCTGCAGCGAAGGCAGGGCCTGGGACAGGTGCTCCAGCTGGGCAAAGGGAATCGGGCAGACCTCGCAGTCCTCCAGGGCAAAGGCGCTGCAGGCATGCTGGTTGGTGCTAATGGCATCCAGGCCGAGAATCTCGCCGGCCATCTGGAACCCGGTGACCTGTTCACGGCCATCCACCGACAGCACGCAGGTCTTGAAGAACCCCAGGCGCACGGCGTACAGCGAATGCAAGGGGTCGCCGGCGTGATACAGCGCGTGGCCTTTCTTCACCTTCAGCCGTTGCAGGATCAAGGTGTCCAGGCACTCGACTTCCTGATGGCTGAGGCCGATGGGCAGGCACAACTCCTGCACGCTGCAACTTGAGCAGGCGGTTTTGAGGTGCTGCACCTGAATCGGACGGGTTTCGAGTGGTGGCATGGGGTGCTCGCATCCGTTGGGCCGGCTTGGGCGAAGGGGGAGGGCAAGCCTGGTGGTTAACTGTAGACCGCTGCGCCCTGTGGCGCCTGGCGCGTGTACGAAGTGATGAGATAAGGGGGGTGGCAATAGGCCACAAAGCATTTACAGTAAGCGCCCCCCACCCTCGTTCAAGGATTGACGATGCGCCCGACCGGATTCTGGACCCGCTGCCAAACCGCCTTGCTGACCAGTTGCCTACTGGGCCTGCCGTTGGCCGTTCTCAGCCTTGAGACTCAGGCCGCGGAGCCTGATTTCATCACCCTGGTGATCGAGAACGAAGGCGATTACCCCATCACGTTCGAGCCGCCTTTCCACGTCGATTCTTCGGATTTCGAGCGCAAATACCCGGTAAACGTGCCCAAATACGCCACCGCCAAGGGCCTGGAGCCCGGTCCCGTGGTGATCGGCGCGCGCCAGCAGGGGATGCTGGTGATGGCCTTGAGCAAACCGATGTTCAACTTCCTCGATATCCTCAACAAGGACTGGGGTTTCAACCTCAAGTTCTGCCAGGAGCGTGGGGCCTGTGACGAAGCCCGGCTCAGCGGGACCATCCGCTCCACCACCAGCTTCAACTGGAAGCAGTCGAACAACTTCAGCCAAGCCCAGGTCAGCGATATGACCAACGACGAGCTGGAGGCCTATGCCAAGACCAAGGCCGTGATCTCCGGCATTCTGACCACCCTGGGCAGCGTTCTCGGCCTGCCGATCGGTGCGGGTGGCATGATCGGTGGCCTGCCGGATGCGCAGAACTTCAAGGTGACCCTGAAGCAGCAATGCAATGCACGCTTTTCGATGAGCCTGGAGCCCTCGCTGGCGGCCAACGGCGATTTTCTCGTCGACTTGCGGGTCAACCGCGTGCTGCCCAGCGACATGAGCAATTTCAACGGTTTTGTCATCGACGACAACGCGGTGCTCAGCCAGGGCCTGCGCCTGGTGGAAAACGCCTGCCGCGACGGCCGGCAGGCCCAGTGCCTGATCCGGCTCAACGGCGGCACCGACATGAAGAACCTCAACACCACCGAGTTCAGCGTCACCGACCGCGCCGGCTGCAAGGCCGGTGACAAGCTGGCCTATTCCCAGGGCGCTTTCATGCTCAGCAACAAGGTCGGTTTCCCGGTGCGCTACACCCTGTTCATCAAGGACCGCATGGTCGACAACGGCGAAGTCTGGCCCGATCAGAACAAGGACCTGCGCCAGCTGGTGGGCCAGGTCATGGCCACCGTCGGCGATCAGGAATGCCCACAGGCCCAGGACCCCTGGATGGGCGGGCGGCGCATGGGCGTCTGCCCGTTGCGCCTGGAAGTCCAGGGCGATGGCGGCCCCGGGCTCAAGGGCAGCCTGCGTTGCAGCCTGTCCATGCGCCAGGGCACCGTGGGCGATCCGAATGCCGACCACATGAACCTCTACAGCCTGACCGGCTGTACCCCGGCCATGCCGGCGTCCATCAGCCCGGTGGCCGGCTTCTACCAGATGGACATCAAGCGCATGGTGCCGCTCAGCGGCATGTACAAGATGATTTCCATCGACCTGTTCAAGCCACAGCCGCAATAAGGACCTGAGCAGATGCCGGTGACACAGGCTTTTACCGCCCCGTGCGGGCACGATGCGGCGCTGACCCGACGCGACGACGACCTTCTGGATCGCTGGCCGGTGGCCAGGCTGGTGTATCGCATGATCACCGCGACGCCCCTGGGCTGGTCGACCCGGATCGGCCTGTACGGCCCGTGGGGCAGCGGCAAGACCAGCGTGCTGAATTTTTTGCAGCTCATAGCCGAGGAGGCAGGTGACATCGTTTTGCGTTTTCCAGCCTGGCAGGCCACAGGAGAGGAGGGGTTCATTGCTCAGTTCTACCTGCAATTGACTGCCGTACTGGAGCGCAAGGGGCTGTCCGAGCCCCTGCAGCCATGGTTGAAGCGCCTGAGCAAAAAGGTCACGGACACCCTGAACAAGGTGTCGAACTCCACTGCGCAGGCGACGCTTCCCGACTCCGTCGAGTACGCCTCGGTGATCAGTGCCGCGGCCCATGTTTCGGGCGTGGTCTTTGACAAACTCAGTGGGATGCTGCAGCTGGATGCAGAAGACCTGAAAGCGTTGCATGAACAGTTGGGAGAGAAGCGGGTGATCGTCTTTATCGACGACCTCGACCGGGCTGACCCCAAGCTCATTCCGCAGACACTATTAGCGCTGCGAGAGTTGCTCGACTGGCCGGATTTCGCGTTTGTCCTGGCTTTTGACAAGGAGGTGGTCAGCCGGGCGCTGCACGGCTACTCTGCGGCCTTCGGTGAGTCTGCCCAGGATTTTCTCGACAAGATCATTGATGTTCCCTTCACTTTGCCGTCGCCGACGCCCAAGCAAGTGCAAAAGATGGCAGCCAGTAATCTGGCGCGCAGTTGCAAGTTTCTCCCGCACCAGGCCATCGAGCAGTGCGCCTCGTGGTTTCCCGGCAATCCGCGCCACGCCAAGCGCATCTGCCGCAGCCTTTCAATCTTCAGCGCAGCGCACACTCGGCATGCTCAGGACGAGCTGGATTGGCGAGGAATCATCCTTCAGACGCTTTTACGCGAGAGCGAGCCGGGCATGGCGGAGTACTTCATGCAGAACGTCTCTGGAATCCTCAATGCGTTCGGGCCGCAGATGTTTAACTCCCCCAACGATGAAGAACGCAACCGACACCGGCAGCTTGCACTCGCCATGACGTCCCATGCCGTCAACAGCCCTCGGGCTGTCAGGGCGCTGGAGCTGTTTGAAGAAGTGACGAAGGCGCGGATTGATAGCCGCTCGTGGCAGGAAAAAATCAACTATGAAATGAGTCTCGCGGTGCTGGTACCGGCCTTTACCTTTCCGGAGTTCAGGCAATTCTTCGACTCCTGGCAGGAGCACAGGAACTCGCGGCTCATTGATGATTTTATCCGTAAGGCCGTGGAAGAAAGTGCTGAAGCCGAAGCACTGGTGGCTGCGGACATGCTCAAGGCCAGCACTATCCTCTATGCCCAGCTCTACAAGAAGGCAGTCTCGAACTACTCACGGGAGGCCTTTGAAAGCGCTTGTGCGGGCTGCAATGACTTGCTTGAGCTGATGGCGCTCTTGTACGGCGAAAAGATGGGCGAGCCTTTGGCTTCAGCTGCTCGCGACCCCGAGACTTGTCTTGCGGTGATCAGGACCTTCTTTGACGTTTCCACCGGGAATGACACCGCGCTTGAGCGGAACCTGCGTCAGCGTGAACGGGAACTGGCCTGTCGCATTGCGCAGCGTTGCAACGATCCAGATGCGATTTATCACCGAGCCCATGAACTTCAGAGTTACGTGACGCATGGCAGATACGACCCAGTGCTGCGCGAGGCTTATCTGGAAAGCATCAGTCGCTCGGTGATACCCGCGCTCATCAGTCGAGCCCTTGAACTGTTCTTCATGCCCAACGGTATCGCCAACGCCTTTCTCATGGGGGAATCGAAGTATCTCTGGGTACTGAACTCCATGGGATCCCCGCTGTATCAGACACCGAGTGCAGAACTGCAACTGGAGCAACTCATGCGGGGCCCGAGAGGTCCTGGGCAGCAGGCGCTGGTGGCCGAGAACGCAATGAGCTACCTGGCTAATTTCGGAGTGGAGCAGGAGGCACTCTTCCCGCCGGTACTTCAGTACTCGGCTCCGAGTCACGCCAGGTACATCGAGTTGGCTTGGGAAGCACTGATGCAGGTTGAGCCAAGAATACAGACGCTGGTCTACCTTGAGGAACTGCGTCAACGCTTGCTGCGCGCCGGCGTAGCAGCGGCATTGCTACCGACGCCCACCTGGTGGCGGGGGCGCGACGGGGATATTCGGCATGAGTTGCAAGGGTTCTGATCCCCATCTCTTGTGCTGAGTTACGCCCGATTCACCCCGGCGGCAACAACCGCAATGGGTCCACCGGTACACCGTTGGCGCGGATCTCGAAGTACAGCTGGGCCCGGTCGGTGTCCTGGGAGCCGGCTTCGGCGATCTTCTGGCCCTTGATCACCATCTGGCCTTCCTTGACCAGCAGCTTGCTGTTGTAGGCATAGGTGCTGGTGTAGGAGGGGCCATGCTGGAGAATCATCAGGTTGCCGTAGCCGCGCATGTAGCCGGCGAACGCCACCTTGCCGCCCAGGGTGGCCTGGATCGGCTGGCCTTCGGTGGTGGCGATGCGGATGCCCTGGTTGAGTTTGCCAGTGGGCGAGAAACGGCCGATCAGCACGCCGCGCAGCGGCCAGCTCCAGCCCTGCAGGGTGACCTTGGGCATGGGCGGGGCAGGCGGCGGGGCCTTGGCCTTGCTCTTGCCGGCGCCGCTGCGCGAGCTGCTGACCACCCGGGTGGTCTTGGTCGCGCCGCCCACCCGCAGTACCTGGCCGACTTCCACGGTATAGGGCGCCTTGAGGCCGTTGAGCCGCGCCACTTCCTTCCAGCTGGTGCCGTTGCGGCTGGCAATCGAGTACAGGGTGTCACCCCGCTTGACCCGGTATTCACCGGCCTTGAGCGGCGCATTGCCGCCAGGGCTGGAGGAATTGGAGCTGCAGGCCGATACCGCCAGCAGCAGTGCAATCAATAGAAGTCTCAGCAACACGCGGCAACCATTAAGTCCTGACCAAGTCCTGTAGCCCAAGCGGCCTGAGGCACACCGGGCAAGCCGGCAACTATACCCGTTTGCCGGACAACCGGCGCGCACTAGACAGTGTTCGGCGCCGTTAAATTCAATCAGGACTCGGGGCATGGCGGATTTCCCGGCCCGCCCCGGGCGGGCTATTGCCGCCGATAGACTGTCGCGCTCCAGTAGCGGCTGCCGTCGCTGTATTGGCGTTTCCAGCCGGCGGCGGCCAACTGCTTGCCGATCAGGCGGTTCATCCAGCCATGGCCGAGCAACAGCACCGGTTGTCTCCCGGCCAGGGACTGCAGTCGGCGGGCGGCGGCTGCGGCGCGCTGCCGGGCCGCAGCGGCCGATTCGACCTGTCCTGAATAACCGCACAACCAGAGGATTCTCAGGATCGCGGCCCAGGTAAAGGGGGACAGGCGTGGTCGTCTCCAGCGCCCGTAGGGCAGTTGTGCCTCGCTGAACACCGGGTCCACCAGGGCAGGTTGCCGTCCGAGCGCCTGGACGGATGCCAGGGCCCGTGGCGCGCTGCTGGAGACAATCACCCCGGCGCTGGCGGCCAGTTGCAGGCTGGAGGGCGGGGCGGGCTGGCCGTCGATGGCGGAGCGTTCGTAGTCGTGTATCCAGCCCTGCATGTCGAGGGCGGAAATTCTCCGGGTGGCAATACCCTGGGGGCGACCGTGACGCATGAGAATGATGGTGTTGTTCAACGGATTTCCATGTCCTTGTTGGCGTTGTCGCTTGAGGGGAACGCGGGGGCGTGATCCCGGTACCAGGCCAGGGTGTCGCCGATGGTGCGTTCCAGGGAACGGAAGTTCAGGTCGAGTTCCTGCTCGCTCTTGCTGGGATCGAAGTGGCTGCGATCCGCTTCCCGGAGCATCAGGCGCACGGTCGCCAGGCTCAGCAACACCGGCTTGCCGGTCAGGCGCGCATAGACCTCCTGCGCCACCGCCAGGGTATAGAGCAAGGGCACCGGCAGCGACCGCGTCGGCGTGCTGACCCCGGCGATACGCCCGATGATCGGCACCAGCTGGGCCATGGTCATGTGCCGGCCCGCCGCCAGGTAACGTTGGCCGCGGCGTCCGTAGCGGGCGGCGGCAATCTGCGCCAGGGCCACATCCCGGGCGTCGACCAGCGAGAAGCTGCCGGGAACCAGTCCCGGCAGGCGACCGCGCACCACGTCGATGAGCAATTGTCCGGCCGAGGTCGGCCCGATATCGCCAGGGCCCCACATCCAGCCGGGCAGGACCATGCATCCCTGCATCTGTGGATGGCTGTCGAGAAAGGCCAGCAGGACCTGATCGGCGAGAATCTTGCTGCGGTAATAGTCGTCCGCGCCCGCCGGGTCGCGCAGGCAGGTTTCATCGATCAGGCTGCCGGGCGCGCCATTGAGCACGGCAACCGACGAGGTATGCACCACACGGCGGATGCCGGCACTGTAGGCCCACTCCAGCAAGCGCTGAGTGCCCAGGACGTTGATCTTGTGCAACTGTTGCCAGTGGCTGCCGCCCTTGTAGTTGTCGCGAAAGAACGCCGCGGTATGAAACAGCGTGTCGCAGCCCTGCAACGCGGCGGCGAACCCGTCGATATCGGTCAGGTCGCCGACCACCAGCTCCAGGCCGCGCAGGGAACCGAACTGCTGTTCGCCCTTGGCTCTGGAGCGCACCAGGGCCTTGACCTTGCAGCCTCGGGCCAGCAGCTCGCGTACCAGGTTGTTGCCCAACAGGCCGGTGGCACCGGTGACGAAGGTGGAGCGCATTTCGGGGATCTGGTCGTTATCGGTGTTCATGTGTGCCGGGTGTTCAAGCGTACTGCTCATTCGGTCCGTTCCATGGGGAGACAAGGGCGCTAGATATACCCTGGCCGATACTCCTGAAAAATAGCGGGTGCTGCATAATGGCTTTGCGAATTTGCAAAGCGGTCGACAGGGAGGAGCGTTTTGGAAGCCAATTGGGATGATCTGCGCCTGTTGCTGGCGGTCTGGCGCCGGGGCAGTTTTCTACAGGCCGGCCAGCTGCTGGACGTGGCGCCGTCGACGGTGTCCCGACGGCTGAGCCAGCTGGAGGCGGCCCTGGGCGAGCCGTTGCTGGAGCGGGGCGTCGAAGGCTGCTGGTTGACCCCGCGGGGCCAGGCGCTGGTGGAGGTCGCCCTGGCGGCGGAGGCCGGGCTCAGGCGACAGCAGGCCCAGGGCAACTCGGGGATGCAGAGCGAGTTGCAGGGCAGCATCCTGGTCAGCGCCGGGGAGGGGTTTGCCTCCAGCGTGCTCGAAGCGGCCCGGCGCTTGACTGCGGCTTACCCTGGATGCTCGGTGGAATTGCAGGTGAGTGCCGAGTTTCACAAGCTGGCCCGCGGCGTCACGGATATCGCCGTGCGGACCGCGCATCTGGGTGAGCCGTCGCTGATCTACCGGGCCCTGGGCAAGATCGAATACGGGGTGTTCGCCAGCGCCGACCTGCTGCGCCGCTGCCCGGCCATCACCCCGGCCACGGCCACCACCATCGGCCTGCTGCCGCCCTTGGACAACCTGCCGCCAATACGCGCAGCCAGGGCCGCAGGCCTTGAGGGAAAGCAGATCAGGGTCAATTCGTTCACCGCGCAGGTCGAGGCGGTGCGCGAGGGGATGGGGGTGGCGGTGCTGCCGCGGCTATTGGCCGGGGATCTGCTGGAGGTGTTTGCGCCCATGACGTTTCCGGCGCTGGATGTCTATCTGGTGACCCGGCCACAGGCCCTGAAACAGGCCCACATCAGGCACTTTTTCGACTTGCTGGAGCAGGTGCTGATTAGGCGGCTCTCGGGTGCGGCAACCGGCGCAACCCCTTAGGATTGCGCCGGCCCGGCACTCAGTGCGGTGCGCGGGGAATGGTCTTGAGCAGGTCTTCGGGGCTGATGTGACCGACGACCGCTTCGGCGGCGGCGCTGCCCGGCAGCGGCAGGTCGAGGATATGGCCCTTGATCTTGCCCACCACGTGCATTTCGCAGGGCTTGCAGTCGAACTTCAGGGTCAGCACTTCGTCACCGTGCACCAGTTGCATCGGCGCCACCTTGGTGCGCACCCCGGTCACGCCCTTGGCCTGCTTGGGGCACAGGTTGAAGGAGAAGCGCAGGCAGTGCTTGGTGATCATCACCGGCACGTCGCCGTGTTCTTCGTGGGCCTCGAACGCCGCGTCGATCAGTTGCACGCCGTGGCGGTGGTAGAAGTCCCGGGCCTTTTGGTTGTAGACGTTGGCCAAAAACGACAGGTGCGACTCCGGGTACACCGGCGGCGGGTTGCTCTCGGCCTTGCGCCCGCCCCGTGGATGAGCGGCGATGCGGGCCGCGTCCAGGGCTTCGATGACTTCCCGGCGCAGGGCCTTGAGCTGGGAGTTGGGGATGAAGTAGGCCTTTGGCGCATCCAGCTTGATGCTGGTGGCGTGGTAATGGGTGGTGCCCAATTGCCCGAGCAGATCCTGCAGTTGCCCCAGGGCCTGCTCCGGTTTGTTGGCCACGCCGAACGGGCCGGCCAGGGTGACGCTGGCGCTGATGCCTTCTTCGCTGGTGGCGGTCAGTTCCAACTGCTCTTCGCGCAGGGTGGCCAGCCAGGACAGGCCAATGCGCCGTTCGGCGGAGGTGCGGGTCAGGGCCTGTTGCCAGTTGTGATCGAGGTTGCGGCTCAGCGGATGGTTGGGACGCAGGCGCTGCAGGGCTTCGGGCATTTCGTTGGGCTCGACCCGGTAGCGGTAGCGCTTCTCGCCGTCTTCTTCGAACTCGCCACGGGCTTCGGCGATATTGGCGCGGAAACCCACCACTTCACGCTTGACCAGCAGGTTGAGGCCGTCGCCATTGGACAGCGGCTCGAAGGTCACCACTTGCAGGTCGCGCTTGCCGACCTTTTCCACGGTGCCTACCGGCAGGCCGGTGAAGGTCGGCGAGTCGAAGGCGCCGATGTCGATCTTGCGCTCGCTGACGAAATAGTCGGTGCTGCCACGGTGGAAGGTCTTGTCCGGATCGGGGACGAAGAAGTGCGCGGTGCGGCCGCTGGAGGCGCGGGCCAGGTCCGGGCGGTCTTCGAGCACGGCGTCCAGGCGCTGGCGGTAGTAGGCCGTTATGTTCTTCACGTAGGCCATGTCCTTGTAGCGCCCTTCGATCTTGAACGAGCGCACGCCGGCTTCCACCAGGGCGCGGATGTTGGCGCTCTGGTTGTTGTCCTTCATCGACAGCAGGTGCTTCTCGTAGGCGATCACCCCACCGTGCTCGTCTTTCAGGGTGTAGGGCAGGCGGCAGGCCTGGGAGCAGTCGCCACGGTTGGCGCTGCGCCCGGTCTGGGCGTGGGAAATGTTGCACTGCCCGGAAAACGCCACGCACAGCGCGCCATGAATGAAGAATTCGATGGCCGCGTCGGTTTCGGCGGCGATGGCGCTGATTTCCTTGAGGTTCAGCTCACGCGCCAGTACCAGCTGGGAGAAGCCCGCCTGGTCGAGGAACTTGGCCCGTTCCAGGGTACGGATATCGGTCTGGGTGCTGGCGTGCAGCTCGATGGGCGGAATATCCAGCTCCATCACCCCCAGGTCCTGGACGATCAACGCATCGACACCGGCGTCGTACAACTGGTGGATCAGCTTGCGCGCCGGCTCCAGCTCGTTGTCGTGGAGGATGGTATTGAGGGTGGTGAACACCCGGGCGTGATAGCGGCGGGCGAACTCCACCAGCTGGGCGATCTCGCCCACCTCGTTGCTGGCGTTGTGGCGGGCGCCGAAGCTCGGGCCACCGATGTACACCGCGTCGGCGCCGTGCAGGATGGCTTCACGGGCGATGGCCACGTCGCGGGCAGGGCTGAGCAGTTCCAGGTGATGTTTGGGCAAGGACATGTTTTTTTAGTCAGGCTTATCAGGGTCAAGGCGCGCATTGTAGCGGCGAAACGCGTGCCCGGCACCCGTGTGCTGCCCGGTGGCGGCCACGCGTTGCGCGCAGCCGCGAATAAACCCGCGGCGTCAGGCCTTGGCGGCCATCGCAGTGACTTCCACGCGCATGCCTTCCACTGCCAGGGCGGCCACGCCCACCGCGGCGCGCACCGGCCAGGGCTTGGCGAAGAAACGCTGGTAGACCTCGTTGAACGCGGCGCGATCGGCCATGTCGGTGAGGTAGATGGTCAGGTGCATGACCCGGTCCATGGAACTGCCGGCGCGCTCCAGAGCGACTTTCAACGCCTGCAGGGTGCATTCGCTCTGCAGGGTGATGTCCCCCAGTTCCAGGCTGCCGTCGGCGCGTGTGGGGATCTGGGTGGAAACCAGGATGCCGTTGAACGCGGCAACGTCGGAGGAAATGGAGTCGGCGTCCGGGTCGGGGGTGAAGATGAGGTCTGGCTGGGTCATGGGGAGCTCTTGTGTCCAAGGGTTCAAAAAGCCATGGAGTATAGGGGCGGCCCTGCGTCCTTGTCTGCGCCAAAGCACCGCCTGTGGGGACGCTGCTGCAGGCCGTGCGCTTGTTCGGGTTACATTGCCGCGACTTGCCGCTACTCTTTGCAGCCGCGCCGCAGGCTGGCCAGTGCGGCGCTCGACGATTCATTTATCCAGGTAAGGAACAGGCTTTGACTGATCGCATGGTGTTGACGGCTGATGGCAGCGTTGGCGCGTTTTCCACCTTTGAGTCCGTGACTTGCCTGGTGCTGCTGGGCGATCCCGGAGCTGGCAAGAGTCATCTGTTCGAGCACTGGGCCGAGCAGGCCGGCGGCCGGGCCCTGTCGCTGCGCAGCTTCCTGTTGCGCGATCCGGCGCTGATCGCCGAGGGCAGCACCTTGTTCATCGACGCCCTGGATGAGCATCGTGCGCAGTATGGCGACCGGCCCGCCTTCGACGACCTGATTCGCCACCTCGGGCGCTTGCCGCCGTGCCGGGTGCGCATTGCCTGTCGCAGTGCCGACTGGGCGGGGCTCAACGACCTGAAGCTGTTGTCCAGCTGCTTTCCGGGAAAGGGCCAGGTGCAAGAGCTGCACTTGCTGGCGCTCAGTGAAGAGGAACAGCAGCAGGTCCTGGAGCAGCATGGCGGCACGCCAAAGGACTTTCTGCAGCAGGCGCGGCTGCGCGGCCTGGGAGAGATGCTCGGCAACCCGCTGACCTTGCTGATGCTGGCCCGGGTGGTTGCCCAGGATCACTGGCCGCTGACCCGCAGGGAACTGTTCGAGCGTTCCAGCGTGCTGTTGCTGGACGAGCTCAATGCCGCACACCGTGATGACCGCCAGCCCCACGCGCAACTCTCGGAACAGCAGATGCTGGAGGCGGCAGGCCTGTTGTGCGCCTTGCGCCTGCTGGCTGATATCGACGGTTTCAGCACTGACGAGCGCGACGACCGACGCTATCCGCCCCTGCGCAAGTTGCATGCATTCGGCACTGCTGCGCTGCGTGCGGCCCTGGCCAGCCGGGTCTTTACCTCGACCCGCGAACCCGGGGTGTTCGACTACGGCCACAAGGCCAGCGCCGAGTACCTGGCGGCGCGCTATCTCGCCGGGCAGTTCCATGCCGGGTTGCCGTTAAGCAGAATTCGCCTGTTGCTCTGTGTCGAGGGCAAGCCGGCCTCGTACCTGCGCGGCGTGCATGCCTGGCTGGCGGTATTTCTCGGGGCGCAGGTCAGCCCGTTCATCGAGGCGGACCCTTACGGAGTCCTGGTCTATGGCGACGCTGCCTCGCTGAGCGTGCAGAGCAAGATCCAGTTGCTGCAGGCGCTGGCCACGCTGGCGCTGGCCGATCCCTGGTTTCGTGGCCAGGAGGCTCCGGCATTGAACCTTGCGGGCTTCACCGAGCCGGGGCTGGAGCCCTGTTTTCAACGCCTGTTGTTCGACCCGAACCTGCCTCACGAGCTGCGCATGCTGCTCTTGGACCTGTTACGCGCCGGCCAGCCACTACCGGCGATGTTGCTGCCGTTGACTCAACTGCTGGCCGCTCCGGGCACTCATCTGAACGAGCGCGCCTACGCCGCGCACGCCTTATCGCGCTGGGGGGAGGAGGGAACTCAGGTGGTGCGCCAGGTTTATCCGGACCTGGTGGGCGACAAGCACGCCAGGAGCCTGTGTGGCTACATCCTCAGTCACCGCCTGGCAGGCCAGATCCACTATGGCCAGCTGCTGGAGCTGTACCGACAGGGCGCCGATGCCCCTGGTACCGCCCACCCTTCGCTGGTGCGCTGGAGCTTGCATGAGGTGGTGGCCGAGTCGGAGATGAGCGCTTGCCTGGATGGCATGGTCGAGCTGTGGCAGCAAAGCGTTGAGGAAAGCGCCAGGGGCGAGGTGCTCAGGTTCGTCCTGTGCTTGCTGGTGCGTTATCTCGGCACCGTGGCCGTGCTGGACGAGCCCCGACTGTTTCAGTGGCTGGCGTTTATCAATGCCGGCGTAGTCGATCCGCATCCGTGGCTGTTCAATGGTCTGCGCGAGGCGCTGCAGCTGCGTCCGGAAACGCCCTGGGGCCTGCTGGACAGGGCCGCCAGCCATCCCGGGCTGGAGGGCTGCGGGTTTCTTGAGGAATCGGCGCCCAGCGAGGACGAGCCACAGGCCGAGGCGCAGGAGAGCGGCTATCCGTGCCCCGAGCAATATCAAGCCGCGGTTGCAGCGCTGCGCCAGCAACTGGAAGACGCAGAGGCGCCGCTCATCTGTGACGCTTTTCTGTTGGGGTTCGTGATCTTCGACTGTATCGAACGGGAGACTCTGGCCGGGCAGGCCTGGTTCTCAGCCTTTCGCCAAGCGCAGTATGCGGACTACATCGATTGCATCGTCCTGCACTTTCTACTGCTGCCGGACCGTTTCAGGCAGCGCAGTTGCCTGTCATGGAAATCCACCCGGCAGATTGCCTTGGCGGACAAGCTCGATGTGGTCTTCAAGGTCCTCAATAGCGCCGAGTCGCTGGACAAGACAGCTTTGTACGATGTGGTCCGACCGTTCTGCCTTCACCTCGACCTGCAGCGCTTTGGCCCCTGCATCAGTCAACTGCTGAGCAGCGGTGCAGGCCTGGAACATCAGGCCTTCATCATCACCCAGGGGCTGTTGCTGTCGCTGGAGCAGTTCGCTCCGGTGCTGCAAGCCAGCGATACCGCCACCCGCAATGAGGTGGTCTGGTACCTGCGCGACCTGACCGGGCTGGTGCGCGGATTCGACGGCCCCATGGATCTGTCCGCCGAGCAGGCAGTGTGTTTCTGCGGCCTGGTCGCCGATCAATACCCGGCCAAGCCGCTGGCATTCGATTGGTTTGCCGTCAGCAACACCGGGGCCGAGGACGCCGATGAGTTCCTGGCCGGCCTGATCAGTTATCTGGCGAGCAAGACCTGTGACGACTCCCGACGCCATCTGCAGACCCTGCAAGGTCATCCGCGACTGGCCTCGTGGCGTCCCTACCTGAACCACGCGCTGCTGCTCAACGACGCTCGGCGGCGTGACGCCCGGCACATCCGGCATGGCTGGGCGCAGGTGGCGCAGGTCTTGAACAACGGCGTGCCCGGCACTATCGAGCAAATGCAGGCGCTGGTGCTGGATGAGTTGCAAGGAATCGCCGGCCTGCTGCGCGGCAACCTCGACGTGCACAAGTTTTTCTGGAACGAGGTCAAGGGCCGGATCAGCACGCCCAAATGGGAGGAAAGCTGCCGTGACGTGCTGCTGAGCCTGCTGCGCCCGCGACTGGAGGCACGCCACATCACCGCCGAACCCGAGGCGCACATGGCCGATGAAAAACGCGTGGATATCGCGGTGCAAAGCGGGCCCATCAAGCTGGTGATCGAGCTCAAGCGCAGTTCACACAAGGACGTCTGGAGTGCGATTCAGGATCAGTTGATTGCGCTCTACACCCCCGATCCCGGAGCCCGTGGCCACGGCATCTACGCTGTGTTCTGGCATGGACCGCGGGCCAAGGTCCGCGCCGGTCCCGGGGGCGTGGTGCCGCAGAGCGCGGAGCAGATGCTGAGCCTGCTCCAGGCCTGCGTCCCCGAGCCGCAGCGGCCGTACATCAAGGTCTTTGTGCTGGATGTCTCGGGGCGCTGAGGGCTGAACGGGGCGGCCTAGCGGCGCTCAATCAGCTTCGGCGGCGTCCTGCACAGGGCTCAACCAGGTCGCCAGCACCCGCCGGTCCAGCTCTTCCCAGTCGGCCATGCCCAGCACCCGGGTGGTGTTCAAGCCGCGCAGGTAGCCGCGCAACTGGTAGGCCACCGCCTGCTGCAGTTGTGGATCGGCGCCGGAGTCGCCCAGCACGCTTTCGTACTCGATCAGGTAGTCGGCCACCCGGTCGCGAAATTCGGGCAGGACGGCATCACGGATAAGGTCAAAAGTTCGCACGCGAGAATCCCTTTTAGTTGTAGTTGGACTGCCGGGCAGTCTGCCCGGAGGGCAACTATTGGTTCAAGTAATAGTGACAATCAAAAAACAGCTATTTTGCTGGATGCACTAACCGTGGAAAATCGCCGCCATCGATAGCGCCCGCCAGATTCAACCCGTGGCGCCCTGTACCCGCGTTCTTGACTCCAGGATTTGTCCGATGCGCCTTTTACCCCTGTTTGCCATGACGTCTGCCGCTCTGGTGCTGGCCGGCTGTGCCTCCGCGCCGAACGATCCGAGCCTGGTCATGCAGACCCGCAAGACACCCGCCCAATACGCCGATTGCGTGATCCCCAAGCTGCAGAGCAGCGACCAGACCGCTACTGTTTCGCAGTCGCAGCGCGGCTACCGGATCGTGGTCACCAGCAAGGTGGCCGCGGACAACGTACTGGAAGCCTTCAAGGCCCCCAACGGCGGCAAGGTGTTCCTCTATGAGCGGCATTTGCTGGCCTCCAGCTTTGCCCCGTCGCATTTCGAAAAGGCCGCGCAAGACTGCCTGTAACCAGCCCAGGACTCATGGCTTGCTGGCGCGGGCGCTGCGCCGACAGCGTTCGGAACACCAGCGCACTTCATCCCAGCAACGGGCCCAGCGTTTGCGCCAGGTGAAGGGCCGGCCGCAGGCGGCGCAGTCCTTGCGCGGCAAGTCGGATTTCTTCAAAGACTCTCTCCTGCGTCCAGGCGCGCCAGCAACTCCTCGCCCCGTTGCCAGATGGCGTCCCGGCGTGGGGCGTCCATGCGCTGCAGGTTGCGGTAGGTGAGGGCCAGCCGCGGATTGCCGCCCAACTGCTCCTGGTGGCGGATCAGGAAATGCCAGTACAGGGCGTTGAACGGGCAGGCATCGCTGCCGCTGGCCTGGTCCACCCGGTAACGGCAGTTGCCGCAGTGGTCGGACATCCGCTGGATATAGCGGCCGCTGGCGCAGTAGGGCTTGGAGCCCAGGTAGCCGCCGTCGGCGTGCATCACCATGCCCAGGGTGTTGGGCAGCTCGACCCAATCGAAGGCATCCAGGTAGACCGCCAGGTACCAGTCGCAGATGGCCTTGGGGGCGATGCCGGCCAACAGGGCGAAATTGCCGGTGACCATCAACCGCTGGATATGGTGGGCATAGCCCAGCTCCAGGGTCTGGCCGATGGCCTGGGCCATGCAGCGCATGTCGGTGGCGCCGTTCCAGTAGAACTCCGGCAGGGCCCGGGTATTGCCCAGGCCGTTGAGCTCGGCGTATTCCGGCATGCGCAGCCAGTAGATCCCGCGGACATATTCGCGCCAGCCGATCAGTTGGCGGATGAACCCCTCTGCGGCATTCAGCGCCACCCGGTTCTCGCGGTAGGCGCGCTCGACGTCGGCGCAGAGCTGGCGCACATCCAGCAGGCCGATATTCAGCGCGGCGCTGATCCGCGCGTGAAACAGAAAGGGCTCGCCCTCGGCCATGGCGTCCTGGTAATCGCCGAAGGCGGCCAGGGAAAAGTCCAGGAAGTGCTGCCACAGTTGCTGCGCCTGCTCGTGGGTCACCGGATAGTCGAAGCCTGCCAGGTCACCGTAGTGATCGCTGAAGCGCTGGCCCACCAGCTGCAGCACGTCGCGGGTGATGGCGTCCTGGCCGAAGCGCGCTGCAAAGGGGCCGCGCAGGCCCCGGGGCAGGGCCTTGCGGTTGTCGGCATCGAGGTTCCAGGTGCCGCCGCAGGGGCGCCCGTCGGGTTCCAGCAGCAGGCCGCTTTGCTTGCGCATCTCGCGGTAGAAGTATTCCATGCGCAACGACGTCCGCCCGGCCGCCCAACGGCGGAACGCTTCCCGGGAACACAGGAAGCGCCGGTCCTCATGAAAGGTCAGGGGCAGGCCAGCATCGCGCAGGGCCTGTTCCAGTCGCCATTCTCCGCATTCGGTGACATGCAGCTGCGTTGCGCCGAGTGCCGCCTGCCAGCGTCGCAGCTCGCCGGGCAGGCTGCCGCTGTTGTCGGGGTCGTCCAACTGGACATAGATCACCCGCCAGCCTTGCTCGCGCAGGCGCGCGGCAAAGTGGCGCATGGCGCTGAAGATCAGCAGGATTTTCTGTGGATGATGCCGGACATAACGTGCCTCGCTGTCAACTTCGGCCATCAGCAGCGTGTCGCGGGCCGGGTACAGGACCTTGAGCACCTCCAGGTCGAACGACAACTGGTCGCCCAGCACCAGCCCCAGTCGGCCGCCAAAGCCGGCAGTTACCATGGCAGACGCTCGCCGTCGTAGGCGAAGAACTGGCCGCTGTCGGCGGCGCTCAGGCGGTCGATCAGTGCCAGCAACTCCCGGGCCGCAACGCTGGCCGGCCGCGCCGCCGCGGAGCCGCGGAACGGTTGCGACAGCTCAGACACCACCGTGCCGGGATGCAGGCTGAGCAGGCGCGCGCCGGGCCGGGTTCGCGCCAGCTCGATGGCCGCGGTCTTGACCAGCATGTTCAGCGCGGCCTTGGAAGCGCGATAGGCGTACCAGCCGCCCAGGCGGTTGTCGCCGATGCTGCCGACCTTGGCCGACAGCAGCGCCATCGCACCCTGGGGCGCCAGCAAGGGCAGAAAGTGCCGCATGACCAGGGCCGGGCCCAGGGCGTTGACCTGGAACACCGCCTTGAGTGCTTGATCTTCAAGGGCGGCGTAGGTTTTTTCCGGCTTGATATCGGCGCGATGCAGCAGGCCGGCGGCATGCACGATCAGTTGGTAGGGCGCCTCACCCGCCAATTCGGCGGCGGCCGCGGCAATGCTTTCGGGCCGTTCAAGGTCGATCCCGGGAAGCGTGCGGCGGGACAGGGCGCGTACCCCCACACAGTGCGGGTCTTCTTCGAGCCACTGGCAAAAGGCCGAACCCAGGGCGCCGCTGGCGCCAATCACCAGTGCACGGTAGCCCGCACCCAGGGACTGCATGTTCAAGGTATTGCTCATTGTGTTTTACCCACCGATCAACGTGGCAGCGAGCCCGAATCCCTGCTCACAGCGTGAAAATCCATGGGTAATATTTGTACATAAAATTTGATTTTGTACAGGTTATTTGCAGTATTACCTGCTAAAAATTTTTCGGCTGGAGCCACTGCCGGCTTCGCCGAGCGCAGGAGAGTGCAATGTGGGAGATAGGCCTGCTGTTTGCTCTGGTATCGGTTATGACCCTGTTGCTGGGCCGGCGTCGGCGCCAGTCAAAGGGGCGAGGCCTGAGGCGCAGAGCCAGTGCCTGTATGGGGGGGGAGGAGTCGTACCCGGGCGATTAGTTGTACGCGTGCGGTGCGTTGTACAGCTTTACCTGGTGGCAAGGCTCAGGATTCGCCCGCAGGTCCGTGGGACCGACGGGCGACGGGCTACGGCCCAGTCAAGCGGTCACGCCAAGCCAGGGCAGCGCCAGGTACAGCTTGATCACGATGGCGTTGCTGATGTCGATGAAGAAGGCACCGACCATCGGCACCACCAAAAACGCCATCTGCGAGGGCCCGTAGCGCTGGGTCACCGCCTGCATGTTGGCGATGGCTGTCGGGGTCGCGCCGAGGCCGAAGCCGCAATGGCCGGCCGCCAGAACCGCCGCGTCGTAGTTGCGCCCCATGACGCGGAAGGTGACGAAGATTGCAAACAGCGCCATCACCAGGGTCTGCACGGCCAGCAGAATCAGGATCGGCAGGGCCAGGGTGGCCAGGTCCCACAGGCGCAGCGACATCAAGGCGATCGCCAGGAACAGCGACAGACTGACATTGCCCAGCAGCGACACTTCCTGATCGAAGACCTGGTGCCAGCCCAGCGCCGACAGGCCATTGCGCAACACCACCCCGACGAACAGCACGCAGACGAAGGTCGGCAATTCCAGTGCCGTGCCCTGGATCAAGCCACTGAGAAAATTTCCGGCCTGCAGGCTGATGGCAACCAGGGCCAGGGTTTCGATGAAGCTCAACGCGGTGATCTGCCGCTCCTTGTACGGCTGCTCATAGCCCCTGGGCAGACGCGGCTCGGCCTGGGCCAGTCCCGGAGTCTGCACCCGCTTGACCAGCAGGCGGGCGACCGGTCCGCCGATCAAACCGCCCAGCACCAGGCCGAAGGTGGCCGAGGCCATGGCAATTTCCGGCGCCGAGGCCATCCCATACTGCTCCTTGAACACCGCGCCCCAGGCGCCGCCCGTGCCGTGACCGCCGGACAGGGTCACCGAACCTGCCAGCAGCCCCAGCAACGGATCAAGCCCAAGCGCCTTGGCCAGGCCTATGCCCATGGCGTTCTGTACCAGCAGAAAAGCGGTCACCACCAGCAGGAAGATCGCCAGCTTGCGTCCGCCCTTTTTCAGGCTGGCAAAGTCTGCGCTGAGGCCGATGGTGGCGAAGAAGGCCAGCATCAAAGGCGCCTGAAGCGAGGTATCGATGCGACCCTCCATGCCCGCCAGGCCCCGCAGCAGCAGAAGCAGCACGGCCACCCCCAGGCCACCCGCCACGGGCTCGGGGATGTTGTAGGCACGCAGGAAACCGACCCGGGTGACAAGACCCCGTCCCAGCAACAGCACCAATGACGCGGCCACCAGGGTTCCATAGAAGTCCAGTTGGACCATTCGCACACTCCTCGGTCTGGGTTTCAGGACGCACTGCCAGCCAGTTGCGTCGGCGAAAAGGGTTGAGAGGCCTCAACCTGATTGATTGCGGGATAGGGGCAGCCTCGTGGGCTTGCCGGAATCATTGGCGCGTCAGCACCCAAACGGTCACGAACCAGGGCCAGGCGCTGGAACAGGGCAATGACCGGCGATACAGCCATGGGTCGTGGCGGGGCGAGTACGGCATGCGGGGGTTTTAAGGGGGGGGTACACCCGCGCCCTTCACCAACGTAATGACCCGCGAACTTCATCGCGGCAGTGTTAAGAAAGGATTAACGCGGTAGGCAAGGGCGTATTGGCGGCGGCCTTTTAAGAAACGTCTTATCAGTCATGGCCCCTGGAGTGAGTTCTCCCAGCCCCCAAACGGGATGCTCAATCACCGTTTGGGGGAATCCAGACTCCCGCTTATTCAATATTGACTTTGAGGTTGAACTGCTCTGAAGGCGGGCACTGCGTCCTCGTTGCCCGTCGCGTGACATTGGCCGACTCCTGCTGCCTGGGCTGTCCGGGCGGCAGGTTGAGCAGACCCAAGTCGCGCTTCATCCGTCGGCTGGTTCGGTGTTAAAGTCGCGCCCCATGAAATTGTCCCGCCCCGACCGCTCGCTCATTGCCTGGACCCTGTATTTCTGCGTCCTGTTCAATGTGTTCGCCTGCGGTTTGGGGCACGGCCAGATGATGGGCTTTGCCCTCAACGGCATAGGCGGGCAGTTCTGCTCCTCCCTGGGCAGCAAGGCCCCGGTGCAGCAGGCCGACTTCAGCGACCAGAGCGCCAGCACTTGGGCCGGCAGTTTTTCCTGCCCGGTCTGTGCCGGCGCCACCCTCAGCCTGGTGTTGCTGTTCTGCCTGAGCTGGCTGCTGCGCATCGGCCAAGTCCGACGCCGTGCGCTTGAACCGCGCTGCAAGGCGCCCCCTCGCTATTGCTGGCCCTCGGCCAATCCTCGCGCCTCCCCACTGATCTGAGCTCGCAAGCGGACAGCCGCATTCGTCGCTGACCGCCGGTAGGCCTGCATCCCTCCTGTCTCTGGCTGCCATTCGCGGCCGCGGCTGTGTGGCTGGATGCGGGCCGTTCGATTCTCATGATGTCGAGTGCGTGGCATGAACGATTTTCAACGCTCGCTCCCTAGCCTGGGCGTGCGCCGCTGATGGTCTGGTGCGGCATGCGCAATGCCAGCCATCAAAACGCCTGGGTAGCGGCGTTCCTGGCGATTGTGCTGAAGATCATGGCGCTGCCGATGGCCAGCGCCATGGGCACCCTGAGCCTGGAGCAACTGCTGTCGGGCAGCTTCTGTTCGTCCGGCGGCGTGCAGCAGATTGCCGTGTCCCAGGACAAGGAACCGTCCAGTTCCGCGGTCCCTGGGGATTCGGCCCATTGCTGCTGCTCGCAGTCGATCGGCGCTGCGCCGCTGGGGGCGTCTTCTCCGGTCTTGCCGGTCTTCCTCGGCCTGGCTCCGCGCCTGCCGAGCGGCCGGCCGTTGACGCTGACGCCTCGCGAGCGCTGGCCGTCGATCAATCCCCGGGCTTCTCCCCACGCTGATGCATGACCGTTGTTATCCGCGCGTCCCCACGGCCGGTGGCCGAGGACGTGTTCATGGTTATTGCTGAGATGGAAAGGAGCACGACATGGCTCGAATCATTCACGGCTGGCGACAGCCACCACGGCCCGTTGCCGCCAACCTGGACCTGGGTCGCCGGAGGCTGGCATGCGCGCACTAGCGATCCCCTCTGGTGTCAGCCGTCTACTGAGCAAAAGCACTCGGGGACCCAACCACGGCGACTTCCTGCTGCCGTTTCCCGATTACCCGAGCAACGCTCGCAGCTTTGTGCACCTGGATGCGCGCCTGCTGCCGTACTGGCACACCTTGTTCGATGTCTGCCCGGGGTTGCTCAAGCTGGATCCGCCGGACGGCTTGAACATCTTCCGCGGCTTCATGACCTGGGCCTACCGCAACCATCCGCCGCTGAACTGGACCTATTACCTGAGCCTGTGCCGCTGGCTGCTGGGCTCGCGCTACGGGGCGCAGATCAATGCCGAGCACATCGAAGCGTTCATGAGCGCCGCAGCGGCGCGCTGGATCAACACCGATGACAGTCAGGCTCGCGGGCTGGTGCTGGCCTGGCGCGAGTCGGCGGACTGGGTGTTCGACTGGAAGGTGGCGCCGCGTCTGGTGCCGCAGGCCGATGGCGAGCCGGAGGACTACCCGCCGGTGCCCTGGGATTTTGCCTGGTGCCCGTTGAGCGCCAAGGGCGGCGCGGGCTTTCGGCGCTGGTTGCCGATTCCCTGAGACAGGTATCCGGCCAGGGCTGATGCCCGGCAGACCCAAGGTCTGCCGGGCACCTTGGGTTACTGCGGCAGCAGCACGCTGTCCACCACGTGAATCACCCCATTGGACTGCATGACATCGGCGATGCTGATCGCTGACTTGCCGCCCTTGGCATCGATGACCCAGAGCTTGCCTTCATAGGGTTTGACGGTCAGCGCCTCGCCCTGGACGGTCTTGAGCATGACCTGACCGCCATGTTGCTTGGCCTCGGCCATCAGTTGCGCGGCGGTGTGGGTCCCGGCCACCACATGGTAGGTCAGGATCTTGCTCAGATCGGCCTTGTGCTCAGGCTTGACCAGTGTCTCCACCGTGCCGGCCGGCAACTTGGCGAATGCCTCGTTGGTGGGGGCGAACACGGTGAACGGGCCTTTGCTGTTGAGGGTGTCCACCAGCCCCGCAGCCTTGACCGCCGTGACCAGGGTGGTGTGGTCTTTGGAGTTGACCGCGTTTTCCACGATGGTTTTGCTCGGGTACATCGCAGCGCCGCCGACCATCACCGTATCGGCGGCGAAGGTGCCGAGCGGGGCAGCGGCGGAGAATACGGCGAAGCAGACAGCGGCCAGGCGTTTGGTAAACGTTTGCATGATGCAGCTCCTCGATTATTCAGCCCTCCTGATGAGGGTGCTGAATGTACGGCGCCCATCGGCAAATGGATGCAGCGCTGCCTGATATTTGCGGGCAGCGCTCGCTCAAGCGACTCGGCGGTGGCTGCCCGCAGAACAGTGCAGGGCGCGCCTTACTTCGACATCCAGCTGATCACCGCTTGGTAATCCTCGGCGCTGCAATCCATGCACAAGCCACGGGGCGGCATGGCATTGAAGCCTTCGGTCACGTGCTTGACCAATACGTCTGTGCCTTGAGCCAGGCGCGGTTTCCAGGCCTCCTGATCGCCCTTTTTCGGCGCCATGGGCAACTGCCCGCTGTGGCAGGCGGTGCAGGCGCGATTGAACACCGCCTCCGGGTCCTGGGCGGCGTGGGCGCTGGTGAATGCGAGTAGGCAGGCGGTAGCCAGTAGCGTCTTCATGATGGTCCTCATCGTGTTCTTATCATCAGGTTGTCGCGCTGCTGCGCGATCGAAGCAGTGTAGGGAGGGGATTTTTACGCCCCCAGTGCGACAGCCTGCCGCAGCCTTTGGCGGCCAGCGCTGAGTTGGGGGATCCGCCTGAAGAGAGCAGTCGACCTGTGGCAGGTTGTCGCACGCCAGGCTGGCAAAGCCTGCGTGCTAGATTGCCGGCCGGCGGGATGCTTTCTCTAGGCAGGGTTACATCACGTCACTGAGTGCCGGTGTTCCGGAAGGAACCCGGCACTCTTTTGCAGATTTCACGAGTCGGGCCTTGCAGGCGCCGACTCGCACGATCAGGCACTCAAGCACGGAACATGCCCCTGCAACGGGCATCGCTGAGCCGCTGGGCATGCTTGGTCGGACTCAATCGCCGACGCTGAAACCGTAGGTGCCATCACTCTTGTGGGTGTCCACCGACACCGCGTGCCACTGCACTTTGTACTCGCCGGGCGCCAGCGGTTGTTGCGGGGTGACGATCAGGGTTTTCTGATCGCCCGCAGCGTTGGCAATGCTCTTGATCGCCACGTCCGCGCCTGCGGTGCTGATCTTGACCTGGGTGAACTGGGCTTCGACGCCTTCGGAAAACACCAGGCGCAACTCCTTGGGCGCGCTGACGGTGGAGTCGGCGGCCGGGGTTTCATCCTTCAGATGGGCATGGGCGAACGCCGAGCCGGCGCTGGTCAGGGAGGCCAGCAGGGCCAGGGTGGTGAGAATTTTTTTCGAACTGTAGATGGTCATGGGCAGTGCCTCTTGTCAGGGGTGGCTACAGATGCGTGGGGCAACCCGGACGACTGGCGCCCGGACGGGTTGGTTGATCAGAAGTCCAGGGTGATACCGGTATAAAGTGCGCGACCGTCGCCCGGCGAGTGCAGCGAAGCCTTGGCGCCGTCCGGGTCGTACCAGACGTACTCGTAGTAGCGGTTGGTGAGGTTCTTCAACTGCATATCGACACTTACCGATTCGCTGATTCTGTAGGTAGCGCCCAGGTTCATCAACACGTAGCCGCCGTAGGTGCCTTTGGTGTTTTCCCGCTCCAGATAGTAGTGGGTCTGGCCGTTCATCCAGGCGCTCAGTTGCAGGGCAGGGGTCAGGTGGTAGTTGACCCCCGCGTTGTACAGGTGATGGGGAATGTGATCGATTTCCTGGCCCTGGCTGTTGGGCAGGGTGGCGCTGGGCTTGAGGATTTTCGAGTACTGCCAGGAATAGGCCAGCCACATGTCGGTACGTTGGTCGGGGTGCAGGTTGAGTTGCAGGTCATAACCCCAGCGCCGGGTTTCGCCGACGTTGTCCGACTCGCCACTGGGGTCGTTGAGCCGGCGGCTGACTTCGCCGCTGGCGTCCTGGCGCCAATAGGCGACGCGGCCGTCGAGCCAGTCGCTCGGGGTGAACTTGATCCCGGTTTCCCAGCCTTGGTTGATCGACGGCGCCAGGTCGGTGTCGCGGGGCGGGATCTTGTAGGCCGCCGCGCCGGTGCCAACCTGAAAGGTGCGGCCCCAATTGGCGTACAGGCTGGCGACGGTCCAGGGCGAGTACACCACGCTGAGCTTGGGTTGCTTGATCAGCCCATAGTCGTTGATGTCGTAGTCCAGGCCGGTCATCTGGTTGGTGAAGTCGCCCTGGATCTTGTCGACGCGATACGCCGGCACGATCTTCAGCGACTCGAACGGCTTGATCTCGGCCTGCAGGTAAGCGCCGTAGGTGTCGAAATCGAACTGCTGATCGCGGGTCTGGGCCAGGCGTGCGCGGTTCAGGGTGCGGTAGCGCTCACTGCGGTTCTGTTGCTGTTGCACATCCGCGCCGCCTTCCAGGGCAAAGGCATAGAGCCAGCTGACCTGCGGGCGCCAGGTCAGGGAACTGAGGGCGCCGTACTGGGTTTCGTAGGTGTCGCGCTCCTGTTGCGAGCTGGTGCGCCAGTACTGGGTCCAGCGCCGATCGTCGAAGGTGTTGACGTAGGTCTTGGCCGACCAGGCCAGGGTGTCGGCCAGGTCCGTGTCCAGATGCAGGCTTAGCTGGTTCATGCGCCGCGTGCCTTTGTCCGTGGCGTTGTAGCTGTTGCTCATGGTCGGGTGCTGGCGGGCATCGCTCTGGCTCAGGTAACCCGGCTCCTGAGCCTCGGTTTCGTAGTGCCGAGCGATCAGGCCGAGGCGGTAGCTGCCGTCGTCCGGGGTGTAGAACCATTTGCCGGACAGGGAGAATTTGTCCGCTTGGGCGTGGTCGCGATAGCCATCGGCCTTCTGGTAGGCGAAGAAGTAGTTCTGCGTCCAGTTGCTGCCTTCGATGCCTTTGGCCAACTGGGTTTCCTGAGTATTGAAACTGCCGTAGCGCAGTCGCGCCTTGGTGTAGTCGCCGCCGCTGCGGGTGAGCATGTTCACATTGCCGGCGATGTTGTTCAGGCCGTAGCGGGCATCGCTGGTGCCGCGCACCACTTCGATGCTGTCCAGCTCCATGGGGAAGATCATGTCCATGAACGGCATGTTGCCGTCGTTGCTGTTGCTCGGAATGCCGTCGATCAGCAGCTTGACCGCGTTGACCTCACCCTCGCCGTTGAAGCCGCGAAAGGAGATCTTGCCGGACGTCGTGCCCTGGTTGAACTCGGTGAGCATCACCCCCGGCGCGCGGCTGAACAGCTCCCAGCTGTAGTTGACCGGCATCTTTTCCAGGATGTCGCCGCCGAGGATGTCCACCGAACTGAGCACGCTGCGGGTACTCAAGGGGCCGCTGCCTTCGGCATCTGCGCCCTGGACGGTGACGGTGCCCAGGGTCAGGGTCGAGTTCTCGACCTTGGGCGTTTCAGCCAGGGCGGCGGACAACGGGTTCAGGGCAAGCAAACCGCAACTGAGCAGTGGCCAGAGGGCAGGGGAGACGCACACAGTCTTTGCTCGAGGCAAAGCAACACGAACAGGCATGAGCATAAGCAACTTCCAGACAGCCAGGACTTCCCCCGGGGCTATCGCCAGCCCATATGGGGACGGGAGGAAGGGCATTTTCCGCAGCGCTGGAGCGAAAGTCTTGCCTGGGCCCACGCGGCCTGCCTGCGACAGGCTGACGCAGCTGATGGCCTGCTGGCGCGGTGGCGGCCTGGAGCCTGCCGCAGTGACGGCGGCAGCTCTGGACCGCGGCACCAGGGACCGCTGCTGCGGCGGACTGTCGCAGGCAGATTGTTCCTGCGCTCGGGTGCCGGGAACGGCTGCGGAGGCAATTCGTCAACATATTGGCTAAAAGCTCACTGTTTTTAAAATCCGATCAGCTTTAGACGTATTATTGACGTAATGGCTTTTTCACCCCAGTATGCGCCCCCTGAGCAGTTGATTTTATTGATGTTTTTTTGACGCCAACATCGTCGGATCGGCTCGAGCCAAGGCGCTAGAGCCTTGGCAACACCACAGTCCCCCAATAAATGACACCCATGGCAGCTGTTAGCCATGACGCATTCAACGGGTGTGCTAGCTTGAATCGGCGTAGCGACGATATTTTTCTTGGGATGATCTATGTCTACTGAACGGATATTGGTTACGGGTGGCGCCGGTTTCATTGGTTCCCACCTGGTCGATGCGTTGTTGGCCAAAGGCTATGCCGTTCATGTTCTGGATGATCTGTCCACCGGCAAGACCAGCAACCTGCCGATGAGCCATCACGGCCTGCAACTGACGGTCGGCGATGTCGCCGATGCCACGCTCCTGACCAGCGCAATGAGCGGCTGCAGCGCGGTGGTGCACCTGGCGGCGGTGGCGTCGGTGCAGGCCTCGGTCGAAGACCCGGTACGTACCCATCAGAGCAATTTCATCGGCACGCTGCGGGTCTGCGAGGCCATGGTCGCGGCGGGCATCCGCCGAGTGGTGTTCGCTTCCAGCGCGGCGGTGTATGGCAATAACGGCGAGGGCACGGCGATTGGCGAAGAGACGCCCAAGGCGCCCCTCACGCCCTACGCAGCGGACAAGCTCGCCAGCGAGTACTACCTGGATTTCTACCGCCGCCAGCATGGCCTGGAGCCGGTGATCCTGCGCTTTTTCAATATCTTCGGACCGCGCCAGGATCCTTCTTCGCCGTATTCCGGGGTGATCAGCATCTTCAGCGAACGGGCCAGGAGCCAGCGGCCGATCACCCTGTTCGGCGATGGCGGGCAGACCCGGGATTTTGTCTATGTCGCCGACCTGGTGAAGATCCTGGTCCAGGGCCTGGAGCAACCTGCGCCCGCGATCGATGCCACCAACGTCGGCCTGGGCGGCGTGACCAGCCTCAACGACCTGATCGCGACCCTGCAACAGATCAGCGGCCAACCGCTGGACGTGAATCATGCCGCAGCGCGATCCGGTGATATCCGCCATTCCAAGGCCGACAACCGGCGTTTGCGCGAGCGCTTCGATCTGGGGACACCGACCAGCCTCGGGGAGGGCCTGGCGCAGCTGTACCGCAGTCTCTAGCTTCCCGGCCTTGAGCGCTCCGGCTGGCCGGAGGCTCGACAGCCTGAGGGTGTGCCGATTGATCTACTGAAGAGTGAGTTATGGACATCGAGTTTCGCAGGGGGCGTGTCTTCAACATGGTTCGGCGCCTGTTTACCGCATTGGCCTTGTGTGCAACCCCTTCGCTGGTGCAGGCCGCGCCGGCGGCGCCTGCCAGCGTCGGCTTCTGGTACGCCGAACGACCTCCACTGGAGGAGCTGGCGCAGTTCGAGTGGGCAGTGGTCGAACCCGGTCATATGAGCACCGCGGATGTCGCCACCTTGCGCAAGCTGGGCAGCCAGCCGTTCGCCTACCTGTCGGTGGGCGAGTTCGACGGCGACCGCGCCGCGCTGGACAAGCAGGCCCTGACCCGGGGCGCCAGCGCCATCCGCAACAAGGCCTGGGACAGCCAGGTGATGGATATCGCCACCCCGGCCTGGCGCGAACATCTGTTCAAGCGCGCCAAGGCCTTGCAGGACCAGGGTTATGCCGGCCTGTTCCTCGATACCCTGGACAGTTTCCAGTTGCTCCCTGAAGCCCAGCGCGAGGCACAGCGCCAGGCCCTGGCGTCGTTCCTGCGGGAGCTGCACAGCCGTCTGCCCAACCTCAAGCTGTTCTTCAACCGTGGCTTCGAGGTGCTGGGGGAACTGGACGGCGTGGCCGCGGCGGTGGCCGTCGAATCGATCCATGCCGGCTGGGATGCCGCGGCCAAGCGTTATCGGCCGGTTTCCGAGTCCGATCGCAACTGGCTCGAAGGTGAACTCAAGCCCCTGCGGGCGAAAAACATGCCCTTGGTGGCCATCGACTACTTGCCGCCCAACCGCCGCGAAGAAGCACGCAAGCTGGCGCGCCAACTGAGCCAGGAAGGCTTTATCCCGGTGGTCACCACCCCGGACCTCAACGCCATCGGCCTGAGCACCGTGGAAGTGCAGCCGCGGCGCATCGCCATGCTTTATGACCCGCGTGAAGGCGAACTCTACGATCACGCCGGGCATCGGATGCTCGGCGGCCTGTTGGAATACCTGGGCTACCGGGTGGACTACCTGCCGGCCGACGACAGCCTGCCGTCCTACAGCTTCGCCGGGCTGTACGCCGGGGTGGTGCTGTGGATGACCAGCGGCCCGCCCCAGGACAGCCGCGCGTTCAGCCAATGGATCGGCCGGCGCCTGGATGAACAGGTGCCGCTGGCGATCATGGCCGGCCTGCCGATCGAAGACCGCGCACTGCTCAAGCGCCTAGGGCTGGGCCTGGCGGCGCCGGGCGCCCGCGGTGCGCTGCAGGTGCTGAGCCAGGACAAGAGCCTGATCGGCGCCTTTGAAGCTCCAGTGGTGGCGCGCACCCGTGAACTGACCCGGGTCACGCTGTTGCCCGACGGGCCGAAACCGGCCTTGCTGCTGGGGGACGACAAGGGCGGCAAATATGCCCCGGTGGTCACCGGCGCCTGGGGCGGCATGGCCCTGGCCCCCTATGTGGTGGAGGCCAATGCCGAGCGCAGCCGCTGGATGCTCGACCCCTTCGCCTTTATCCAGAAAGCCCTGCGCCTGCCGGCGCAACCGCGTCCGGACACCACCACCGAAAACGGCCGGCGGATCGCCACGGTGCACATCGACGGCGACGGCTTTCCGTCCCATGCCGAAGTGCGCGGCACGCCGTATTCCGGGCGCCAGGTACTGGACGACTACATTCGGCCCAACCCGTACCTGACCTCGGTGTCGATCATCGAAGGGGAGATCGGGCCCAAGGGCATGTCGCCGTTCCTCGCCCCGGAACTGGAGCCGATTGCCCGGGAGATCTTTGCCGATCCCAAGGTCGAGGTGGCCACCCACACCTACAGCCACCCGTTCTACATGCAGCCGGACAAGGCCAAAAAGGACGAGGACTTCCACGCCGAATACGGCCTGCGCCTCAACATCCCGGGGTACAAGACCCTGGACTACAAGCGCGAGATCTACGGCTCGCGGGACTACATCAATAGCCGCCTGACCACCGCCCAGAAGCCGGTGAAGCTGATCTTCTGGCCGGGGGACGCGCTGCCCAGCGCCGACACCATCAAGATGGCCTACGCCGCCGGGCTGAAAAACGTCAACGGCGGGCAGACCATCCTGACCAAGGCCAACTCGTCGCTGACCGGCCTCTATCCCTTGCTGCGTCCCACCGAAGGCGGCCTGCAGTACTACGCGCCGGTGATCAACGAGAACATGTACACCAACCTCTGGAAGGGCCCGTACTACGGTTTCCGCGATGTGATTGACACCTTCGAGCTGACCGACAGCCCGCGACGTCTGCGCGGCATTCACCTGTACTACCACTTCTATTCGGGCACCAAGCAGGCCTCGATCAAGGCCATGACCGAGATCTACCAGTTCATGCGCGGCCAGCAGCCACTGTCCTTGTGGATGAGCGACTACCTGGACCGGGTCCACGGTCTGTACCAGGCCAGCCTGGCCCGTACCGCCGAAGGCGATTGGCAGGTGCGCGGCCTGGATGGCTTGCGCACCCTGCGTCTGGATCCTGTGCTCGGCTGGCCGGATCTGGGCCGCTCCCGAGGCGTGGCCGGGGTCCGTGATCTGCCCCAGGGGCGCTATGTGGCCCTGAGCAGCGATCAGCCGTTGCTGGCCCTGCGTCCCGAGCGTGATCCGCGTCCGGCCCTGGAGCTGGCGAACATTCCCTTGCGCGACTGGCGTTATGTGAATGACCGACAGGTGACGTTCGCCTTTGCTGGCCAGTTCAACCTGGAGTTCGCGGTGCGGTCGGCCAGCGCCTGTCGGGTCGAGATCCAGGGCCAACGTTACGCCGGCAAGTCCGAACAGGGCCTGTGGCATTTCCAGCTTCCTTTCAAGCAGGTGAGTGATGGCCAACTCTTCTGCAACTGACAAGGCCCCGCGGGCGCGGCTGCTCAATCCCTGGGCCTTGCTGCTGGTGGCGATTGCCGTCGGCGTGCTGCTGTGGGCGACCTATCGCAACGAAGACGCCTTCCGGCCCAAGGGTGGCCAACCGGACGAGGTGTCCGCCAGCTACGCCGAAGTGCTGCTGGCCGCCCACCCGGACAACAGCGAGTTGCGCACCCAGCTGCTGGATCTGCTGATTCAGCTGGGCGACTACCCCAAGGCCGAGAAACACCTGGCCGAGTGGCCGCAACCCGACCCGGCGCTCAAGGCCTACTATCGTTTGCAGCTCGATGCTCTGGCCCTGAACAACAGCACCGACAGCGCCGCGCTGCAGGCCCTGGCCGAACGCTTCAAGGCCTTCGATTACCGTTCCTTGCCCAGCCCGCAGCTGGAGCGCCTGGCCACCCTGGCCCTGGCGGCCCAGGCTCCGGGGCTGGCGGCGGATGCCTACGCCGAGCTGGCACGTCGCGATCCCCAGCAGGGTCAGCACTGGCTGCCCGAGGCGGCGCGGTGGTACCAGGCCAGCGAACAGCCCGGGCGCGCCGCCGACCTTTATCTGCAGCTGCTCGATGCAAGCCAGACCGCCGAAGTGCGTCGCCAGCTCCTGCAGCAAGCCTTCACCGCACTGGTGGCGGCGGATCGTGGCGACCAGGCCGCCGAGCTGCTGGCCCGTGAGCTGGCGGCGCAGCCGCAAGCCGAATTCGATGCCGGGCTGTTGGACCAGGGCGTCGATGTGGCGATTGCCCACAATCGTGCGGACCTGGCCGAGCAGTTCTTCAGCGCCTGGCGCAAGTTGCAGCCCGACAGCCCGCAAGTGCTGGCCAAGGAGTTCAAGCAGCGCCTGGCCTTCGGCGACCTGAACGGCGCCCATGCAGTGGGCGTGCAACTGCTGGAGCTGCGCCCGGACGATCCGGCACTGCTGGAGCAACTGGCCCATCTCGCAGAGTGGCAGGGCGATTCGGCCTCGGCGCTGGGCTACTGGATCAGCCTGAACAAGCTGCGTCACGACCCGGCGCAGTTCGAACACACCTGGCGCCTGGCCATGCAGACCTACGACTTCGACCGCGGCATCCCGCTGCTGGCCGGGATCATGGACACTCGGGCCCTGAACAATGTCGAGCTCGATGCCCTGGTGTACGCCGAAGAATCCCGCGGCACCCCCGAGCAGGCGGAAAAATGGCTGCGCCGCTATGTCGCCAAGTACCCCAAGCACCGGCTGGCCTGGGTGCGCCTGTTGCAGAACCTGGAAAACACCGAGCAATACCCGGAACGCCTGGCGGTCTGGAAGAATTTCGCCAAGGCTTATCCGCTGACCAGCACCGAGCGGGTGGACTGGGCCAACAACTACCTCAAGCTGTTTGACAGCCAGTCGGCGTGGAAGGTGATCACCGCGGTGGATGGCAACAAGATCGACGACCTCAACTACTGGCAGGCCCGTGCCTCCCTGGCCTGGGACCTGGAGTTGGACGACGAGCTACAGCTGGCACTGGAGAAAATGCTGGCGATCAAGGGCTCGCTCAACAGCGGTGACGAGAGTCAGCTGATTGCCCTGTACCGCACCCGCGATCCGCGCAAGGCCCTGCAGCTGACCGTCGACAGCTGGCGCCAGGGACACAATCCCCAGCGCCTGGTGGCCGCCCTGCAACTGGCTCAGGAACTTCAGGACTGGCCGCTGGTGGTCGATCTGCTCAAGGAAGCCGAGCAGTACCCGGACGCCTCCGAGCAGTCCCAGGTGCTGGCCGCTCGCGGCGCCCTGGCGGTGCAACAGGGCAACAGCGAAGAGGCGTTGCGCCTGTATCGCCTGGGCTTGAAGCGCTTCCCGGATGACAACACTTTCCGCGAACGCCTGTTGTGGCTGTATGTCGACCTGGGCCGCAGCGCCGAGATCAAGCCGCTGTTGCAGCAATGGCGCGCCCTGGCCCGCAGCGACAGCACCTTGTGGCTGCCATTCGCCGCCGGCAGCCAGCTGGTGGGGCGCAATACCGAGGCCCTGGCCTGGTATCGCCTGTACCTGCAGGGCAACCCGCAGGATTGGATGGTCCAGGCCGCCTACGCCGACGCCCTGGAGAGCGCGGGTTATGCCGACTCGGCCCAGCGCCTGCGGCTCAAGCTCGATCGCCAGGTGAGCGCGGAGCAGATCCGCGCCACGCCTCAGGGCTATGCCACCTGGCTGCGCTTGCTGGCCAGCAGCTACTCGTCGCGCAAGGCACAGAACCAGGCCATGCAATGGCAGGACGGTTCCAAGCCGATGCTGCAGCTGTGGTTCGATCAATTCCTCGCGCGCCTGGATGACCTCAATCAGTCGGCGCAGAAGGACGAGTGGCTGGCCTGGGCCCGCAGCCGGGGCCTGAAGATCAGCAGCTACGAACAGATCCAGGAAGCCTTGCGCGGCAGCAATCGCCAGGCCCTGGAACGTCTGGTGGCCGGCGGCAGCCTGGATCCGGCGCAGCAGGTCGAAGCCCTGAACAGCCTCGGGCGCGGCGGTGAAGCCTTGGCCAGCGGCCTGTCGGCGCTGGGGGAGGACCAGCCGGCGACCCTGCGTGAGCAACTGCGGCGTCAGGCCATCGAGATGACCGAGCGCACGCCCCAAGGCGTGCAACTGGCCTGGCAGCGTCAGGATTACGGCGGCCTGGTGTTCAACGGCCCGCGGCTGACCGCTGCGCGTTACCTCAACGACAACTGGTACGCCAAGCTGGTGCTGGAACAGGGCCGCTACAGCGGCGACACCCTGGATACCGCGCGCCTGGGCGACGAAACCAATACCGAGCTGACCCTGCAGCGCCAGCTGGAGAACGGCAACTACAAGCTGATCTTCGACAGCAGCCTGCGCAAGGATGATGACCGCAACGGCCTGGGCATCAGTCGTAGCTGGCAGGTGGACAGCGGCAACGAACTGGACCTGGGCGCCGACTGGCACCGCAAGAACGAAGACAGCGGACTGATGCGTGCCTTTGGCCAGCAGGACGATCTGTGGGTCGGCGGTCGGCATCGCTATTCGGCCCGCGACCAGCTGTCCTGGAACCTGGCCCAGCGCTGGTTCTCGACCCGCGGCGGCGATGACCTGGGCAGCGGCCAGGCATTGAAGATCGAATTCGACCACACCCTGCAGTTCGAAGGACCGAACTGGGAACTGCGCAGCGGCATCGACTACCAGCAGAACAGCCTGAACAACCGGGCGCTGCCCAACCTGGCCAATACCCTGGGTGGAGGCATCGATCTGGCCGGCATCCAGCTCGACGACCCGAATCAGATCAACAGCCAGACCCTGCTGCAGAAACGCTATGGCCAGCTGTTCTTCGGCAGTGCCTGGCGCCGCGGCTTCCCGGGCGCGCTGAACCGCACCCGCGGGCAGTACACCTGGCTGGTGGACGTCAGCTCCGGCTGGCAGTGGACCGACAACACCATCAACTACGCCATCAGTACCGGTATCGGCACCGAGGTGATAGGGGATGACGAATTGGCAGTGACCTTCGGCTACCAGTCGGCGCCGCAAGGCGGAACCGGCAAGTCCGGCGGCACTGCAGGTGTCAGCTACAGCGTGCGTTTTGGACGCTGATCATGGAATTCAAAGAGGAGTGAACCTTATGCAATCCCTTCGTTGCGTGAGTCTGGCGATGGCCGCCTTGCTGATGGCCGGGTGCACCAGCTTTACCGGTCAAAGCAGCCCGGAGCTGTCGAAAAATGCCCGCTGGGGCGTGTTGCCGCTGGTCAACTATTCGCAGACGCCCCAGGCCGGCGAGCGCAGTGAGCAGATCCTGCTCAGCGTGCTCAGCAGCCGTGGCCTGCAACCCCAGGTCTACAGCGGCGCGCCGGGGCAGGGCGAGCCGGCCCTGCTGGACGATAGCGAGCGCCTGGCCGGGGCCATGGACTGGGCCCGCGAGCAGAAGCTCGACTATGTGGTGTCCGGCAGCGTCGAAGAGTGGCAGTACAAGAACGGCCTGGATGGCGAACCGGCCGTGGGCATCAGCCTGCGGGTGGTCGAGGCGAGCACGGGTAAGGTGCTGTGGAGCCATAGCGGCGCCCGTGCCGGCTGGTCACGCGAGAGCCTGGCGGGTGCGGCGCAGAAGGTCCTCGACAAGCTGGTCGGCGGCCTGCGGATCGAGTGACGGCCATGAACTCTCCACACATGGACTACGCGCTGGCGCCCCGGGCCAGCGGGCCGGCGTCGTGGCTGGAAACCTTCCTGGTGACCGCCCTGGTCATCGGCGTCGGCCTGTGGCTGGCGCCTCAGGATCCGCTGCAGGTGCAGGGCGAGTTTCCCTGGTCGGTGCTGGCGCCGCTGTTGCTCGGGGTGCGCTACGGCTTTGTCCGCGGCCTGATCAGCGCCAGCCTGCTGGTGGCGGCGTTTTTCGTCCTGCGGCAGAACGGGCTGCCGGGCTACGCGCAGATCGCGCCGTCCTACATCGTCGGCGTGCTGGTCTGCGGCATGCTGGTGGGCGAGGTGCGCGACCTGTGGGAGCGGCGCCTGCTGCGCTTGCAGATGGCCAACGAGTATCGCCAGTACCGGCTCGACGACTTCACCCGGGCCCATCAGATTCTGCGGGTGTCCCACGATCGCCTGGAACAGCGCCTGGCCGGCAGCGACCAGAGCCTGCGCAGTTCGCTACTGGGGCTGCGTGAGCGGCTGCGGGCAGCGCCCAATGGCGACGATGCCCTGACCCTGCTGGCCGAGCCGGTGCTGACCCTGCTGGGCCAGTACGGTTCGCTGCGGGTGGCCGGGCTGTACCGCGTGCAACAGGCCGCCAACGCGGCCCCCCAGTTGAGCCTGCTGGCCTCCATCGGCACCATGCCGGCCCTGGACGACAAGGACCTGCTGGTGCGCCTGTGCCTGGAACGCGAAGAGCTGGTGAGCGTGCGCGAAGAGCTGCTCGACAGTGGCGGACAAGCCTCGGTGTCATCGTTGCAGGCCTGCATCCCGCTGGTGGACACCCAGGGACAGGTGCTGGCGGTGCTGGCGGTGAAGCAGATGCCGTTCTTCGCCTTCCAGGAGCGCACCCTCAGCCTGCTGGCCTTGCTGGCCGGGCACATCGCCGATTTGCTGCACGCCGATGCGCAGGTACTGCAACTGCAGGACGCCGACAGTCAGCAGTTCACCCGCCAGCTCAAGCGTTCGCTGGTGGATGTCGAGCGCCACGGCCTGTCCGGCTGCCTCTATGCCTTCGAACTGACCCAGCCCAACGACGAGCTGACGCGGCTGTTCGAACGCAGTCAGCGCGGGCTGGACCTGCACCTGAACCTGGTCAACAGCCGCGGGCACGGGCTGCTGCTGGTGCTCCTGCCGCTGACCAGCAGCGAGGGCGCCCAAGGCTATCTGGCGCGCCTGGGCAAGCTGGTGCACGAGCACTTCGGCATGAGCGTGGAATTGGCGAGCCTGGGGGTCAAGGTGTTGCCTTACGACCTGGAGTCGGCCCGGCAACGGGATGGACTGCGTAACTTTCTGTACAACGAGTGTGGCCTGAATGATCAGCAAGTGGCTGTTTAGCGGAGCGCTGTTTTTCGAGGTCGGGAGTTGGGCCAGCCTGACCACGCAGTTGCCTGACCTTGAGGTCGCGCTGCTGTATGCAATGAGTCACGCCATCGCCTGCGCGCTGCTCACGGCGGCGGTCTGGCTGCTGCTGCCGGCGCGGTATCGGCGGCCATTGCCGTGGAGCCCACTGTTCATTTTCAGCCTGGCGTTCTTCGTTCCGCTGCTGGGTTCGGTCGGGGTGATCGCGGCGATCTTTCCGGCCTTGTACCTGCCGCGCAAGCGCGAGGTGCAGATGTGGCAGGCGGTGGGCATTCCCGACCTGCCGTTTCGCGCCCAGACCCAACTGCATTCGCCGACCTTCGGCGACAGCGGCTTGCAGGATGTGCTGCGCCACGCCCCGGACCCCGACCAGCGCCTGGCGGCGTTGCTCGCCACCCGCAGGATGCCGGGCAAGGAAGCGGTGCCGATTCTCAAGCTGGCCCTGGGCGACCCCAGCGACGATGTGCGCCTGCTGGCGTATTCGATGCTCGACAAACAGGAAACCGACATCAACCAGCGGATTCAGGCGTCGCTGGAGCAGTTGCCCGGCGCAGCGCCGAAGAAGGCCGGCGCCTTGCACGCGACCCTGGCCCGCTGGTACTGGGAGCTGGCTTACCTGGGGCTGGCCCAGGGCAGCGTGCAGCAGCACGTGCTGGGCCAGGCCGGTGAACATGCCGAACTGGCGCTGAAGGCGGGCGAGGGCGGCGAACTGCTGTTGCTGGCCGGACGCATCGCTCTGGAACGCGGTGATATCGGCAAGGCGCGGCTGCACATGCACCAGGCCCAGGAGGCCGGCATGGACCCGGGCAAGGTCTTGCCGTTCCAGGCCGAGATCGCCTTTGAAAGTGGCAACTATGCCGAGATTCCCGGGCTGCTCAAGAGCCTGCCGCCGCAAATGCAGCAACGTCCGCCCTTTGCCGGGCTGGTAAGGACCTGGACATGAAAAGCGCCGTCGACCCGACCCCCATCGCCGATGTCTGCCTGCTGCTCGAAGGCACCTGGCCCTACGTGCGCGGCGGTGTCTCCAGCTGGATCCACCAGATGATCCTCGGCCTGCCGCAGTTGACCTTTTCCGTGATGTTCATCGGCGGCCAGCGTGAAGCCTATGGCCAGCGCCGCTATGAAATTCCGGCCAACGTGGTGCACATCGAGGAGGTCTACCTGGAGGAGGCATGGCGCAACCCCAGGCACAAGCGCGTGGCCCACAACGCCTCGCTGGAAGAGCTGAGCAACCTCTACCGTTACCTGCACAACCCGGAGAAACCGCCCGCCGCGCTGGGTATCAGCGTGCTCGATTCCCTGGCCCAGGCGCGGATCACCCTGGACGACGTGCTCTACAGCCGCCCCAGCTGGGAGGCGCTGACCGAAGGCTACGAGCAGCATTGCGCCGATCCGTCCTTCGTCAATTACTTCTGGACCCTGCGCACCATGCAGTCGCCGCTGCTGATGCTGGCCGCCGCGGCCCGGCGCATGCCCCGGGCCCGGGTCCTGCACTCGATTTCCACCGGCTACGCCGGGCTGGTGGGCTGCCTGCTCAAGCAGCTGTGGGGCTGCCAGTTCCTGCTCAGCGAGCACGGCATCTACACCAAGGAACGCAAGATCGACCTGGCCCAGGCCAGCTGGATCGCCGAAAGCAGCAACCAGGCGCTCAACGACAGCATGGACAGCGGTTCGGGCTACATCCGCATGCTCTGGGTGCGCTTTTTCGAGCGCATCGGTCACCTGGTCTACGAGAGCGCCGACCAGATCATTGCCCTGTACGACGGCAACCGCCAACGGCAGATCAAGGACGGCGCGCCGCCGGAGCGTACCCAGGTGATTCCCAACGGCATCAACCTGCAGCTCTGGACCCAGGCCCTTGAATCCCGTGCCGCCGGTATTGCACCGGTGGTCGGGCTGATCGGCCGGGTGGTGCCGATCAAGGACGTGAAGACCTTCCTGCGGGCCATGCGCGGCGTGGTCAGTGTCATGCCCCAGGTGGAAGGCTGGATCGTCGGCCCGGAAGAGGAAGACCCCGAGTACGTCGCCGAGTGTCGCAGCCTGGTGGCCAGTCTCGGCCTGGAGCAGAAGGTGCTGTTCCTCGGTTTCCAGAAAATCCAGGACATCCTGCCGCAACTGGGCCTGATGGTCCTGACCTCCATCAGCGAGGCCCAGCCTCTGGTGATTCTCGAAGCCTGGGCCGCCGGCACGCCGGTGGTCAGCAGCGACGTCGGCTCCTGCCGGGAGCTGATTGAGGGCGGCGAAGCGGCCGACCGCGACCTGGGGCTGGCCGGGGAGGTGGTGGCGATCGCCGATCCCCAGGCCACGTCACAGGCGATCATCGACCTGCTGCGCAGCCCCGAACGCTGGCAGTCGGCCCAGGCCGCCGGCCTGGCACGGGTGCACCGCTACTACAGCGAAACCCTGATGATCGAGCGCTATCGCGCGCTGTATGACAACGCCATGGGCGCCACACACAAGGAGGCTGGGTAAATGGCCGGCATCGGTTTCGAACTGCGCAAGATTCTCTCCCGCGACTCCTACACCGCGACCCTGCACGCCTATGTCTACGCCGGCCTGATCAGTTCCGGGCCCTGGGTGTTGTCGATTCTCAGCGTGATGCTGGTGGGGGTGATCAGCCTCGGGCTGGTGGTGCCGGAGGTGCTGATCCGCCAGTTCCTGATCACCGTGACCTACCTGATGGCCACCTCGCTGATCCTCACCGGCGGCCTGCAGCTGTTTTTCACCCGTTTCGTCTCCGACCGCCTGTTCGAGCGCAAGTACGAGCACATCCTGCCGAACCTGGTCGGTGTGCTGTTGCTGGTGACCCTGGGCTCCGGCGTGCTGGGCATCCTGCTGCTGGTGACCCTGTTCGACCAGCCGCTGATCTACCGCCTGATGACCCTGGCCAACTTCGTGGTGCTGTGCAATCTGTGGCTGGTGATCATCTTCCTCTCGGGGATGAAGGCCTATAACCGCATCCTGCTGGTGATGCTGGCGGGCTACGGACTGATGGTCGGCAGCGCGTTCTTCCTGCGGCACATGGGCATGGAAGGGCTGCTGCTGGCGTTGCTGCTGGGGCACAGCTCGCTGCTGTTCCTGTTTCTGTACGACATCCTGCGCGAGTACCGCGCGCAAAAGCTGGTGGCCTTCGACTTCCTCGACCGCCGCCAGGTGTTCCTCAGCCTGCTGTTGACCGGGCTTTGCTACAACCTGGGGATCTGGATCGACAAGTTCATCTTCTGGTTCAACCCGAACACCTCCAGCCAGGTGATCGGACCGCTGCGGGCTTCGATCCTCTACGACCTGCCGATCTTCCTCGCCTACCTGGCGATCATTCCCGGCATGGCGGTGTTCCTGGTGCGGATCGAAACCGACTTCGCCGAGTGGTACGACCGGCTGTTTCGCGCGGTACGCGACGGCGAAACCCTGCAGCACATCGGTTCGCTGAAGGCCGAGATGACCTTCTCGATCCGCCAGGGCCTGCTGGAAATCTGCAAGGTCCAGGGGCTGACCGTGGTCTTGCTGTTTCTCTTCGGGCCGCGCCTGCTGGAGTGGCTGGGGATGTCCAGCTATTACCTGCCGCTGTTCTACATCGACCTGATCGGGGTGAGCATCCAGGTGGTGTTCATGGCGATCCTCAACGTGTTTTTCTACCTCGACAAACGGGCGATCGTGCTGGAGCTGTGCCTGCTGTTCGTCGCCCTCAACGGTGCCTTGACCCTGCTCAGCCTGCACCTGGGGCCGAGCTACTTCGGCTATGGCTTCACCCTGTCGCTGCTGGTCTGCGTGTTGCTGGGGCTGGCGCGGCTGTCCACGGCGCTGGACGACCTGGAGTACGAGACGTTCATGCTTTCGCGTTGAGGGGCATCGGCCAGCACGTGCTGCGGACCTGCGGCGGTGCTTTGCCGAAGCCTGGCGGACCGGGTGCCCCGGGTTCTGCGCCGCACCGCGGGCCAGGGGTCAGGGAGCGTCGAGGTAGGATTTTCGCATTCTCTCCAGCGTGCCGTCCTTGCGCAGCACCTCGACCGCCTCGCGCAGCTTGCGCACCAGCGTCGCATTGCAGTTTCTGGAGCAGGCCAGGTACAGATCGGTGCTCATCAAGGCCGGACTGACCTGCAACGGCTGAGTCGACACCTTGCGCCAGATACTCTGGGTTTCGGGAATGCCGTTGAACCAGGCGTCGACCCGTCCCATCAGCAGCAGTTGCGCCGGGTTCTCGCCAATTTCAAACGGATAGATCTGGTTGTCGGCAAAGCCTTCAGCCCGGAGCTTCTGCTCTTGGGCACTGCCACGGCCAACGGCGATCCGAGCAAAGGTTTCCCGCGCCTGCTGCAGGGTTTCGACGCGCGTGTGCAGGCTGAAGAAGGCTCTGTCCATGGTCATGATGGGCGCGATCCAGGTGTAATCGGCTTCTCTTTCCGGCGTGCGCGACAGAGGAATGATCAGTTTGTCGACGCCTTTGCGCACGTTTTGCTGGGCTCGTGCCCAGGGCACTTCGATAAAATGCAGCCTATAACCGGCCCGGGTCGCCGCCTCCTGCGTCGCATCACCGACGATGCCATGCAGGCCGGTCTGGTCCAGCATCGATAAAGGCGGCGCCTCGGCGATGTACAGGTCGAAGCCCAGGGGCTCTGCGCCAGACACCGAGGGCACCCAGGCCATCAGAGCGAGCAGCGGCGTCAGGATCAGCGCCCGCCACTGGCGCAGCGATTGACTCACATGAGTCATGGCAGTAACTCAACAGACAGTGGCATTTCATGCTCTCGGATTGACGCTGCGTATTCGACACGTAAAGACAACGCCTCGCAACGACCTGTAAAACGTGTCGCCAAGATTAAAGGGTTGCGTGCAGGGATGGATGGGCTTGAAGGATTATTTTGACCGCTGATTGCCATCGCGGTTCAGGGCTGGCGCAACCGGTGAGGGCATTGGCTGATACGATCGTGGCGTTTTCACTCTTGCAGGGGGCGCTAGATGCTCAAGCCCAGTTTTGAACAGGTTCCCATCGACGCCACTGCCTCCTGGACGCTGTTGAACAGGCGGCTGCCGGATACCCTGCCGTTCGAGTGGCATCACCACCCGGAGTACGAGCTGACACTGACGTTGAACAGCCGTGGGCACCGCTACATCAGTCATGATGTGGCGCCGTACGAGGAGGGGGATCTGGTGCTGGTGGGGCCGAACGTCCCCCATAGCTGGTCCTCGGTCGAGCGCATCGACCCAGGCCAACCCCATGTCGCCCTGGTCATCTGGTTCACCGAGGCGTGGGCCGCGTCGTTGATCAGACTGTGCCCGGAAATGGCTGCCATCGGCAGGCTGCTGAGTGCGGCGCGGACCGCGTTGCATTTCAGCGCGGCCACCGCCCGTGAACTGCGGCCGGTCATTGAGGCGATGGTTGATCAGGACGCTGCGCAACGCCTGATTTCCCTGTTGGTGGTGCTGCGGGCGCTGTCGCAAGATAGCGACGCCAGGAAGATCGCCGCAGCCCATGGGGTGGATGCGCCGGCTCACAGCACCACCGAGGATGCGCGCATCCTTCGAGTCCTCGACTACGTTCACAGGCACTACACCGGCGCCGTCAGTCTGCCGCTGTTGGCGCAGATCGCCTGCGTCAGCGTTTCGGCGTTCCACCGGATGTTTAAAAAGCACACCCGCTGCAGCGCACTGGACTACATCGTGCGCTTGCGCATTGGCCATGCCTGTTCACTGCTGATGCAAAGCAACCTGGCCGTGTCGATGATCGCCGAGGAGGTGGGCTACGCCTCGCAAGCGCTGTTCAATCGGCAGTTCAAGGCGCAAAAAGGCCTGACCCCTTCAGCGTTCCGCCGCCTGCACGGGCATCATTTCCGCTGACCTGCCAGCCAGGCGCCTGGCGGGTCTGTGTACGATCACTGCGCCGTGATACCGGCAAACGCCAGAATCGTATTGCTCAACGCCCGAAACGAGGCTGCCTTGGTTGGACCTGTGGTGCTTTCATGCCTGACGAAACCATCAGTCTTCAGGTGCCCCATGAGTCAGTATCAATCCTTCGCGCGGGCTGAGCTGCCCGAGCATTACCAGGACAGTATCGTCCAGATGAAAAACGCGCTGCGGGCGCAGATAGGCGATGTGCACGGCCTGTTTGCCGAGGTCAGCCAGTTCATTGGCGCAGAGATCGCCTCAATCAAACAGCAGCGAGCGCAGAGCGGATCGGCGTGGCCGGTGCTTGAGTTCGACGCCATCGCCAGGGGGCAGGTGACCCAGGAACAGGTGGCGCAGATCAAGCGTCGTGGCTGCCTGGTGATCAAGAACCACTTCCCCAGGGAGCAGGTGCTGCGATGGGACAGCGAGCTGCTGGAATACCTCGACAGCAACGATTTTGATCGGGTCTATCGCGGCCCCATCGATCAGTTCTTTGCCAACCTCGATGCGTCGCGCCCGCAGATCTTCCCGATCTATTGGTCAAGCGCGCAAATGCAACTGCGCCAGGACCCACGCATGGCGACGGCACAATCATTTCTCAATCGCTTGTGGAACTTTCAGTCCCAGGGGCAGCAGTGGTTCAACCCGGACATCAACCTGCTTTACCCGGACCGGGTACGCCGCCGTCCACCGGGCACCACCTCAAGCGGGCTGGGCCCGCACACCGATTCGGGCGCCTTGGAGCGCTGGTTGCATCCGGCGTACACAAAGGTGTTCGACAAGATCTACAACAATGACTTCAAGTCTTATGACCCTTGGGATGCCGCCCATCGCACAGAGGTCGATGAGTACGCCTACCAGGACACGGTCAAGTGCTCGGCGTTCAGAACCTTTCAGGGCTGGACGGCGCTGTCCGATATGCGCGCCGATCAAGGCGTGTTGCAGACCCTGCCGATTCCCAAGGCCATTGCCTACCTGCTGCTGCGCCCGTTGCTCAATGACGTGGCGGACACCGAGTTGTGCGGCGTAGCCCCGGGCAAGGTGCTACCGGTTTCGGAAAAATGGCACCCACTGCTGGTTCAGGGCATGACGCCGATCCCCGACGTGCAGGCAGGGGATTCCGTGTGGTGGCACTGCGACCTGATCCACAGTGTGGCCCCGGTGGCGAACCAGCAAGGCTGGGGCAACGTGATGTACGTGCCGGCAGCGCCGATGTGCGCCAAGAACCTCAACTACGCCAAGGCCGCCTACAACGCCTTCGAGGCGGGCCGGTCTCCGGATGATTTTCCGCCGGAGCACTACGAGACGGCCTGGAAGCACCGCTTCACCACGCAACAGTTGAATGCCACGGGTCGCAAGGGCTTGGGCCTGCCCTGAAAACCGCTGCTGGGCGTTGAACCCGCGGCGCCCAGCCGACGCCTTGCTTGTCGTTCATAACAATAAAAAAGGTACGAAAATGAAACCGATCCATTGCCTCGCCGCCATCTCCCTAGCCGGCGTCTTGCCCTTCGCGTTGCTGCCCATGGCGCAGGCCGCGCCGAGCCAGGGCAGCGTTGAAGTCGTTCACTGGTGGACCTCCGCAGGAGAGGCCAAGTCGGTGGGCGTGCTCCAGCAACTGGTCGAAGAACAAGGGTTCACCTGGCGCGACAGCGCCGTGGCGGGAGGCGGTGGGGCCGCCGCCATGACCATACTCAAAACCCGCGCCGTCTCCGGCAGCCCGCCTTCTGCCGCACAAGTCAAGGGGCCGGATATTCAGGAGTGGGGCAGGTTGGGCTTGTTGACCTCGATCGACCACGTGGCCCAGGCCAACCACTGGGACGGTCGGCTGCCTGAGAGCGTCGCCGAGCTGATGAAATATGACGGCCATTATGTCGCGGTGCCGCTGAACATCCATCGCATCAACTGGCTGTGGCTCAATCCCGAAGTGCTCAAGCAGGCCGGCGTGACCCAGGCGCCGTCAACCTTGCAAGAACTCTACGCGGCGGCCGACAAACTCAAGCAAGCCGGCTTCATCGCGCTTGCCCACGGTGGCCAACCCTGGCAAGACACCACGGTGTTCGAAGCCCTGGTGCTGAGCATCATGGGCACACAGGGCTTCAGGCAGGCCTTCATTGAACACGACGCACAGACGCTGACCGGCGCCAAGATGACCGAGGTGTTCAGCGCGCTGCGCAAGCTGCAGGGCTACATGGACCCCGATGGAGCGGGCCAGGACTGGAACCTGGAAGCGGCGAAGGTCATCAACGGCAAAGCCGGCATGCAAATCATGGGGGACTGGGCGAAAAGCGAGTGGACGGCGGCTGGCAAGCAGGCCGGCAGCGATTACCAGTGCGTACCTTTCCCGGGGTCGCAAGGAATCTACAGCTACACCATCGACTCGCTGGCCATGTTCAAGCTGTCCACCAAGAACGCTACGCCCGGCAACGCTGCTGCCCGTGACACCTTGGCCAAGGTGGCCCTGGAGCCGGAGTTTCAATATGCGTTCAATCAGAACAAAGGCTCGGTCCCGGTGATCAAGGGCCTGGACATGAGCCTGTTCGATCCCTGCGCACAGGCCTCGGCCGCAGACTTCGCCGACGCCGAGAAGGCCGGCACGCTGATCCCCAGCATGGCCTTCAACATGTCCACGTCCCAGGCCGTGCAAGGGGCCATCTTTGATGTGGTCAGCCACTTTCTGAGCGATAGAAACGCCGATCCGAGCAAAGCCGGCCAACAGCTGCGCTCGGCCATTCTGGCTGCAAGCCAATAAAGCCCGAGGCGCTAATGCCCTGCATGCGCGACATGCGCATGCAGGGGATTGATGGGACAGCTTCAAGTTTTAGTTAAAACGCTTCAATCAAACTGCTGATTATCATTCTCAATTAGCTGACTCAGACTGCGTTCGTGCCTCCACGCTCCCTGGAGCAAGCAACGAGCGGTCTATGCCAGTCACTATTGCACCACCCCGAAGCCCGTTTTCAGCGGACGCGCCGCTATGACAGCGCTGTCTGCCACCTCATCCGCGGCCGCTACGGCCGTTCACTCCGCCTTGGCCTGTTGCCATCTGCTGCTGCAACTGACCCAGGAACGGGTACTGCCAGCTGCCCAGCCGCCATCCCAGGAGCAGCCTCCCGCTCAGGACCTGCGCCAGGCCCTTGGGGACTATGCGCGCAATGCCGGTGTCGATCTGCGCCTGGAACGCCTGGCGCTGGCCCGACTGACGCCGAAGATGCTGCCCCTGGTCTGGCGCAGCCACAGCGGCGAATTCATGCTTCTGGCGCGGCTCTCGGACACCCAGGCGCTGGTGCAGCGACCCTCAATGCCAACCCCGGACATGTTCGATCGCCCGCAGTTGGCCGAGCAGTGGAGCGGGGAGGTGATTCGCCTGCGCCAGAGCGGCCTGCGCTTTGATCTGTCCTGGTTCATTCCAGAGCTGCTGCGCCACCGGCGGATACTCGGCGAGGTGCTGCTGTGCTCGCTGTTGCTGCAGGTACTGGCCCTGGCGACGCCGTTGTTCTTCCAGGCGGTGATGGACAAGGTCATGGTCCACCGGGCGCTGTCGACCCTCGACGTGCTGGTGATGACCCTGGTGCTGGTGGGCCTGTTCGAGGTGTTGCTCAAGGGCTTGCGTGAATACCTGGCGGCGCACACCGCCAATCGCATCGACATCGGCCTTGGGGTCAAGCTCCTGCGCCATCTGCTGGGCTTGCCGCTGCTGTATTTCAAGCAGCGCCAAGTGGGCGCGATCATCACTCGGGTCCAGGAGCTGGACAGCATCCGCGAGTTCCTCACCGGTTCGCTGCTGACCCTGTGTGTCGACGTGGCCTTTACCCTGGTGTTTTTCGCGGTCATGGCCTGGATTTCCTGGCCCTTGACCCTGCTGGTGCTGCTGACCCTGCCGCTGTATGCGCTGCTGGCCTGGTTCAGCACCGGCCCGCTGGAGAAGCGCATCGAGCGCCAGTTCTACAGCGCGGCGCGCAACAGCGCCTTTCTCAATGAAAGCGTCAGCAGCAGCGAAACCATCAAGAGCCTGGCGGTGGAGCCGCGCATGCAGCGTCGCTGGGAATCGCAGACGGCGCAGATGGTCGAGGCCGGGTTTGCCAGCCAGACCCTGGGCAGCGCCATCAGCCAGGCGGTGATGCTGTTGCAGAAAGTCACCGCGGTGGTGGTGATCTGCTGGGGCGCGAGCCGTGTCATCGAACTGCAGATGAGCATCGGCCAGTTGATTGCCTTCAACATGATGCTGTCCCACGTCAGCCAGCCTGTGGCCAAGCTGATCGAGGTCTGGCAGCAGTTCGTCCGGGTGCGGGTGTCGGTGGACAAGCTGGGGGACATGCTCAACCTGCCAGTGGAGCAGGCCGAGGGTGATCTGCGTCCGGCACAGGCGTTGCGGGGCGAAGTGCGCATCGAACAGTTGCAGTTCCGCTACCGTCCGGAGCTGGACTGGGTGCTGCGCGGCCTGGACCTGCATATCGCCGCCGGACAGACCCTGGGTATCGTCGGCCCGTCCGGGTCCGGCAAGAGCCCCCTGACCCGCCTGCTGCAGAAGCTCTATACCGCCGATGGCGGACGCATCCTGATCGACGGCTTGCCCCTGGATCAGCTGCAGCCGGCCTGGCTGCGCAGCCAGATCGGCGTGGTGCTCCAGGAAAACTACCTGTTCAACCGCAGCGTGCGTCACAACATCGCCCTGCGCCATCCCACGGCCTCCCTGGAAAGCGTGATTGACGCGGCGCGCCTGGCCGGGGCCCATGAGTTCATCCTGCGCCTGCCCCTGGGCTACGACACGGTGCTGGCCGAAGCCGGCAGCTCGTTGTCCGGTGGCCAGCGGCAACGCATCGCCATTGCCCGGGCACTGATGGGCGACCCGCGCCTGCTGATTTTCGACGAGGCCACCAGCGCCCTGGATGACGAATCCCAGGCGCTGATCCAGGACAACATGGCGCGCATCGCAAAGGGACGCACGGTGATCATCATTGCCCACCGCCTGTCTGCGGTACGCCATTGCCAACGCATCATCGCCCTGGAGCAGGGGCGTATCAGTGAATCCGGCAGCCATCAGCAGCTCTTGGCCAATGGCGGTTGCTACGCGCGCCTGTGGGCGTTGCAGCAGGCGCTGAGCAAGGGGCAAGCATGATGTTCGTTACGTTGTTGTCTCGCGGGCGTCGCGCCTGGCAACGTCTGTGGCAGGCGCGCACGCGCTTCAAGCGCAGCCGCGACGAGTTCGAGTTCCAGCCCGGCTACCTGGAAATTGTCGAGCGGCCACCGGCGCCCTGGGCGCGCTGCACGGCGCTGCTGCTGATCCTGGCGATCCTGCTGGCCCTGGGCTGGGCGATTCTCGGCTTTCTCGACATTCATGCCAGTGCCGCCGGGCGCCTCATGGTCTCCAGCTACACCAAGGTGATCCAGGCCCACGAGGCGGGCGAGGTGCGGGCCATCCATGTGCGTGACGGCCAGCGGGTCAAGGCCGGCGATGTGCTGGTGGCGCTGAATCCGATCGGCATCGACGCCGAGCTCAGCGAGTTGCGCACGCAACTGGACTTCAAGCGCCTGGAACTGGCCCGGGCCCGCGCCTTGCTGACCCCGGAGCCGTTGCACAGCTACCAGGCGCCGGCAGGCCTGGATGCACAGCAGGCGACCGCGGCCCGGGAGCAACTGCTCAGTACCTGGAAGGAAATCAGCGCCAACCTGGACAGCCTCAACGCCGAAATCGCCATCAATCAGGCCAATCAGCGTGCCCGCAGCAGCGAGATCAGCGCCCTGGGCAAGCTGGCCAGCAACGTGCGCAAACGGCTCCACGCCCGCCGGGCGATGGCGGCGGAACAACTGCTGCCCATGGTCGAGTTGCTGGAACAGGAAAAGGAGCAACTGGAGGTCGAGCGTTCGCTGGCCCAGCAACAGGCCGAGCTGCAGGTGCTCAAGGCCCAGGCCCACAACCGCCAGGAGCAGCGCGACAGCTTCCTGGCCCGGACCCAGCGCGAGCAGCATGAATTGCTCAACCGCAGCCAGCAGGAGATCGCTGTGCTTGAGCAGCAACTGATTCGTGGTCGTGACCGCCAGCGCCTGCAAACCCTGCTGGCACCGGTGGACGGCGTGGTCCAGCAACTGGCGGTGCATACCCTGGGCGGCGCCGTGCAAGCAGCGCAGCAGTTGCTGGTGATCGTGCCCGAAGGGGCCGAGCTGGACGCCGAGGTCATGGTGCTGAACAAGGACGTCGGCTTCGTCAGGGCCGGCCAGCCGGTGGAGATCAAGGTGGATGCGTTTCCCTACACCCGCTACGGCACCTTGCGCGGCACCGTGGAGCATGTCTCCGGTGATGCCATCAAGGACGAACAGCTGGGGCTGGTGTTCCCCACGCGGATTCGCCTGGAGCGCGCGGCCATCGCCGCAGGGCAGGGCTGGATGCCCTTGCAGGCGGGGATGAGCGTGACCGGCGAGATCCGCACCGGCGAGCGGCGGGGGGTCAATTACCTGCTGAGTCCGATTCGCGAGTATCAGTCCGAAGCGTTGCGCGAGCGTTGAACATGACTAGCGCTTTCGACCTCTCTGCTGAACCTTCGCCGACGCTGCTCGACAGCGGCCTGCATGCCCTGGCCTGGGCCGCCCAACGCTTCGACCTGAGCATCAGCGTGGCGCAACTGACGCACCGCCTGGCACGGGTCGAAGGTCCGGCCGACAGCCTTGACCTGCGGCGCTGCGCCGGCTGGATCGGCCTGCGCGCCCGGGCGGTGCAGAGCCGGGTGCAACGCCTGCATCACCTGCCGCTGCCGGCACTGTTGAACACCACTCACGGCTGGGCGGTGCTGGATGCGGTGGAGGACGACCAGGTCCGGGTGTTCTGGCCGCTGCAGGGGCAATGCCAGAGCCTGTCGCGCCAGGAGCTGGCGACGCTCTGGCAGGGCCATGACCAGGGACAGGCAGAGGTGCTGCTGCTGGCCGAGCGGCACGTGCAACTCAAGACCGCGGGTTTCGGTGTCTCCTGGTTCCTGCCGTCGATCCTCAAACATGGGCGCCAGTTTCGCAGCGTGCTGCTGGTGTCGCTGATGCTGCAAGGGGGGGCGCTGGTCACGCCGCTGCTGTTCGAGAACATCATCGACCGGGTCCTGGTCAGTCGCGGCCTGTCGAGCCTGCAAGTGCTTGGGCTGGCCATGCTGGCCCTGGCGCTGTTCGAGCCGTTGTTCGGCCTGCTGCGCTCCTGGCTGTTCAGCAATGTGGCGAGCAAGATCAACGCCGAGTTGTCCGCGCGCCTGTACCAGCACCTGATCCAGTTGCCGCTGGGGTATTTCCAGCGGCGCCAGAGCGGCGAGATCATCGCCCGGGTCGGTGAGATGCAACAGATCCGCCAGTTTCTCACCGGCTCGGCCTTGACCCTGGTGCTGGACCTGGCGTTCTGCGGGCTGTTCATCGCCGTGATGTACAGCTACGCGCCGCTGCTGACCTGGGTGGTGGTGGGTTCCCTGGCCCTGTATTTCCTCTTCTGGCTGTGCGTGGGCCCCTTGCTGCGCAGCCGGGCCTTGCGCGAGTACGAGTTGAATGCGGCCAACACGGCATTTCTCACCGAAACCGTGAGCGGCATCGAGACGATCAAGACCGGGGCCATCGAGAGCGCCTTCCAGCAGCAGTGGCAGCGCCAGCTGGCGGCCTATGTGCGCGCGGCGTTCCACACCCGCATCGTCGGGATCTGGGCCGGGCAGGGCATCGGCCTGATCCAGAAGCTGACCGCGGCGCTGTTGCTGTGGTGGGGGGTGATGCTGGTGCTGGACGGCCAGTTGAGCCCCGGCCAACTGGTGGCCTTCAACATGCTGGCCGGGCATGTGGTGGAGCCGATCCTGCGCCTGGCCCAGGTCTGGCAGGACTTCCAGCACACGCTGATTTCCCTGCGCCGCCTGGGGGACATCCTCGACAGCGAGTGTGAAAGCGGCAGCGGCGGCCTGGCCTCGGTGCCGGCGTTGCAGGGCGGCGTGAGCTTCCAGGGGGTGCGCTTTCGCTACGAAGAAGACGGCCAGGAGGTGCTGCGCCAGCTGGATCTGGAGATCCAGCCGGGCGAGTTCGTCGGCATTACCGGGCCCTCGGGTTCCGGCAAGTCGACCCTGACCCGCCTGCTGCAGCGCCTCTATGTACCCCAGCACGGCCGGGTGCTGGTGGACGGCATCGACCTGGCCATCGCCGACCCGGTGGCCCTGCGTCGCAACATGAGCGTGGTACTCCAGGAAAGCGTGCTGTTCGCCGGCAGCGTGGCCCAGAACATCCGTCTGTGCCGGCCCCAGGCCAGCGATGCGCAAGTGCGCCACGCCGCCGAACTGGCCGGGGCGGCGGCCTTTATCGAGGCCCTGGCCCAGGGCTACGAAACCGAGGTCGGCGAGCGCGGCGGCCAGCTCTCCGGCGGCCAGCGCCAGCGCATCGCCCTGGCCCGGGCCCTGCTGACCAACCCCGGCATCCTGTTGCTCGACGAAGCCACCAGTGCCCTGGACTACGAATCGGAAGCGGCGGTGATGGCCAACCTGCAGGGCATCGTCCGTGGCCGCACGGTGATCAGTGTCGCCCATCGCCTCAACACCCTGCGCCACGCGGACCGGATTCTGGTCATCGATCAGGGCCGGGTGCTCGAACAAGGCACACACCAACAGCTGCTCGCCCTGGATGGCGTGTATGCCCGGCAATGGGCACTGCAAATGAAGGATTGACCCACCCACGGCAGGAGGACTCAGCCACCCGTCATGTCTCCCCACCCCGCATCTCCATACCCATAGCCAGCCTTGCGCGACGCGCAGGGCCCGGCTCAAAACAGACAAAGGATCATTGCAATGGCTTTCATGTCCAAGGACTTCACGCGCCTGCTCAATTCCCTGATCGACCAACAGATCAAGACGGCAGGGCGGCAAACCGAATGGTTCAATATGAGCCCCGACGAGCGTGCCGAGTACATCGGCCAGGTCGGCGAGCGCCTGCTGGAAATGCAGCAGAGCACCCTGAGCGTGCTGGCCGCCCAGCACTACCAGATGCAGGACAACCCGGTTTCGGTGGGCGATCAGTTGCAGGTGCTGCAACAACGCCGCAAACAGATGGACGCCATCGCCGACACTCCGGCCACCCATGCCTACAAGCAGCAACTGGACCGCGACATCCTGCTGTACAGCCGCCAGCTCACGGCCCTCAGCCACTACGAGAGCACCTGGAACAAGGCCCTGCGGTTGCTCAGCCCCGGCGGCGTCAAGGCCGAGGTCCTGCACGCCGATGCGCCGACCAAGCAGAAAGAGCTCAAGGGCCGGATCAATCGCCTGGAGAAGCTTCTGAGCGTGCAGGTTGCCGACACCAGCTTCAGTCAGGCCTACGTGACCCTGTTCTCCGAGCTGCAGGCCTACAAGGAGGTGAGTAGCCGCTACAACGCCTTGCTCAAGGCTGCGCCTCCGCAGCAGGCCGCGAGCCTGGAGGCACTGGCCCAGCCGCCTCGGGCTTCCGACGAGCTGCCGGTCAACCTTTCGCTCTTGATGATGGAAGAGCGCCCGGGCTACATCCGCATGAACGTGGCGCTGGTCAATGCCAGCACCGATGGCCGCTTCAAGGACTTGTACCTGGAACACGGCCGGCTGGTGGTGCCCACCGACGGCGTGCTGAATTTTTCCTTTGGCACCGCGGCCCGTTCCCTGGCCTGGCAGCAACAGTACCGGCTCAAGAGCGAGCCGCCGTCCATGCGCTCGCCGACCTATACGCCGATCCGCTCGGTGCTGGTCAAGACCGCCTTCGTCGAGCAGTACTTCGCCAACCACCTGGTGTCGGAAAGCTCCCTGCGCGAGGGCTTCAAGGCCCAGCTGCTGAGCAACGGCCACAAGCTGCTGTTGACCAGTGTCGATCGCAAGGTGCCCAACCAGGTCGGGATCCAGGTGTCCGGGCAGTCGCCCGGCACCAGCGTGCCCCGCGAAGTGCCCCTGGCCAGCGCCTTGAGCGAGCTGATCAACCAGAACGCGGACCTCGCGAGCTTCCAGACCCTGGCCCTGGAAGACTATCGGCACAACAGCTACCACCCGGATCGCGACGGCCTGTTCGTCAATATTCACGAGCTGGAGCGCTCGGTCGGCTTTGCCGAGCACCAGTACCTGCTGGAAATGCCCCAGGGCGACGCTTACCGTGCGGCGACGCCGTTTGCCCTGATGAGCGTCGAGGGCGACAAGGTCAGCAGCAGTCACCTGAGCAAGGCCCAGACCAAGGCCCTGTACCAATACAACGCGGCGTTTTTCGAGCGCCTGGAGCAATTGCGTGGCGAAGGCTTCAAGGCCAGCCGCCTGTTCCCGGGCAGCAGCGAGCGCGCCACCTTCGTGCAACAGCTGACGCGCCTGCTCGAACGCAACCACATCACCCCGGCCGGGGTGCTGCAGGCGCAACACAGCCGCCCGAGCCTGCGGGACATCAAGGGCAACAACCTGAACAAGGTGCTGTGGGAACAGGCCTTCGCCGCGTCGGTCTGGCAGAGCCACGACAACGATGAGCTGCTGTTCGGCCTGGGGCAGAACCTGGTGCGCAACCAGGCCCTGGGCAAGGTCCTGCAGGGCGGCTATCTGCAAAGCGACATCGCCCAGGCCAAGTTGCTGCTGGCACCGTTGTACGAACACTGGCGTGCCCAGGCGATCGAGGTGGAGACGCAGCGCGTGGCCAGCGCCAATGCCGGGCAGCACCCAGGCAACCCGAAGGTGCATGTCTTCGATCAGCTGGCAGTGGAGCGCGGCCTGGACAGCAAACTGCTCAACCTGTTGCTGAGCGGCCCCCAGGGCCTGGCACCGAGCGATGGCGCCTGGCGCCCGACGGTCGAGGCGCTGTTGTCCGGCGACCAGGGCCGCAGCCTGCGCAAACAGGCGTTGTTCCATGCCTTGCGCCCCGTCGCCGACAGCTTTTCCAAGGCCGCGACGCCGGTCAATGCCCATGCCGCGCTGACGCCGAAAACCGGCGCCGACAAGGTCATGATCAACAACCGGCTGAATCAGCCCGACCCCTACCTGATCCTCAATACCCACCCGGAACAGGCCCAGAGCGATACAGCGTGGCTGATCCAGGACGACAAGTACCGCAGCTACAACCAGTTCCGCGCCGATCCGGACAATGAAGCCACGCGCTACATGAACGATTTGGACACCCCGTTCGTGGGAGGGATTTCCGGAACCACCCAGACCGTCAGCAACGCCTTGCCGGAGTTGTTCGGTAGCACGCCGAGCGTCAAGCAGTATTGGCAGTTCCAGATGGCCAACGCGGCCTTCATGATCCGCAACGGCTATCACTCGTTCTTCGAAACCCTGTATGTCGCCGCTCGCTATGAGCCCCAGGGGCCGGACAGCATCGGCCAGGACCTGCTGCAGACCTTCGACCGCTACCGTGCCCAAGGGCGCCAGGAGGCCTTGCACGGCGAGCTGTACGACGCGGTGATGGCCCGGGTCTTGCCCATCGTCAATCAGGGCCTGGCGCCGAGCGAGGAATTCCATCCGCCGCGCTTCACCGACCTGGGGCCGCTGCCCGCGCTTTTGGGGCAGGCCGCCAGGGACCGGCAACTCAAGAGCGGACTGGCAGAGCTCGGCAGCGGCCTCGAGCCGCGCCAGGGCAGTGCCGACATTCAGCAGTTTGCCGCCGACCCGGTGCAGTTCGCCCAGACCCACACCCTCAGTGCCGAGGCCCTGGTCAAGGCCGGGCGCCTGCCGGCCCAGGGCGAAGTGCAGTTGGTCAAAGTCGCGCCGAAGCTGTATGAGCTCGAATACACCGAGCGCAGTGCCAACTCCGTGGGCTCCGGGAGCCTGGACAGCGTACCGGCGTATTTCCTCGGCTATAACGGGCCGAACCAGGCCAACGCCGCACCGGCCTACGTGGACATTCCCAAGCAGGCGCGCGCGGGCAGTTTCCTGTTTACCGGCACCTTGTCGGGCTGCTCGCTGGTGGTCACCAGCCTGGACGCCAATACCTACCGGGTCTATCACGACGGTCGGGTCAACAGCTCGCTGTTGTACGACAACGTGGTGATGGCGGTCGACTACAAGGACTACCAGGTGGCCGGCACCGCCGAGGGCCTGGCCGCGGCGTACATGCAATTCGTCGACGGCCAGTGGCAACTGGTGTTCCAGCGCCAGGAGTACCAGCGCGAAGGGCAGATGGTCTGGCCGAAGTTGCGTGAGGGGGCAGAGCCGCTGGCCATCCAGACCGCCGACAGCCAGGTGCAGGAACGCAACCGCAGCCAGTTCGCCGAGTACCGCGAACAGGTGCACCAGAACCTGAAGAAAGTGGCGAGCCAGTTCGGCGTGTCCAGCGAAGGCGTGGCCGATGGCGTCTACAGCGGCGGCGACTTCTCTGCCGAGCATCCGGCCATTGCCGCCTGGAACCGGCTGCGCGAAGCGCTCCAGGCCAAGGTCAGCGCCGACATCCAACAGCTCAGCGACCAGCGCTATCAGCTCCAGGAGCAGCGGCGCGGGGCGGGCGACAAGCGCCTGATCGACCAGCAGATCAAGCAGCTCAACCTCACCCAGGACTTCTACCGGGCGCAGTACGAACCGGTATTGCGCGAGGCCGCGTCGGTGGAAAAGACCTGGCTCTGGCAACAGATCCAGGCCCAGCAGGGCAGCGCTGCGGTGGTGCGCACCGACGACACGGCGATCCAGGCTGGCGGCGAGGAGCGCGGCACCAGCGTCGGCGAGCGCTACGCCATTGCCGAGGCCTATCAGCGCGGGGCCCGGGGCACGGCATTCAGTGACGGCGTGCGGGATTTTCGCGAGATCAAGATCCCCGGCCTGGACGGCAAGCAGTCGGCCCTGGAGATGAAGCGGCTGTTTCTCGATGGCCAGCTCACCCCCGGGCAGCGTGGCGCCCTGAGTGCCCGCATCAGCGAAACCAGCCAGGCCGAATACATCGACAAGGTGCTGCGCCAGACCGCGACCTTGAGTGAAGACTTTCGCAGCGCCGGCAGTGTCTTCAGTCAGTTGGCGCCCCAGGATTTCTACCTGTCGCTGGTGGGGGATCGCTCGGGCGGGCGCTGCTACCCGCTGGTCAGGGCCATGGCCGTGGCCCTGGCCAACGGCGGCGAGGCAGGGGCCAACAGCCTGGTGCAGAAGCTGTTCCTGGCCTCGGCCGATCCCCAGGCCGGCAGCTCGACCCTGCTCAAGAACAGCCTGATCCGCCTGCACTCCAATGTCGATGCGGTCCAGGCCTCCACAGCGCTGGGGCAGTTGCGCTTGCCCGAGGTGGTGGCGCGGCTGGCTAGCGGCAGCAGCGACTCGATGTTTGCCCTCAATACCCAGAACCACTCGATGCTGGTGGGCAGCACCCAGGGTTCCGACGGCCGTCGCTACTACTTCTACGACCCGAATGTGGGGATCTTCGCCTTCGATTCCAGCAAGGGCCTGGCCAAGGCCATGGAGCAGCACCTGGTGCGCCGAAAACTGGCGGCGCACTACGGCTCCTTCGGCAGCCAGTCGCAGCCGGCCTTCAACCTGGTCGAGATCGACACCCAAAAGATGGCCGAGGTGCCGCTGGGCAGCGGGCTGAATGTCGCCGATCTGTCCCGTCCCGAGGAGTTGGCCGGGGTCATCGGTCAACGCCGCCAGGTGGAGCAGGCGGTGGGGGCCCAGCAGCGCATCAGCCAGGACCTGCGCCTGGGCGCGGCGCTGACCACCTTCGACGCCGAGCAATGGGGCGCGCGCTTCGACGTTGCCAGCACCCGGCTGGCCCGGGAGCAGCAGCTGGGCAGCCAGTGGATACCGATCATCGCCAACACCGAGACGCGGCCGGAGGGCGGCTATCGGGTGCAGTTCATCAACCGTGAGCAGCCGGAGCAGACCCGCTGGCTGAGCACCGACGACGGCACCTTTGTCGAATTCCGCCGTTTCGTCGATGAGCACATGAGCGTGCTCGGCGAGCACTTCACCCTGGAACACGGGCAGATCCGGCCCCGCGCCGGGGTCAGCGAAGCGGCGCATGTGGACGGCCTGAACGCGGGCTTTGCGGTGCAGACCCTGATCCAGTGGCTGGCCGACAAGAACCGCAAGGACGCCGCCCAGGGCGTGGTGTCGCCGGACCTGGCCACCGCCCTGAAGATCCATAGCTACCTGGGCCTGGCGCAGATCGGCCATGGCACCTTGCAAGATGTGGCCAAGGTCACCCAACTGGTGCAAACCGCGTTGCGCGGCGAGGCGCTGGCCGCCGAGTCCTCGCTCAAGGACTTTGCCTCGACCCTGGGCCACACGGTCAACGAAGGCGCGGGCGTGCTGTTTGGCGGGGCCATGGTCGGCCTGGATGCCTACGAGCTGGCCCATGCCGAGAATGATGTGCAAAAAGCCGTATTCGGTACCCAACTGGCGTTCGACTCGGCGAGCTTCGTCAGCGGCGCGGCGGGTATCGGTGCCGGCCTGGTCGGGGCCTCGACCACCGCGGCGGTGCTGGGCGGCGCGGGGGTGATCCTCGGCGGCCTGGCGGTCGGCTTCACGGCACTGGCCCAGGCCTTTGGCGCGGTGGCCGAAGACGCCAAGGCGGTGGGACGCTACTTCGACACCCTGGACAAGGCCTACCAAGGCAACGGCTACCGTTACGACGAGAAGCAGCAGGTGCTGGTGCCGCTGCCTGGGGCGGTGGTCAAGCGCCTCGACCTGCGCTCAAGCGAAGTCGCTTTCGACAGCCAGTACATCTACCGCACCCACCACGGTTCCACCGGTTCCGGGGCGATCAACTATTTCTTCTGGGTCGGCGACTTTCCGCGGATGATCCACGACCGCGACCAGGCGATCGAAGTGCGCAGCGGCATTGGCCACGGCAACCCGCCGCCGAAACTCGACCACGGCGACAGCCGGACGGTGATCCTGCCGGGCACGCCCAAGTCCTACATCAGCTACGAGTACATGATCCTGCCGGGGGCCACCACCCGGCATGACACCGGCTTTGACGTGATTCGCAGGCTTGAGCAGGACCGGCGCTTCGACTACGACTTCTACATCTTCCCCAGCGAGGAGACGATCCGCAGGATTCACCAGGAGTACGTCGAGACACCGGTGCAGGTGCTGCTGGACAGGAGCAACCGGCAATTGGTGGTGCCGCAGCTGCCCAAGGAGCTGTACGGCTACCTGCGCTACGACATCCAGGGCGCCGGTGGCCAATACCTGATCGGCCTCAACGAAGGCACCGAGGTCAGGCTCGGCAACCAGGCCGGCAGCCCGCCTTCGCGCTGGATCATCGACAGCAGCCAACTGGAGAGCGACAGCATCAGCGTGGCCAAGGACCATTTGCTGGTGGGTGGGGTCAAGGTCAAGCTCGATCCGGCCCAGAGCGAGCAGGTGCTGCTGGTCAACGCCAAGGGCGAAGTGCGGGCAGTCGATTTTGCCGGCCAGACCACTGACGTGGTCAAGGAAGACGCCAGCCAATGGCAAGTGCCCGGGCAGCGCATCGAACAGCACCTCAAGGAGCTGGCCCAGGCCCATCAGTTGCACGGTCAATACGTGCTGGTGGAGAACTACAAGCACGGCGGGCGCAATGTCGGCCGGGCCTACTATGACGTCGCCAAGGACCGCATGCTGTTCACCGACACCGACGTCAAACAGGCCGGCAACGCCCAACTGGGCGCGGTCATCGGCGAGCATGCCTACTTCGTCGATGCGCAGAACGCCGCCGCGTGGCGGGTCGAGATCGCCACTGGCCGGGTCGATGCGCAGTTCGTTCCGCCGTTCAACCAGAGCGCGGGCCAGATCAGCCGGCTCTGGCAAGAGGGCGATGCGGTGTACCTGGCCCGTCGTTATCAGCTCAAGGAACGGGAAGCCGAACTGAGCTTCCGCATCCTCGGCGACCGCATGGAGCTGGTGGGCGTGGTCGGCGATGAGTCGCTGCTGCAACTGTCGGCGCGCACCGGCCAGCATGGCGACACGCTCAAGACCCTGCTCAAGGGCTATGAGACGCAGACCACCGAGCGCGGCACCCCGGTGTACAGCCTGGGCGCACCACAGCTTGCGCCGACGCTGGCCGAGCTGATCACCGTGTTTGGCCTGGATAACGCCAAAGTGCCGCACCGCTACTGGGTGCGCAGCCGCGACGGTGTGGTGATCAAGCCGAACCTGGCGCCACCGGCCGGGCAGGCGCCGAGTGCCGATGGAGCGGGGCAGGTGCAAAGTGCCTGGAAGATTCCGGCGGACCTGGTGCTGGCCGGCAGCCAGGCGCAGCCCGCTGGCCAGGAAGTGTTCTATTTCTACAGCAAGGCGCAGCAGGTGCTGTTCCGCCAGGAAGGGCCGGGGCAGGCGGTGCTCGATGCCGGCCAGCCAAGCGCCTTGCGCCTGACCACGCCGCCCCTGGCCAATGTGCTCAATCTCAACGGCCATCTGCTGGCCGTGACCCAGGACGGGCGCATGGCGCGGATCGAGGCGAGCGGGCGCCTGAGCTATGAGGCGGTCAACGAGCATTGGCTCAAGGGCCGCGGCAGCTGGTGGAAGGACCTCGCCGAGGTCGCCGGCAGCAACGCCACCCTGGCGGTATTCGGGGTCAAGGCCGCCGACGGCAAGCGTGCGCTGCCAGTGTGGTACCACAACGCCCAGGTGGTGGTGGCGTCGGCGGCGCTGCAAGACAAGCCACTGCAGTTTCTCGGCTTCGACAGCGCCAGCGGCAGTGCCCGGCTGTTCGAGCCCGAGAGCGGCAAGCTCTATCTGCAGCCGCCGCTGACGTTGCCAGCGCTGGCGGCCGCGTTTGGCAAGGATGAGGTGCTTGAGGCCTCGGCCCAATTGCCGGCCGCCATTGACTGGATGCCCAAGCTGCAACTGCGCTCGGCGGTCCAGGTCGATGCCGGGTTGCGCCTGACCACCGTGCAGGGCGAAGTGCTGCTGCGCAGCAACAACGGCGATGTGCAACTGGTGGCCGTGGACAAGGGTTGGCAGCAGGCACATCTGGGCAATCTGCCCCAGGCCCTGGCGACGCTGGCCGGACAGTGGGGCGCCAAAGGCGTGTTGACCTTGCAGGACGGCGCCAGCCGCGGCTGGTTCGATATCGCCAGTGGGCAGATGTTCGCCAGCAACGGCATTGCCGGCAGCGACCTGCGCTTTATCGGCGTCGCTGCCGGAATGCCGCACTCGGCCTATGTCTATAGCCCGACCGAGCAGGCGCTGTATCAGGTCAAGAACGGCAAGGCACTGCAGCTGGGCCATTACGCCAACGTCGAGCGCATCGGTTCCTCGCTGTTGCTTCAAGGCGCCAGCGGCAATGCTCGTCAGGATGATCTGGCGCCGCCGTTGCTTGCCGGAGTCGACAGCGTGGTGCTGCACGGCGGCGCCGGGGATGACACCTATCGCCTCACTCCGGCGATGTGGGCGCATTACCGCACGGTGGTCATCGACAACGACGATCCGGGCCTGGCCCTGGACCGGGTGATCCTGCCGGTGGCCGATGGCAAGCAGCTCCTCGTCAGCCGTCGGGGCGAGGACGTGCAGCTCACCGACACCCGCAATGGCACCGCTCTGGTGCTGCGCCAGGTGTTGGGCAACCAGGCGGCCGCCCATGGGCATTTGCTGATCGAGCTCAAAGGCGATTCGTCGATGCTCAGCGTCGAGCAGTTGCTCAAGGGCTTTGGCCCGAGCGGGTCGGCCAGGGACAGTGTGTTCGAGCTGGCCTGGAGCCAGCGCGAGACGCTACCGGCGGCGAACGCTCCGGGCTCGGCGCTGGATGGCTTGGACTCGGCGGCGGATGGCCCGAGCCTGGCCAAGCTCAGCGGCGCCATGGCGGCCTTCGCTGACACCGGCGGCGCTCGCGAACAACTGCCCAAACACCATCAGGCCGCGCAGGCGGTACTGGTGCCTTCACTGACCTGACCACGCAGGAGCAACACAGGAGGGGCGCAAAGCCTCTCCTGCCTGCGGTTCCCTCTTTCCCGGTGTTAGATCCAACCATGAGCAAACCCATGAATTCGCGGCAGCGAGCCCTGGCCGGCTGGCTGCTGGTCGTCCCGCTGCTGGTGGTGCCGGTGGCGCAGGCGGCCACCTTGTACCGGCAAGACTCGGCACAACCTTCGCCAGCCCATCTGCCACTACAGCCGCCCCAGGCGCTGCCCAGCGACCTGTGGCGGGTGTACCTGGATGCCCGGCAGAACAACAGCGAGCTGGCGGCGGCCCAGGCCGACCAGGCCGCCCGCGCCGAGGCGGTGCCCCAGGCCAGGGCCGGCCTGCTGCCAAGCCTGTCCGCCAGCGCCGATCTCAATACCACCAGCACCTCCCTGCAGCAGCCACGGCAGGACACCCGGCGCAGTGGCAGCAGTTACCAGGCAGTGCTGAACCAGCCGATATTCCGCGCCGATCGCTGGTTCACCTTCAAGGCGGCGCAAGCCGAAGACCAGCAGGCCCAGCTGGAGCTGGCCGCGGCTGAGCAAAAACTCATGTTCGACAGCGCCCAGGCCTATTTCGGCCTGCTCAAGGCCCAGGACGCCCTGGCGGCGGCCAAGGCCGAAGAGGCGGCGCTCAAGCGCCAGCAGCAACTGGCCGAGCGCGGCTTGCAACTGGGCCTGTCGGACCGCACCGATGTGCTCCAGGCCCAGGCCGGGCACGACACCGCGCGGGCCAACCGCATCGTGGCGCAGAAGCAGACCGACGACGCCTTCCAGGCCCTGGACACCCTGACGCATCAGCAGTACCCGGCGATCCAGGGGCTGCGCCACGACATGCCGGTGCTGTTGCCCGAACCCAATGACGCCGGACGCTGGGTGGACACCGCGGTGCGCCAGAACCTGAGCCTGCAGGCCAGCCAGTACGCCCTGGAGGCGACGCAGCAGACCCTGAGCGCGCGCAAGGCCGGGCACGCGCCGACCCTGGACGCGGTGCTGCGCTACCAGATCGGTGACAACGACGCCCTGGGTTACGGCAACAGCGATATCCGTGGCAACGGCTACGGCGGCAACGTCGAGCAGCGCACGGTCGGGCTGCAGTTGAACATTCCGCTGTTCAGCGGCGGCCAGACCCGCTCCCAGGTGCGCGAAGCCCACCAGCGGATGAACCAGCGCGAATACCTCAACGACGGCTTGCGCCGTCAAGTGGTGGAGCAGACCCGCAACCTGCATCGCGGCCTCAACAGTGCGGTCGATCAGGTGCAGGCGCGGCGCCAGTCGATCATTTCCAACCAGGGCGCGGTGCTGGCCTCGCAGATGGGCTTTCAGGTCGGCACCCGCAACATCGTCGATGTGCTGGAGGCGCAGCGTCAGCTGTACAACGCCGTGCGCCAGTACAACAACAGCCGCTACGACTACATCCTCGACACCCTGCGGCTCAAGCAAGCGGTGGGAACCTTGTCGCCCCAGGACCTCAAGGCGCTTGGTGATTACCTCAAGGCCGACTACGATCCGGACCTGGATTTTCTGCCGCCGGAGTTTCCACGTCGGTTGGCAAAACCCTGACAGGGCCTGGCGATGCACCGGGCAGGGGGGAGGCGGGAAGGTTTTATTCAAGGTAAAGGGGCGAGCGGTTGTACGGGTTATTGGACTTCTTCGACAGTCACAAGCGCTGCTGTTATGCCCTGGGCGTGGTGGTCGCCGTCGGCGCCGCGATGGCGCTGGGCAACTACTACCGGGTGCAGGTCGAAGAGGTCTACCGGGCCAGTATCCAGATGCAGGCCCGGGAGCAGGCCGAGGACCTGGAGCAATGGAAATCCAACGGTTTTGCCATTGGCGCATTGTCCATCCTCGGGCGCCACAACCCCTGGCTCAAGCGCATCGTGCTGGAGCCTGCGCCCTCTGCCGAGCTGATGGAGCGGGCCACCATGCCTCTCAAGACCCTGTCCCTGGTGGTGGATGCCAACCATGCGTTTGTCCTCAACCGGGACGGGGTGGTGGTGGCCGCCTACGACCAGCAGGGACAGACGCCCCTGGGGCTGAATGTGGCCTTCCGTCCCTACTTCAAAGTGGCCCTCGATGGCGGCAGCAGTGTCTACGGCGCCATCAGCACCAGTACTGGCACGCGCATGTTCTACATGGCGGTGCCGATCTTCGAGTCGCGTACGCGCCAGGACAAGGTGATCGGGGTGCTGGTGGCGCGGTTTGACGCCGATCGGCTCGACGCCAGCCTGAGCAAGCCGTACAGCGCCGACCTGCAGATGATCCTGTCCCCCAGTGGCGTGGTGCTGGCCGCCAGTTCCGCGGATTTGGTCCTCAAGTCCGACCGCGCCTGGCCCTGGAACCGCTTCACCGGGGAGATCCGCCGCCAGTTCGGCGACTATCGCTTTGCCAACGGGGTGCCCGAGCGCTTGCCCTTCGATGCCCAGCAGCCGGTGGTGCGGCTGGACGGCCGGCGCTACAGCCTGTCTCGGGTGGATTTCGACTGGAATGACCCGAGCGGTCCCTGGACCCTGATCACCCTGGGCGACCTGGATGCACTGTTGCCGGCGGAACAGGTGCTGCTGATCGAGGGCTTGAGTGCCCTGGTGTTCCTGCTGTTGCTGTGGGGCGGGCTGCGGCGCCTGGCCGACGCCCGCCGACACAAGCGTGACGTGGCGCAGATCGAACAGAGCGAACAGCGCCTGGACATGGCCCTGCAAAGCGGGGCCCTGGGCTTGTGGGACTGGAACCTGCGCCTGGGGACCGTCATCAACAACGATGTCTGGCTGCAGATCCTCGGCTACAGCAAACAGCAGATGGAACAGGCCTTCGGCCATGGCCTGGAGCGCTGGACCGCGCTGGTGCACCCGGATGACTACGAGCCGGTGATGGCCCGGCTCAAGGCGCACCTGAACGATGAAGTCGGCGAATATCGCGCCGAATACCGCATGCGTAACAAAGACGGGCAATGGCTGTGGGTGCTGGACATCGGCAAGATCATGCAGCGTGACGCCAGTGGCGCGCCGACACGGGTTACCGGGGTGCTGCAGGACATCAGCGAGCGCAAGGCGGTGGAAGCGCAAGTCCAGCAATCGCGACGCGATGCCGAGCGGGCGACCCAGGCCAAGTCGGAGTTTCTCGACTGCATGTCCCATGAAATCCGCACCCCGCTGAACGCGATCATCGGCATGGCCCATCTGGCACTGGACTTGCCGCTGGAACCGGTGCAGCGCGACTACATCGAAAAGATCGACCGCGCGGCCAAGCACCTGATGGGCACCATCAACGGCGTGCTGGATCTGTCGAAGATCGAGGCCGGCAAGCTGAGCCTGGAGCAAACCGACTTTGACCTGCGGGAGCTGGTGGACGATGTGTTGCTGCTGGTTCGCCAGCGCGCAGAGGAAAAGGCGCTGCGGCTGCAGTTGGATATTCCGGCATCACTGCCGCGCCGCTATGTCGGTGATCCACTGCGTCTGGCCCAGGTGCTGACCAACCTGGTGGACAACTCGATCAAGTTCACCGCGGCCGGCCATGTCTGTATCGGCGTGTGCCTGGTGCGTCAGTGGGATCAACAGGCCCTGCTGTGCTTCAGCGTCAGCGACACGGGAGTCGGCATCAGCGACGAGCAGCAGGCGCGTTTGTTCAATGCCTTTGTCCAGGCCGACCGGTCCATCAGTCGGCGTTACGGCGGCAGCGGCCTGGGGCTGACCATCTCGAAGAAAATCGTGCAACTGATGCAGGGCGATATCGGGGTCGACAGCCAGCCGGGGCAGGGTGCGACGTTCAAGTTCAGCGTGCAGTTGGGGCTGGCGCCGCCAGCGCTTGAGCAAGGGCGCGCCTCAAGCGGCGCAGTACCTGCTGGGCCAGCGATGAGCGAGGTTGCGGGGCCGGCCCTGGTCAATACCCCGGCACGCGGGCTGGCGGGGAAACGGCTGCTGGTGGTGGAGGATAACCACCTCAACCGGGAGGTGTTGCAGGGCCTGTTGCAGCGCGTCGGGGTCCAGGTGGTGCTGGCGGCGAATGGTGCCGAGGCCTTGCGCCTGTTGCTGGAGCAGGGGCATTTCGATGCCGTGCTGATGGATTGCCAGATGCCGCTCATGGACGGCTTCGACACCACGCGGCAGATTCGTGGCTACCGTCACTTGCAGTCGCTGCCGATCATTGCCGTGACCGCCAGTCACCGGAACGATGTGCAGGGCAGGGCGCTGGCGGCCGGCATGAACGATCTGCTGAGCAAGCCCCTGGAAGTCGCGGCGTTCTATCGGACCCTGGCGCGCTGGATCGGCGCCATGGACATACCGCTGGCGCAGAGCCCGTCGCTGCCGAGCGCAAGCCTCTTGCCCCCGGCCTGCGAAGGCATCGACACCGCGCTGGGGCTGGCGGTGGTGAACCAGGACCTGGCCCTGCACCGCAAGCTCTTGGCCGACTTTCGTGACGGCCAGCAGCAGGTCATCGAGCGCTTGTGGCAGGCCCATGCCGCCCAAGACGCGGCCGCCATCGGTTTTCTGGCCCACAGCCTGCGGGGCAATGCCGGGAGCATCGGCGCCACGGCGGTCAAGCAAGCCGCCGCGCAGCTGGAGGAACAGGCGGCCGGGCCTCCAGCAGCCCTGGGGCCGCTGATCGAACATCTGGCGCAGTGCCTGGAGCCGGTGCTGGCCGGCCTGGCGTCCCTAGTGGCGGACGAGGATCCGGCAGCGCCGGGCCAGCCACTGGATGCCGAGCAGATGTTGGCGCTGGAACGGCTGGCCAAGTTGCTGCGCAGCCATAATGCCCAGGCCCTGGCGCTGATCGATGAGCTGTACGAGCAATGCCCGTGCGGCCCGCTGCGGGCGATTCAAGAGCGGATCTACCGCCTGGAGTTCCAGCAGGCCCTGGAGCTGCTGCTGGATTTGCAGGGCTAGCGGGTGTTCTGGGCCAGCGCCTGATAACGGGCCATGCGGTCAGTGCAGTGCTCGACCAGGCATTGGTGCAAGGCGCGCAACGACGCAGTGATCTGCGAGCGGTGCGAAACCACCAGATTCAGCGGCGCAGGGTCCGATTGCCAGCCGGGCAGCAGCGCCAGCAAGCGCCCGGCGAGCAGGTCCTCGACGACATTCAGCAGCGGCAGGTTGACCACACCGTGGCCGGCCACGGCCCAGCGCCGTGCGGCATCGCCATCATCACAGCAAAAGTGCCCTTGCACCGGCACGTCCTCGACCTTGCCGGCGCCATGGAAACGCCAGCGACTCTCCGGGCGGCCGATGCTGTGGCAGATGATGCATTCGTGTTCGCTCAACTGTTGCGGCGACTCGGGCTGGCCATGTTCAGCCAGGTAAGCGGGTGCGGCGCAGGCGATGAAGCAATGCTGCTTGAGCACTGGCAGCTCGACCAGGTCCAGCGCCTGGTTGTGGCCGTAGCGCAATGCCGCATCGAAGCGCCCCTTGAGCAGGTCTTCCTGCTTGTCGCTCAGCGCCAGCTTGATGTACATGCCTGGCCGCTCCTGCTTGAGCCGGGCCAGCATGTCCAGCAGCAGGTTGCGGCCCAGGTCGGAAGACACCGTGAGTTCCAGCATGCCGTCATCGTGGCGCAACGAACGCTTGCCGTTGGCCAGGATCTTCAGCGCGTGCTGGGCACTGTCCAGGTAGCGTGCGCCTTCGGGGGTGAGCTTCATGGTGCGGGTGGAGCGGGTGAACAGCCGCACCCCGAGACGGTTTTCCAGGCGCTTGAGCCCCAGGCTGGCGGCCGCCGGGGTGATCGACATGACCCGGGCGGCAGGGGACAAACCCTGCAGCTCGGCGATCAGAATGAACAGTTCCAGATCCGCGAAGTTAGGCATTGGCCAGGCTCACCGTACGTTCACCGGCCAAAAAAGCTCTGTGACGAACCGAGCAAGGCCGCCGCCAGCAACTGCGGCGCGCCGTCGATGCATTGCTCGAACCCGGGCTGGCGGTACAGCTGGGCCATGGCGTGGGCATGGCGACTGTGAAGGTCCTCTGTACCGGCCTGCAGCAGGCTCAGGTGGTAGTTCAGCACCAGGGCAAACAGATAGGCCGACACTGGCAACTGTTCGCCGCTTTGCAGCTCCCCGGGGGCCTTGAGCAAGGCGTCGGCGTGGGTGATTTCCCAGGCGAGGTTGAGGATCGGGTCTTCCGGCTCGGCGTGGGCGAGGATCTCTTCGATCAGCAGCCTGCTCTGGCCCAGTGCCTGATCGATGCGGCTGTGGGGCTGATTGAGGCCCATCAGCGCCAGGCAGGCGGCGCTGCGAAAGGCCGCGGGGGCGTGCCGGCTCGGGCTCTGGCGCAACAGGATCGACAGGGTGTCGAGCAGGGCATCGAGGCGAATCTGCGGGTTGTCGGCCAGTTGCAGGGTCAATGCACTGATAAAGCCGTCACGCATGTGGCTGCCGGCGCCAGGTTCGGCCGCCGCTTGCGGGCCATGCAGGGGCTTGTTGCGGTAGCCCAGCTGCGTGGCCACCCGGGCCAGGACCACCGGCGGTGAAATCGGCTTGGCGATGTAGTCGGCGGCGCCCAGCAGCAGCCCCAGGCGTTCGTCTTCAACGCTGCTGCGCGAGGTGAGGAAAATCACCGGAATGCTTGCGGTGGCCGGGTGGCTCTTGAGCTCGCTGAGCACCTGGAAGCCATCCATCTCGGGCATCAGGATGTCGAGAATGATCAGATCGGGACTGGCACTGCGCGCCAGGGCCAGGCCGCGCTCGCTGTTCTTGGCCAGTAGCACTTCATATTCGCAGGTCAAGGTTTTCGACAGCACGATCAACGACTGCGGGTCGTCGTCGATCGCCAGGAGGGTATAGGGCTTGGGAGCATGCTCTGCGGGCATGACGAGGGGGCCTGAACAAAAGAGGCCGGCAGTCTAGCGTATTTGCTTTATGGGCACCTAGCGTCGAGCTGCCGCAGTCGATGCGTCCTGGGGTCGCTGTTGGGAAGCAAAAGCTGCTCCAGCTCATGGCACTAAGTTGCGCGATCCGCTTGAATAGCGCCCCGTATCGCCTGGCTGCCCGGGCGTAGCCAAAGCATGAAACGGATTATTTCGAAAGGACCCGGCATGTCGTTATCCCGCTGTCTATCTGGCCTGTCCAACTTGTTGCACTACCGCCGCGCATGGTTGCGCGCCGACCTGCGGGCCGGGTTGTCGGTGGCGGCTATTCAGATCCCGATCGCCATCGCCTATGCGCAGATCGTCGGCCTGCCACCGCAGTACGGGCTTTACGCCTGTGTGCTGCCGATGATCGTCTATGCCTTGATCGGCAGCTCACGGCAACTGATGGTCGGCCCCGATGCCGCCACTTGCGCCATGCTCGGCGGGGCCGTGGCGCCCTTGGCCATGGGCGACCTGCAGCGTACCGTCGAATTGTCGATGATCGTCACCGTGCTGGTGGGCCTGATGCTGATTGCCGCCGGGATCGCCCGGGCGGGCTTTATCGCCAGCTTCTTCTCGCGGCCGATCCTCATCGGCTACCTCAACGGCATCGGTCTGAGCCTGATCGCCGGGCAAATGGGCAAGGTGGTGGGCTTCAAGATCGAAGGCGAGGGCTTCATTCTGGGGCTGGCGGACTTTCTCCAGCGTCTGGGGGAGATCCATGCCCTGACCCTGGCCGTTGGCCTGGCCAGCCTGGGCCTGTTGATCTGGCTGCCGCGACGCTACCCGCGCCTGCCGGCAGCGCTGGTGACGGTGGCGGTGTTCACCTTGCTGGCCGGGCTATTGGGCTTGGACCGCTTCGGGGTGGCGATTCTTGGTCATGTACCGGCCGGGATTCCAGAGTTGTCCTGGCCCAAGACCACCCTGGAGGAAAGCAAGAGCCTGCTGCGCGACGCGCTGGGCATCGCCACCGTGAGTTTCTGCAGCGCCATGCTCACCGCCCGCAGCTTCGCCGCGCGTCATGGCTACGCAATCAACGCCAACCATGAGTTCATCGCCCTGGGCATGAGCAACCTCGCCGCTGGCGCCTCCCAGGGCTTTGCCATCAGCGGTGCGGATTCGCGCACCGCGGTCAATGACATGGCCGGAGGCAAGAGCCAACTGGTGGGGATTATCGCCGCCTTGGCGATCGCGTTGATCCTGCTGTTCTTCACCGCGCCCATGGCCTGGATTCCGCAAGCAGCGCTGGGCGCGGTGCTGCTGATGGCGGGCTGGGGCTTGATCGATGTGAAGTCCCTCAAGCAGATCTACTCGCTCAGCCGCTTCGAGTTCTGGCTGTGCCTGCTGACCACCGTCAGCGTGCTGGGGCTGGGCGTGCTGCCGGGCATCATGTTCGCCGTGACCCTGGCCATCCTGCGCCTGCTATACAGCATCTACCAACCCACCGACGCGGTGCTGGGCTGGATGCCGGGCATCGAAGGCCAGGTGGACATCCGCCAGTACCCGCAAGCCCGCACTGTTCCTGGCCTGGTGGTGTACCGCTTCGACGACGCGATCCTGTTCTTCAACGCCGACTACTTCAAGATGCGCCTGCTGGAAACCGTGCAGCGCGAGAGCCAGGCCGAGGTGGTGCTGTTCAATGCCGAGGCGGTGACCGATATCGATGTCAGCGGCATCGCGGTGCTGCGGGAAATCCGCGAAACCCTGGCCGCCCAAGGCATCTACTTCGCGATCGCCCGTGCCCGCGGTACTTTCCTGACGATGCTGCAACGCTCGGGGATGACCCGGGAAATGGACGGCCAGTTGCTGTTCAGTTCGGTGCGTTCGGGGATCAGGGCCTACCGCATATGGCGCAACAGCATGCACGGCAAGCCATGAGGCGAAGCGGGGCGCGGCGAGGACCGGCTCCTCGCCGGTGCTTGACCTGATGCCGCTATCTGCTGTTGAATGCGCGCCGGAAAGCCTCTGCAACCTATTCTCCAAGTGGTGAAGCCAGTGCCCTACGCCAGCCAACACGCCTGATACCGACGACGGTCCATCTTGCCTGATGGCTGCCCGTGCTTGCGCGCGGCGGCGCTTGATTGCCATGCCTGCCTGATCCTGTCGTTGGTTTTTTCTCTTGTTTCGAGGACAAACCCATGCACATGGATATTCGTGCCACCGCGCACAATCTGGAACTGCTCAAATACCCCCGTACGCCCCACCTGCAAGGCTCGCGCCTGCAAGAGGGCGACACTGACACTGGCCAGGTGCGCTATGCCGCATTGGCCGGACAGTGGCTGGTGGTGGAAGAAAAACTCGATGGCGCCAACGCCGGCATCAGCTTTAGCGCCGGCGGCGAGTTGCGCCTGCAATCTCGCGGTCACTACCTCACCGGCGGTGGCCGCGAGCGTCAGTTCAATCTGTTCAAACAGTGGGCCTCGGCCCACGAGCAGTGGCTGCTGGAACGCCTGGAGGATCGCTTCGTGCTCTATGGCGAGTGGCTGCACAAGAAGCACTCGGTGTTCTACGACCACTTGCCACATTACTTCTGCGAGTTCGATGTGTGGGACCGCGCCACCGGGCTGTTCCTCTCCACCGCGGCGCGCCGGCGCCTGCTAGAAGGTGGACCGGTGCTGTCGGTGCCGGTGCTGTACGAGGGCCCGGCGCCGCGCCGGCATGCCGAGCTGCTAGCGCTGGTGGGCGATTCGCTGGCCAAGACCGCGCACTGGCGCCAGGTGTTCGAGCAGGTGGTGCACCGCGAAGGCCTCGACCTGGCCCGCGCCTGGCGCCAGTGCGACCGTTCCAGCCGCATGGAAGGCCTGTACCTGAAACTCGAGGACGAGCAGCAAACCCTTGGCCGGCTCAAGTGGGTACGCCAGGACTTCGTCCAGGCCATCCTCGATGCCGACCAGCACCATGCCGCCCAACCCTTTATCCCCAATCAACTGGCCGCCGGCGTCGATCTCTATGCGCCGCGCCTGTCCATGGACTGGCAGGGCCCACGCCACGGCTACTGAAGGAGCATCCCGATATGGATATTCGACAACTGCAACAACTGGTCCCCGAGCCGGGGCGCGACATGGACGCCGCCGCTTGCCTGGCGGCCATTCCGGCGCTGGCGCGCCTGGTCGACACACCACAAGACCCGACCTACCACGCCGAGGGCGATGTGTGGATTCATACCCGCCTGGTGGTCCAAGCATTGCTGGCCCAACCCGCCTACCAGCAGGCCAGCGCCGAGCAGCGCTTCGTGCTGTTCTTCGCTGCCCTGTTGCACGATATCGCCAAGCCCGACACCACGGTGATCGACCCGGATACCGGGCGTATCGGCCAACCCGGTCACTCGCGTCGGGGGGCGGTGGATGCGCGGCTGCTGTTGTGGCGCGCCGGAGTGCCTTTCGAGCTGCGCGAGCAGATCTGCCGCATCATCGCCGTGCACCAGGTGCCGTTTTTTGCCCTGCAAGGTGATCGCAGCGGCCGCAGCCCTGAGTTCCTGTTGCACAAATTGTCCTGGGAACTGCCGCTGTGGATGCTCTGCGCCGTCGCCGAGGCCGATATGCAGGGGCGCCACTACGCCGGCAAGGCCGATGTGCTGGATGCCATCGAACTGTGGCGCGAGCTGGCGCAGGAGGAGGGCTGCCTGCACGGACCACGGGCCTTTGCCGACGACTACACACGCATTCAGTACCTGCGTGGCGCCCGAGTCCATCCCGACTACCCGCTGCACGCGCCGCAGGGTTCCTCGGTGGTGATGCTCTCGGGCCTGCCGGCCAGCGGCAAGGACACCTGGGCCGCACAGCATCACCCGGAGCTGCCGGTGGTGTCCTTCGACGACGCCCGCCAAGCCCTGGGCCTGCGCCACGGACAGAACGAAGGCGCCGCTGCGCACTACGCCATCGACCGGGCCAAGGCCTTGCTGCGCGAGCACAGACCCTTTGTCTGGAACTCGACGCACCTGTCGGCGCAGATGCGCAACCGCACCCTGGACTTGCTCTACGGTTACGGCGCACAAGTGCAGATTCATTACCTGGAGCGCCCCGAGAGCGAGATCATGCAGCGCAACCAGAAGCGCGACACTTCGCTGCGCAACGATGATATCCGCCGCATGCTGTTCAAGTGGGAAGTGCCACTGCCGACCGAGGCGCACCGGGTTGTTTATCAGGCGGTGACGGGATGATCGGCCCTTATGGAAAGTCGTCGAGGAGGCGGTTCAACAGCCAAATGACAAAGGCGATGTGACGCTCTCGAAAAAACAGAAGAATGACTTAACAAGTACGGATGAAGCACTGCCTAAGAATGAAACTTACAGATATCTACAGCAAAATAATCAGTGAAGAACCCTATAACGATATGGACGTATTCTTTGAGAGCTACGAAAGCTTTGAAGAGTTACCGCTTGTATCAAGATACAGCCGTTTAAAGTTCTTGAAGGATGAGATGAGCGACAGCGGGGCTTCTGACTTTTTGACAGGGCTCGCTGTATTTCTTTTGAATACGTTAAGGCTGTTAGAAGTATCAAGAAGTGAAAATGTATTTTTTGCGGTGACTTTTACCGACTTTGCGGGATTGGAGGAACAAGGCGTCCTCATCCCTAATATGTTTATTTATCCAAAGCCGGCCTCGCTCGGCTTCTTGGAAAAAGTCCGAGAAAATGATGCAGGTCTTGAGTCATGGCAGATGAAGGAAGTCAAAAGGCATTTTTCCAACTGCGGCGTAGAAGCTGCTTTTGATTTTTATGAAAGTAGATTTAATGACGCTGTTTGCGCTGAGGAAACTGTAAGAATTTTTGCTGTTCCCAGGACTTGTTGACTGCAAAGAACTCGTCTGTAAAAACCACCGCGGCTGTGTGCCGGGTGGCTTCACTTTTGAGGGGTGCTCGCCAGCTTCAGGTTGGTGGCGATGTAAAACCCCTGCACCCTGCGTTTTTTCTCTTCGTGCTCACACAGCACCAGTGTGGAGTGCGGCAACGGCGCCGCCCCCAGTGTCGATTTGACCAGCATCCTTTTGCCCCCCGAGCGCAGGCGCACATATTGCCCGGGCTCGAAGGTGCTCATGGCCGCGTCTCGGCAGCGGCCAGTCGGGTCGGTTCCCCCCATGCGCCGCCGAGGGCGGTGTACAGGTTGACTTCGGCGATCAGCTGCGCCAATCGGTCGGTAATCAGCCCCTGCTGTGACGAAAACAACGAGCGCTGTGCGTCGAGGAACACCAGGTTGCTGTCCACGCCCTGGCGATAGCGGCGTTGAGCGAGGTTGTAATAGGTCTGGTCGGCCTGCACCAGGTCGCGTTGGGCGTTCAGTTGGTCGTTGTAAGTCTGGCGTGCCGCCAGTCCGTTGGAGACTTCCTGGAAGGCGGTCTGGATAGCCTTCTCGTACTGGGCCACGCCAATGTCTTTTTGCAGCTTGGCGTAGTCGAGGCTGGCGCGCAGGCTGCCGGCGTTGAAGATCGGCAGGTTGATCTGCGGCTGGAATGTCCAGCTGCCGGAGCCGCCCTTGAACAGGCTCGACAGTTGCGAACTGGACGCGCCGGCGTTGGCGGTCAGGCTGACACTGGGAAAGAACGCTGCGCGGGCCGCACCAATGTTGGCATTGGCGGACTTGAGCTGGTATTCGGCTTGCAGAATGTCGGGGCGGCGTTGCAGCAGGTCCGACGGCAGGCCGGCGGGCACCTGGGCGATCAGGTTGCTCGACAGCGGCAGGCTCGGCAGGGACTCCGGCAGTGCGGTGCCAACCAGCAACGTCAGGCTATTGCGGTCCTGGGCCACCAGTCGCTCATAGCGCGCAAGGTTGGCGCGGGCGTTTTCGACACTGGTTTGCGCCTGGGCGGCATCCAGCGATGACGCGGTACCCACCTGCAGGCTGCGGGTCGTCAGACGCAGGCTTTCCTCATAAGAGGCGAGGGTCTGGCGTGTCAGCGCGAGTAATTCCTGGTCGGCACGCCAGGTCAGGTAAGCATTGGCCACGCTGGCGACCAGGCTCAGTTCGGCACTGCGCTGGGCTTGCTCGGTGGCCAGGTACGCCTGCATCGCCTGCTCGCTGAGGCTGCGGATGCGGCCAAAGAAATCCAGCTCATAGGCACTGATGCCCAGGTTGGCGGAGTACGTCGAAGTGATCGCCGCCTTACCGGTCTTGGTAATGCTCGCCGGTACCCGCTGGCGGGTGCCGCCTGCCGTCGCCGAAACCGCCGGGAACAGGTCAGCGCGCTGGATTTGGTACTGCGCGCGGTACGCCTCGACATTCAGCGCCGCCACACGCAGGTCGCGGTTCTCGGTGAGGGCGGTCTGGATCAACTGCCGCAAGGCGGGGTCATGGAACAACGTGCGCCAGCCCTGGCGGGCAACGTCTTCGCTGACGCTACCTGCAGCGGCAGCATAGGCTGGGCCTTGCGGGTATTGCGTGGTCACCGGAGCTGCCGGTTGCTGGTAGTCAGGGATCAGTGAGCACCCGCTCAGTGCCACTGCAACCGCCACCGCAGAGAAAGCAAACTTGTTCATTGGCCAGCCTCATGCAAAGGGAAAAACGGGTTGCAGCGCAGTAACCCGTTTCTTGAATGTCGTTAGGTGCCGACCGTCCACTTGGTCAATCCGTGTCGGCCGCTGACCCCAAGCTTTGCTGTCGCACGCTTGAGATAGGTTTCGATAGAGCTGTTCTTGAGACGTAATTTCTCGGCTATTTCCGGCACGGTTCCGCCGTTGAGCAAGCCGAGGCAAACTTCCTGTTCGCGGGTTGAGAGCGTGACATCGCACAGCGACAGACGTTTTTGAAACTCACGATGAATGTGCGACGGTTCGGTGTCGCTGAGCGGGGTCGCCATCCAGCTGCCCATCTTGCGCAGCGCACTTTGGCGGCTGAACTGGGCATAGCTTTCAATCAATGGCAGCAAGGCTTCGGAGAGGTTTTTCAGCAGCGACAATTCACTCAAGGAAAAATCCTTCTGCGTATGGGACCGATACAGCGTCACCACGCAGCGCCGGCTGCCATCGCGCGATACCAGGGTGCACTCGTGCGCCGCAACGCGTGACACCTTGCCCGCTGCCCCTTTGGTTCGCGTATTCAGGCGGATCAGCAACGAGCCCTCCATCTCCTGCACTTCCTTGAGCAGGGGAGGGTTGGCAGTGGCGCTGCTCGCTTGTTGGACGGGGATGTCGGCGGGGTTGCCGGCCGTGCCCAGAGGCTTGATATCGATCAGGCTGTTGTTTGACTTGTCCAGGGTCCACTCGCTGAGTGTCAACGCCGTGACCGGCAGGAGCTTGGCGATCAGCTTGAGCATATTGAGTGCGAAGTGATCCTGGTCGGTACTGGAAACCAATTCGCCGAGTACGAAATAGAAGTGCGGGCTGTCCGCATTTTGCATGCTGCTCGTCATTTCCATAGTCCAATCATCCTTGATGGCGCTGTTCTTTTAAGAGGTGGGTGAGCGATCAGAGCAGCCACCTTTCACTCCTTAGGGGTCCGGCTCGGGACCGTATTAGGCCCATTCACGCTGCGCCGGTCTGCAATGGAAAGAGGGGACATTCGGAGGGGCCATCCGCCTCGGTGGTGTGTATTTGTCTCGGTCCGCGTTTTGTACAGGCTTTCGGGGACAGCCGAATTTGCGCCAATCCGTACACTTGGCGGCGCCGGCAACAGGGCCGGTAGCAGCGGCCTTGTCTGGCGGGCCATGCGCGGTCTTGCGTGTATTTGAGGAGTTGGTCCATGAACAAAAAGCATGAGAAGCCGCCCAAGCCGGGCTCGGTCTTGCGCCTGCTTTGGCAAAATCATCCCTGGCTGGCGTTCTTTTCCCTGGTCACCGGCATCGTCAGTGGTGTGGCGGCGATCGCGGTGGTCAACGTGGTCAACCAGGCTATTTACGAGCAGGGATCGCGCTTGCACCTGCTGTATTGGTTTATTGGCTTGAGCGTGGTGGCGCTGGCGTTTCGTAACGGCGCGACCTTGTTTCCCGCTTACGCCAACATGAAGCTGATGACGCGCCTGCGCATCGCGCTGTGCCAGAAAATCCTCTCGTCGCCCCTTGAAGAAGTCGATCGGCGCGGCCCACCCAATGTGCTGACACTGCTGACCACTGATATTCCGCAACTCAACGCCACCTTGTTGGTGATGCCGGTGATGCTGGTGGAAGCCACGGTATTCATGTTCGGCCTGGCCTACCTGGCCTACCTGTCATGGACGGTGTTTGCGTTGACGCTGGCGCTATTGGTGCTGGGCGCCATGTTGTATGTGTTTCTGTTCCTTGGCGGGGTGAAGTTCACTGGCCGTGTGCGTGATGAGTTCACTGCCTTCAACGAGCATACCCATGGTCTGGTCTTTGGCCTCAAGGAGCTCAAGCTCAACGGTATCCGTCGGCGCTGGTTTGGTCGTTCGGCGATCAAGGAATCGTCGACGCGGGTAGCGCGTTTCAACTTCATCGAGCACCTGTGGTACCTCGGCGCGGAAAACATGGGGCTGGTCACTCAGTCCTTGCTGATTGGCAGCCTGGTGTTTGCCTTGCCGCTGCTGACCGTCACCGACAGTCAGGTGCTGACCGCCAGCGTCCTGACCGTGATGTACATCCTCGGGCCGCTGGGCCTGTTGATCAGCACTATGCCGGTGGTAGCGCAGGGCCGGATTGCGATCACCCGCCTGGCCGATTTCGGCTTCCTGATCAATGAGCACCATGCCGAGCAAGGCGAGCCGGAAACCAGCAATGTCCTGCGCCTTGAGCACAAAAAGCACTGGCAGGAAATCACCCTCAAAGGCGTGGTGATGAACTACCGCGGTGCCGACGCCGAGAGCGGCTTTGCCCTCGGGCCGGTTGACCTGACCATCAACAGTGGTGAGCTGATCTACATCATTGGTGGCAATGGCTGCGGCAAAAGTACCCTGGTCAAGGCATTGTGCGGGTTGTACGTGCCTCAGTCCGGGCAGATTCTGCTGGATGGCGTTGCCGTCACTGATGACAACCGCAGCGATTACCGCGATCTGTTTTCCGCAGTGTTCAGCGACTTTCATCTGTTCAACCGGTTGATTGGTCCGGAAGGCGAAGAGGTCAACCCGGACCTGGCGCAAAAGTACCTCGGCGCCCTGGGCTTGGCCGACAAGATCAAGATCGAAGGGCTGGGTTATTCCACTACCAAAGAGCTGTCCTACGGCCAGCAGAAACGCCTGGCCCTGGTGTGTGCCTACATGGAAGACCGCCCGGTGTATGTGCTTGACGAGTGGGCGGCAGACCAGGATCCACCCTTCAAGCGCTTCTTCTATGAAGAGTTGCTGCCGGAACTCAAACGCCGCGGCAAGACCATTCTGATCATCACTCATGATGATCAATACTTCCAGTTGGCCGATCGTGTGATCAAGCTGCTGGATGGCCATATCGTCTCCGATGTAAGCCTCGTCGCCCAGGATCGCCGCGCCTGATTCAAGCGTTGGCGCAAGCCGTCTTTTTGCACGACACCGGTAGCCTTCAGGGCGATCGGTCTCGTGCTTTTTTTTGCATTAAAAAAGCCATGTTTATCAATTAAATAGCGGCGATTTTGCAAAATATTTCGATGCCCGACAATTGTCCGGGTTTCGGGTGACATACAGCCAAAAACGCGAATGCTTAAATTTGCCAATGCGCTCATTAGGTCGTGCTGTGGGTGGCTGTTTGTGCCGCGCAAGGCGTTGCTGGCCAGCCCCCCTGATGATGTTTTGAGTTGTCATTTTCAACAGTATTTTTCGCCTCAACTTCCCTCGCTGCTGCGCTGTGACCCAGGTGGCACTGACAAAATTCTGAGAAGGCTTTTATGAACCGTTTTTCTGCAGTGGCCATGGGCGACCTTGTCGCGAAAAAACTCCTTTCCAACGTCGTTTTTGCCGCTGTTGCGCAGGAGATCGTATGAAGCCTCAAACCTTCCCGCTGACCGCCGCGCAAAAAGCCATCTGGCTCGACCAGATCAGCCAGGGCGATTCGCCGCTGTACAACATCGGCAACTATCTGGAAATCCAGGGGCCGATCGTCCCCGAAGTGATGCAGCGTGCCGTGCAGTTGATGGTGGACAAGCACGATGCCCTGCGCCTCACCCTGGTTGACGAGACGGATGCCGACGGCGTCCCGTTGCAGGCGTTCGTGCCGGCGATCAAGGTCGAGGTGCCATTTCTGGATTTCTCCACACAGGCCGATCCGGTCAGCACGGCCATGGCCTTCGTTGAAGAGCACATGGCGCGCTCATTCCCCATGACCGAGGCGCCGCTGTGCCGGTTTTTCCTGATCAAACTGGCCGACACCCATTACTGGTCGATCAACCAGGCCCACCACCTCATCCTCGATGGCTGGGCCTTCGGTGAGATGCTGCAATCGCTTGGCGCGCTGTACAGCGACCTGCTCGAAGCGCGGCAACCGGATATGCAAGCCACGTCTTACGTGGACTTCATCCACGACGACCTGCGCTACCGTGAGTCGGCGCGGTATGCCAAGGACCGCGACTACTGGCAGGCGAAATACCAGAGCCTGCCGGAGCCGTTGTTCACCGCGCGTCATCACAACCAATTCGCCAAGGGCAGGGCCCCGGGCCGGCATTACGCACGGCCGTTCCCGGTGGCTTTGCATGAGCGCATGGGGGAGCTGGCCAAAGACCTGCAGGCCTCGACCTACCATGTGCTGCTGGCTGCCATGTATGTCTATTTCACCCGCGTGACGCAGCGCGATGAATGGGTGGTGGGCCTGCCCTTGCTCAACCGCACGGGCAAGTTCAAAGGCACCGTTGGCATGTTTACCCAGGTCAGCGCGGTGCGCTTCAGCCTCGGTCGCGAGCTGACTTTTAGCGAAGTGATCTGTGCGGTGCGCGACGGGCTCAAGCAGGATTACCGGCACCAGCGTTTCCCCTTGAGTGGCTTGAACCTGCGCAACGAAGGCGGGCAACTGTTCGATGTGACCTTGTCCTACGAACAGGACGACCATCTGTACCAGTTCGCGCAAGGGCTGGGCGACTCGGTCAAGGTCACCAACAGCCACGAGCAGATGCCCCTGGCTTTTCACCTGCGTGCAAGCAACCTGAAAGACAAGGCATGGGCCCATTACGTCTACAACGAAGCGTATTTCAATGCCGAGGAAATCCAATGCCTGGCGGAGCGCTTCACCTACGTGCTGGAGCAAGCGCTGGACAATGCCGCGCTGGCGGTGAATGACTTCTCGCTGACCACCGAGCGCGATCGCGCGCTGTTGCAACACTGGAACGCCGGCTCCAGCACGCCGGCCAGCGATGCCACCCTGCATGGGTTGTTTGAAGCCCAGGCTGCCTCACGACCCGATGCCACCGCCGTGGTGTTCCACGAGCAGCGCTTGAGCTACGCCGAATTGAACCAGCGCGCGAACCGGGTGGCGCACCGTCTGCTAAGCCTGGGCGTGCGCCCGGATGACCGGGTGGCGATCTGCGTTGAGCGCGGCCTGGAAATGATCGTCGGGCTGCTGGGCATCCTCAAGGCCGGCGCCGGTTATGTGCCGATCGACCCGGCGTATCCCCAGGAGCGCATCAGCTACACCTTGCAGGACAGCGCGCCGGTAGCGGTGCTGGTGCAGGCGGCGACTCAGGCGCTGGTGGCCGAACTGGCGGTGCCGGTGATTGATCTGGACGCGCCGAGCCTGCACCAGGAATCGATACGGGACCCGCACGTTGCAGGCCTTGCCGCGACCAGCCTGGCCTATGTGATTTACACCTCGGGCTCCACCGGTCTGCCCAAAGGCGTGATGATCGAACACGCCAACGTCACGCGGCTCTTCACCGCCACCGATGCCTGGTTCGGTTTCAACCCCGAGGACGTGTGGGCCTTGTTCCACTCGTTCGCCTTCGATTTCTCCGTGTGGGAAATCTGGGGTGCGCTGATTCACGGCGGCCAACTGCTGGTGGTGCCGCAAGTCACCAGCCGCTCGCCGGACGAATGCTACGCGCTGCTGTGCAGCGCGGGCGTCACCATCCTCAACCAGACGCCGAGCGCCTTTCGCTCGTTGATCGCCGCTCAAGGCCAGAGTGCGTTGAAGCACTCTCTGCGCCAGGTCATTTTTGGTGGCGAAGCCCTGGAGCCGGCGATTCTCAAGCCCTGGTATGCGCGCATGGCCAACAGCGGCACGCAACTGGTGAACATGTACGGCATCACTGAAACCACCGTGCACGTGACCTATCGCGCATTGACAGCGGCGGATGCGCAATTGGTCGGTACCAGCCCGATCGGCGGGCGTATTCCGGACTTGCGCCTGTACGTCCTCGACGCCCAGGGCCGACCGGTGCCACACGGTGTCGAAGGTGAGCTGTACGTGGGCGGCGCGGGCGTGGCCCGTGGCTACCTGAACCGCCCTGAACTCAACGCCGAGCGCTTTCTGCACGATCCCTTCGACCCCACGCCCGGTGCGCGCATGTACCGCACCGGCGACCTGGGGCGGTGGCAGGCGGACGGCAGCATCGACTACTTGGGGCGTAACGACGACCAGGTCAAGATCCGCGGTTTCCGTATTGAACTGGGTGAAATCGAAGCCCGTCTCGCGGCCTGCGACGGCGTGCGTGAAGCGGTGGTGGTGGTACGTGAAGACGAGCCGGGAGATAAACGCCTGGTGGCCTATCTGATTGCCGCCGAGGGTGCCCAGCCTTCAGCCGCCGAGTTGCGCACGCAGTTGTTGGTGTCCCTGGCCGATTACATGGTGCCCAACGCTTTCGTAACGCTGGACAGCTTGCCGCTGACCACCAACGGCAAGCTGGATCGCAAGGCGTTGCCGGCGCCGGATGCCGAAGCCTATGTGCGGCGTGAATATCAGGCGCCACAGGGGGAGCTGGAAACCACCCTGGCGGGGCTTTGGAGCGAGTTGCTCGGCGTCGAGCAGGTTGGTCGTCATGACCAGTTCTTCGAGCTGGGCGGCCACTCGCTGCTGGCGGTGAAGTTGATCGAGCGCATGCGCCAGGTCGGCCTTAACGCTGATGTGGGCGTGCTGTTCGGTCAGCCGACCCTGGTCGCACTGGCGGCCGCCGCCGGCAACCGGCACCAGGTGCAGGTGCCCGCCAATGCCATTGCGAGCGATTGCCAACGCATCACCCCGGACATGCTGCCGCTGGTCCGACTGCCCCAGGCTCAAATCGACAGCCTGGTCGCCAGCATCCCCGGCGGTGTGGCCAATGTGCAGGATATCTACGCCCTGGTGCCGTTGCAGGAAGGCATTCTGTTCCACCACCAGACCAGCACCGAGGGCGACCCCTATTTGCTGCAAGCGTTGCTGCGCATGGAGAGCCGCGAACGCCTGGTGGATTTCGTCGAAGCCCTGCAACAGGTGATCGCCCGTCACGACATACTGCGCACGTCGGTCGCCTGGCAGGGCCTGGACGAGCCGGTGCAAGTGGTCTGGCGTGAAGCCCGCCTGCCGGTGCAGGAGGTGCAGTTGGCGCCTTCGGCCGAAGATCTGGCCACACAGCTCATGCAACGCTTCAACCCGCGTCACACCCGCATGGACCTGACCCGCGCGCCAATGATGGCGTTGCATTTCGCCCAGGAACCGGGCGCTGAGGGCTGTGTGGCGGTGCTGCAGTTCCACCACCTGATCGACGATGCCACCTCGCTGGCGCTGCTCGGCGCGGAAATCGAAGCCTGCCTGCAGGGGCGTGCCGACCAGTTGGCGCCTTCGGTGCCTTACCGTAATTATGTGGCGCAGACCCGGCTGGGCATCAGCCAGGCCGCCCATGAAGCGTTTTTCCGCGAGATGCTCGGCGATGTCGATGAACCGAGCCTGCCGTTCGGGCTTCAGGACGTCCAGGGCGATGGCCAGGGTATCCAGCAGGCCAACTTGCCGGTGGCCGCGCAACTGGGCCAGCGCTTGCGCGCCCAGGCACGGCGCCTGGGGGTCAGCAACGCCAGCCTGCATCATTTGGCCTGGGGCCAGGTGGTGGGGCACTTGTCCGGGCGCCGCGACGTGGTGTTCGGCACGGTACTGATGGGCCGCTTGAGCAGTGGCGAAGACGCCGACCGTGCCTTCGGCATGTTCATCAACACCTTGCCGTTGCGCGTCGAGGCGGGCGCTCAGGGCGTGGAAGATGCGCTGAAAACCACCCACGCGCGGTTGGCCGCCTTGCTCGGCCACGAACACGCGCCCTTGTCCCTGGCCCAGCGTTGCAGCGGTGTGGCCGCGCCTACACCGCTGTTCAGCGCCTTGCTCAACTACCGGCACGGGGCAGTCGGCGCGCAGTCGGCCGAAGACGCGGGCAAAGCCCTGAAGTGGGCGGGCGTGGAAATGCTCGGCGGTGAAGAACGCACCAACTTCCCGCTGATGCTGTCGGTGGACGACCTCGGCGACTCCTTTGGACTGAGCGTGCAGGCGGTGGCGGGTGTCGACCCGCAACGCGTGTGCGGTTACATGCACCGCGTGCTGGAAGCCATTGCCGACGCGCTTGAACACCAGCCGGAGCAAACCCTGCAAAGCCTGGCGTTGTTGCCCGATGCCGAACGGCAGCACCTGCTGGGCGACTTCAACGCCTTCGATGCCCAGTACCCGGCCACGGCCACTGTGCATGCATTGTTCGAGGCCCAGGTGCTGCGCCAGCCTGACGCCACTGCGGTGACCTACGAAGGGCAAGCCTTGAGCTACGGCCAATTGAATACCCTGGCCAACCGCATTGCCCATCGCCTGGTGGCTGATGGCATCGGCGTGAATGATCGTGTGGCGATCTGCGCCGAACGCAGCCTGGAAATGGTCGCCGGGTTGCTGGCGATTCTCAAGGCGGGCGCGGGCTACGTGCCGCTGGATCCGGCCTATCCGGACGAACGCCTGGCCTACATGCTCCACGACAGCGCGCCCAAGGCGCTCCTGACCCAGCAATCGTTGGTGCAGCGTTTCGGCGCGGCGGGTGTACCGACCTTGTGTCTGGACCACCCGGCCGGCATCGCCGCACAACCTGCGCACAACCCGCAGGTGCAAGGCCTGCAGGCTGAGGCCCTGGCGTATGTGATCTACACCTCCGGCTCCACCGGTCAGCCCAAGGGCGTGGCCATGCCCCATGGGCCGCTGGTCAACCTCATGCAGTGGCAGATCGCGCAGACCGTGGCCGATGGTCGCGAGGCTCAGCGCACGTTGCAGTTTGCGGCACTGGGTTTTGACGTGGCGTTCCAGGAAGTCTTCAGCACCCTGTGTGCCGGGGGTGAACTGTCGCTGATCCATGGTGATGTACGGCTTAACTTCCGCCAGTTGTTCCGTCATATCTGCGAACAGCGCATCCAGCGCTTGTACCTGCCGTGCATCGCCTTGCAGGCGCTGGCAGAAGCGCTGGCCGACGAGCCGGAACTGGGCGCTATGGCGTGCGCACTGAGCGATGTCATCACCGCGGGTGAGCAGCTGCGCATCAGCGCGCAGATGCGTGCGTTGTTCCAGCGCCTGCCGGGTTGCCGTCTGCACAACCACTATGGCCCGACCGAATCCCACGTGACCACGGCCCTGACGCTGGACGGCGATGCCGCCTCATGGCCAGTGCTGCCGTCCATTGGTGTGCCGGTGGCCAACACCCGCATTTACCTGTTGGATGAACAGCTGCAGCCTGTACCCCTGGGCGTGGCCGGCGAAATCTACATCGGCGGCGCCTGCGTGGCGCGCGGCTATTTGCACCGTGATGACCTCACGGCCGAGCGCTTCCTGGCCGACCCGTTCGAGGCGGGCGGCCGCCTGTACAAAACCGGTGACCTGGGGCGCTACCAGCCCAAGGGCGAGATTGATTACCTGGGCCGCAACGATGGCCAGATCAAGATCCGCGGCTTCCGTGTGGAGCTGGGCGAAATTGAAGCGCGTCTGACCCAGTACGCCGGCATTCGCGATGCCGCGGTGCTGGTGCGTGAGGACAGCCCGGGCGACAAGCGCCTGGTTGCCTACTTTACCGCCGAGGCCGAACGCGCATTGCCGGGCATTGATGAGCTGCGTGCGCACCTGCAGGCACTGCTGCCCGACTATATGATCCCGGCCGCCTACGTGCAGATGGAGCGCTTGCCGCTGTCGCCCAACGGCAAGCTGGATCGTCGCGCGTTGCCGACGCCGCAGGTCGAGGCGTTTGCCAGCCGTGAATACGCGCCCCCTCAGGGCGCCACTGAAACGGTCCTGGCCGATCTCTGGGCCCAGGTGCTGGGCGTCGCCCGTGTGGGCCGCCATGACAACTTCTTCGAGCTCGGTGGTCACTCATTGCTGGCGGTCAAGCTGATCGAGCGCATGCGCCAGTTGGGCATGAGCGCCGACGTGCGCGTGCTGTTCGGCCAGCCGACCCTGGCAGCACTGGCGGCGGCGGTGGGCGGCGGCAGTGAAGTCCAGGTGCCGGCCAACCGCATTCCGGCGGACTGTACCCAGCTGCGCGCCGACATGCTGACGCTGATCGATCTGAGCCAGGACGAGCTCGACCGAATTGTCGCGCAGGTGCCCGGTGGCGCGCGCAATGTGCAAGACATCTACCCGCTGGCGCCCTTGCAGCAGGGCATTCTCTACCACCACATCACCGCCGAGCAGGGCGACCCGTACCTGCTGCAAGCCACATTCACCCTGGCCAGTCGCGAGCAACTCGACACCTTTGCCCAGGCCCTGCAAGCGGTTGTCGCCCGTCACGACATCACCCGCACTGCCTTGTTGTGGGAGGGTCTGGAACGCCCTGTGCAAGTGGTGCTGCGCCAGGCCGAACTGACGGTCGAGGAACTGCATTTCGATACCGCCCAAGGCAGCGTGCTGGAGCAGTTGCGCGGGCATTTCGACCCGCGCCTGACGCGTCTTGACCTGAGCCGCGCACCGCTGATGCATCTGGCCTTCGCCCATGATCAAGCCAATCAGCGCTGGCTGGCGCTGTTGCTGTTCCATCACATTGCCATGGACCACACGGCCCTGGATGTCATCAGCGAAGAAGTTCAGGCTTGGCGCAACGGTGAGTTTGCGCAGCTGGGCGCAGCCATGCCGTACCGCAACTATGTGGCCCAGGCCCTGCTGGGCGTCAGCCAGGCGCAGCATGAAGGGTTCTTCCGCGAGATGCTGGGCGATGTTGACGAGCCAACGTTGCCGTTCGGTTTGCAAGAAGTGCAGGGCGATGGCCTGGGCGTCAAGGAAGCACGCCTGAACCTGGACCCGGACCTGTGCCGCCGCCTGCGGGCCCAGGCCCGCCACCTCGGCGTCAGCGCCGCCAGCCTGCACCACCTGGCCTGGGCCCGCGTGCTGGCCAGCGTCAGCGGACGGGACGACGTGGTATTCGGCACGGTGCTGCTGGGCCGCATGCAGAGCGGCGATGGCGCCGACCGCGCCCTGGGCCTGTTCATCAATACCTTGCCACTGCGCGTGGATGCCGGCGTAGCCGGTGTGCGTGAGGCGGTGCGCGCCACCCATGGGCGGCTGAGTGCCTTGCTCGGTCACGAGCATGCGCCGCTGGTGGTGGCGCAACGTTGCAGCGGCGTACCGGCGACGTCGCCGTTGTTCAGTTCGATCCTCAATTATCGCCATAGCCCGTTGCTGGAAAGCCAAGGACCGCAGTACTGGGCCGGCACCGAAGTGTTCGAAGTGCGGGAACGCACCAACTACCCGTGCATGCTCTCGGTGGATGACCAGGGCGAAGGCTTCCAGCTGGGCGTACAGGCCACGGGCGTGGACGCTGCCCGTGTGGCGGCTTACATGCAGACCGCCTTGCACAGCCTGGTCGAAGCACTGGAACACGCACCGAACACCGCCGTGCAGCAACTGCCGGTATTGCCGGCTGCCGAGCGCGAAACCCTGCTGGTGGAGTTCAACGCCACCGCCCGTGATTACCCGCTGCAACAGACCCTGCACGGCCTGTTCGAAGCTCAGGTTGAACGTACCCCCGACGCGGTTGCCGTGTGGGCCGACGGCCAGCGCCTGAGCTACCGCGAGTTGAACGCCCAGGCCAACCGCCTGGCCCATCACCTGCAGGCGCACGGCGTGCAGCCGGATTCACCGGTGGCGATCTGTGTCGAACGCAGCGCCGAGATGGTGGTCGGCCTGTTGGCGATCCTCAAGGCCGGCGGCGCCTATGTGCCGCTGGACCCGGCCTATCCGCAGGAGCGCCTGGCTTACATGCTCGAAGACAGCGCCCCGGCTGTGCTGCTGGTGCAAACCGCCACCCGTGGCTTGCTGGGTGACATCGCGGTGCCGGTGGTGGATCTCGATCACGCCGGCTGGCAGCAGCTGCCGTCAAGCAACCCGGCGGTTGCTGGGTTGACCCCGGAGCACTCGGCTTATGTGATCTACCCCTCCGGTTCCACCGGCCAGCCCAAGGGCGTGATCAACGAACACCGCGCGGTGGTCAACCGCCTGCTGTGGATGCAGGAGGAATACGGCCTAGGTACCGACGATAGCGTGCTGCAGAAAACCCCGTTCAGTTTCGACGTGTCGGTGTGGGAGTTCTTCTGGCCGCTGTTCACCGGCGCGCGCCTGGTCATGGCGCGCCCTGGCGGGCACAAAGACCCGCAATACCTGTGCGACATCATCGAGGCCGAGCAGATCACCACCTTGCACTTTGTGCCGTCGATGCTTGACGTGTTCCTGGCCCATGGCGATGTCAGCCAGGCGGCCGGGCTGGTGCGGGTGATGTGCAGCGGCGAGGCGCTGCCGGGCAGCGTGGTACGCCGCTTCAAGCAGCAACTGCCGGGCAGCCAGCTGTTCAACCTGTATGGCCCGACCGAAGCGGCGGTGGACGTCACGGCCTGGGACTGCAGCGGTGCGCTGACCCCGGACAACACGCCGATCGGCAAGGCCATCGCCAACACCCGCATGTACGTGCTCGACGCGCACTTGCAGCCGGTGCCGCTGGGTGTCAGCGGCGAGCTGTACATCGGTGGCGTGCAGGTCGCCCGTGGCTACCTGAACCGTCCGGAGCTGACCGCCGAGCGCTTCCTCAAAGACCCGTTCAGCGAGGGCCGGCTGTACCGCACCGGTGACGTCGGGCGTTTCCTGGCGGACGGCAACATCGAATACCTGGGGCGCAACGACGATCAGGTCAAGATCCGTGGCTTGCGGATCGAGCTGGGGGAAATCCAGGCGCGCCTGGGCGAGTTCCCGCAGATTCTGGAAGCCACGGTGCTGGCCCGCGAGGACGTGCCGGGCGACAAACGCCTGGTGGCGTACTACACCGGCGTGCCGGCGGCCACCGACGAGCTGCGCGCCCATCTGCTGGAGCAACTGCCGGAGTTCATGGTGCCGCAGGTGTTTGTGCACCTGGAGGCGTTCCCGCTGAGCCCCAACGGCAAGCTCGACCGCAAGGCGCTGCCGGCTCCGGACATGGCCGCGCTGCGCAGCCGTGAATACGAAGCGCCGCAGGGTGACACGGAAATCGCCCTGGCCCGGCTCTGGGCCGAGCTGCTGAACGTGGAGCGGGTAGGGCGCCACGATAACTTCTTTGAACTGGGCGGCCACTCACTGCTGGCCGTCAGCCTGATCGGGCGCATGCGCCAGAAGGACCTGAATACCGATGTGCGGGCTTTGTTCGGCCAGCCGACGCTGGCTGCGCTCGCAGCCTCCTTGGGCACTGCGCGAAGCAACGTGGTGGTGCCGGCGAACCGCATCGGCGTCGATTGCCAACGCATTACCCCCGACCTGGTGCCGCTGGTGGCGCTCGACCAACCGACCCTTGATCGCATCGTCGAGCAGGTGCCGGGTGGCGTGGCCAATGTGCAAGATATTTACCCGCTGGCCCCATTGCAGGCGGGCATCCTGTTCCATCACTTGCAGTCTGCCGAGGGTGATCCTTACGTGCTGCAGGCGATGATTGGCCTGAGCAGCCGCGAACGCCTGGAGGCCTTCAGCCAGGGCTTGCAACGGGTGATCGAGCGCCACGATGCCCTGCGCACCGCAGTGCTTTGGGACGGTTTCGCCGAGCCGCTGCAAGTGGTGCTGCGCGAAGCCCGATTGGTGGTGGAAACCTTGACGCTGGACCCGGCGCAGGGTGCCATCGAGGACCAGTTGCGGGCGCGTTTCGACACCCGTCATCACCGCCTGAACCTCAGTGAGGCGCCGCTGATCCGCATCGCTTGCGCTGCCGACCCGCAGAACGAGCGCTGGCTGGCGGTGCTGATGTTCCACCACATGATCATGGACCACACGGCACTGGAACTGCTGCGCCAGGAAGTGCAAGGCTACCTGCAAGGGCAGGCCACGCCGCTGCCTGCTGCACAGCCTTATCGCAACTACGTGGCCCAGGCCCGCCTGGGCGTCAGCGAGGCGGAGCATGAGGCATTCTTCCGCGACCTGCTGGGCGATATCAGCGAGCCGACGCTGCCGTTCGGCGTTCGCGACGTGCAGGGTAATGGCAGCCAACTGCGCGAGTCGGCCTTGGCGCTTGATGCCGAGCTGAGCCAGCGTCTGCGCCGCCAAGCCCGGCAACTGGGGGTGAGTGCGGCCAGCCTGTTCCACCTGGCGTGGGCACGGGTACTGGGCGCGGTGTGCAGCAGCGACAACGCCGTGTTCGGCACGGTACTGCTCGGTCGTCTGCAGGGGGGCGAGGGGGCTGAACAGGCGCTGGGCCTGTTTATCAATACCTTGCCGCTGCGCGTCGACGTCGGCTCCGAGGGCGTGCGCGCTGCGGCGCAGGCGACCCATGGCCGCCTCACCGCGCTGTTGAGTCATGAACATGCGCCACTGGCACTGGCCCAGCGTTGCAGCGGGGTGGCGGCGCCACAGCCGCTGTTCAGCGCACTGCTCAACTACCGACACAGTGCCATTGCCGCGGTGCAACAGGATGAGCGGGCGTGGCAGGGCATCGAGTTCTTCGCCGCCCAGGAGCGCACCAACTACCCGCTGACCCTCAGCGTGGACGACCTGGGTGATGACTTCCGCCTGGTCGCCCTGGCCGTGGACGAGATCGGTGCCGAGCGTATTTGCGACTTTATGCACACTGCCCTGGCGAACCTGGTGACAGCGCTGGAACACACGCCTCAGGTGGCGGTGAATCAGCTGTCGATCCTCTCGGTCCGCGAGCGCCAGCGGGTGCTGCTGGAGCTGAACGCCAGCGCCAGGGCATACCCGCTTGGCCAGACCATTCACGGGCTGTTTGAAGCCCGCGCCGTGCAACAGCCCGAGGCCATTGCCGTGCGCCAGGGCGATGAGCAACTGACGTACCGTCAGCTCGACCGACGTGCCAACCAGTTGGCGCACGGCCTGCTCGAACACGGCGTGAGCCCGGACGATCGGGTCGCAATCTGCGCCCGTCGCAGCCTGGAAACCCTGGTGGGTCTGCTGGCGATCCTCAAGGCCGGCGCGGCTTATGTGCCTATCGACCCGGCCCACCCGCAGGAACGCATCAGTTACCTGTTGCAGGACAGTGCCCCGAAAGTGGTTCTGGCCCAGTCGGGCACTCGCGACTTGTTGGGCGACAGCGACCGGCCGGTGATCGCGCTGGACGGCGAGCAATGGCACCAGCAACCGACCGGCAAGCCGAGCGTGGCCGGTTTGACCCCGACGAACCTGGCTTATGTGATCTACACCTCCGGCTCCACCGGTTTGCCCAAGGGCGTGATGGTTGAACATCGCACCCTGGAAAACCTGGTGAACTGGCACTGCGACGCGTTCGACCTGCACGCCGGCAGCCATACCTCCAGCGTCGCCGGTTTCGGCTTTGATGCGATGGCCTGGGAAATCTGGCCGGCCCTGTGCGTGGGCGCCACCCTGCACCTGCCACCGGCACAGCAGGCCCACGAGGACATTGATGCATTGCTCTCATGGTGGGCCGCGCAGCCGCTGGACGTCAGTTTCCTGCCGACGCCGGTGGCTGAATACGCGTTCAGCCAGCACCTTGAACACCCGACCCTGAAAACCCTGCTGATCGGTGGTGACCGTCTGCGTCACTTCAGCACGCCGCAGGGTTTTACCCTGGTCAACAACTATGGCCCGACCGAAGCCACGGTCGTGGCGACTTCCGGGCGGATAGACGCGGGTCGGACACTGCATATCGGCCGGCCGATCGCCAACACTCAGGTGTACGTGCTCGACGCACAACTCCAGCCGGTGCCGCTGGGCGTCGCCGGTGAACTCTATGTGGGCGGTGCCGGGGTGGCACGGGGTTACCTCAACCGACCCCAGATGACCGCCGAGCGTTTTATCCAGGACCCCTTCAGCGCCGATCCGCAGGCGCGCCTGTATCGCACCGGTGACCTGGCCCGCTGGCTGGAAGACGGCACGCTCGACTACCTGGGGCGCAACGATGACCAGGTGAAGATTCGCGGTGTGCGCATCGAGCTGGGCGAGATCGAAACCTGCCTGGGCGAGCACCCGGATGTGCGCGAAGGCGTGGTTCTGGCCCGGGATGGCCGCCTTGTGGCGTACTTCACCGAGTACCGGGCGCTCGACCGCGACAGCCTGCGCGACTGGCTGCAAGCCCGGTTGCCGGACGCCATGGTCCCGGCCGCCTATGTGCGGCTCGACCACCTGCCGTTGACGGCCAACGGCAAGCTCGACCGCAAGGCCTTGCCCGAGCCGGATCAATCGGCCGTGCCAAGCCAGGCGTATCAGGCACCCGAAGGCGAGGTGGAAGTCGCCCTGGCTGCGCTGTGGGCCGAGGTGCTCAAGGTCGAGCGTATCGGTCGCCATGACAACTTCTTTGAGCTGGGCGGGCACTCCCTGCTGGCCGTCAACCTGATCGGGCGCATGCGCCAGGCCGGGTTGCAAGCTGATGTGCGCAGCCTGTTCAGCCAACCGACGCTGGCGGGCCTGGCGAAGGTGCTGGGCAGCGCCAATGAAGTACAGGTCCCGGCCAACCTGATCGGTGCTGACTGCACCCGGATCACCCCCGCTCATTTGCCGTTGGCGAACCTGGATCAGGCGAGCATCAACCGTATTGTCGCCAGCGTGCCGGGGGGCACGGCGAACGTGCAGGATATCTATGCGCTGGCGCCGTTGCAGGAAGGCATCCTTTATCACCACCTGAGTGCCGGGCAAGGCGCCCCCTACCTGTTGCAGGCGCGTTTCAGCTTTGCCGACAAAGGCCGTCTGGACGCCTTCGCCCAAGCGTTGCAGGCGGTGGTGGACCGTCACGATATCCTGCGTACCAGCATCGTCTGGGAAGGTCTGGACACGCCGATGCAAGTGGTGTGGCGCAGCGCCAGACTGGCGGTGCGGAACATTGCCCTGGATGTGGCCGACGGCGATGTGCTGAGCCAGTTGCACGAGCGCTTTGATGCCCGGCGCATGCGTCTGGATGTCAGCCAGGCGCCCCTGATGCAACTGGTTTATGCCGAAGACCCGGCGAACCAGCGGATCGCGGCGATCTTGCTGTTCCATCACCTGGCCCTGGACCACACGGCCATGGACGTGGTGCGCCACGAGGTGCAGGCGAGCCTCTCGGGCAGCCGGCAAGCCCTCGGCGAGCCGGTGCCCTATCGCAACTATGTAGCTCAGGCACGACTGGGCGTCAGTGAGCAGGCCCATGAAGAGTTCTTCCGCGCACAACTTGCCGATATCGACGCACCGACCTTGCCGTTCGGCCTGCAAGACGTACAGAGCGACGCCGACGGCATCGAAGAACGCTCGCTGGCGGTAGACGCCGCATTGGCCCTGCGCCTGCGGGCGCAGTCACGGCAATTGGGGGTCAGTGCCGCGAGCCTGTTCCATCTGGCGTGGGCGCAAGTGTTGGCGGCCGCCTCGGGCCAGGACTCGGTGGTCTTCGGCACCGTGCTGATGGGCCGCATGCAAGGTGGCGCAGGCAGCGAACGTGCCCTGGGCATGTTCATCAACACCTTGCCGCTGCGTATCGACCTTGCCGGGCAAGGTGCGCGCGCCAGTGTGCGAGCCACTCACTCACGCTTGACCGCGTTGCTCGGGCATGAACACGCCTCACTGGCGCTGGCCCAGCGTTGCAGCGGGGTAGCGGCGCCCGCGCCGTTGTTCAGTGCGCTGCTCAACTACCGGCACAGCCAGCCCGCCGGCAGCGAAAGCCTGGAAGGCTGGCACGGTATCGAAGTGCTCGGCGGCGAGGAGCGCACCAACTATCCGCTGGCATTGAACGTTGATGAGTTGGGCGATGCTTTCAGCCTCAACGTGCTGACGCAGACGTCTGTGGGCGCGCAGCGTGTTTGCCGGTTCATGCACAACGCGCTGGAGCAACTGGTGCTGACGCTGGAGCAGGCCCCGGATGCGCCGCTCGACGGTTTGAGCATCCTGCCGACGGCAGAGCGTGATCAGGTGTTGCTGGCATTCAATGCCACCGCGACGGATTTCCCATCGACGCAGACCGTGCATGGCGTGTTTGAAGCGCAAGTGGTTGCGCGTGCGCACGCCGTGGCGGCGGAGCAGTGCGCGGTTTCACTGAGCTATGCACAACTGAACGTGCGGGCCAATAAACTGGCCCACCACTTGCTGAGCCTCGGCGTTGCGCCAGGTGAGCGGGTGGCAATTCTGCTGGAACGCTCCCTGGATTTGCTGGTGGCACAGTTGGCGATCAGCAAATGCGCAGCGGTGTATGTGCCGCTGGATGTGAACGCGCCGGCAGATCGGCAAGCCTTCATGATCGAAGACAGCGGCGCGCGTTGGGTGTTGACCACCAGTGCGACCGAGGTGGCTGGCCATCGTCTTGACCTGGATACCCTTGATCTTGGCAATCAGCCGGAACACAACCCGGCCCTGGAACAGTCATCGGAAACCGCGGCCTACATCATGTACACCTCCGGTTCCACCGGCACGCCGAAGGGCGTGCTGGTGCCGCACCGGGCTATCACGCGGCTGGTGATCAACAACGGTTATGCCGAGTTCAATCCGCAGGACCGCGTGGCCTTCGCTTCCAACCCGGCATTTGATGCCAGCACCCTCGACGTATGGGCGCCGTTGCTTAACGGCGGCGCGGTAGTGGTGGTTGATCAGGACACGCTGTTGTCCCGCGAAGCTTTCGCTGCCTTGCTGCAAGAGCAGTCAATCAGTGTGTTGTGGATGACTGCCGGGCTGTTCCATCAATACGCCGAAGGTTTGTTGCCGGTATTCCCGCAACTGCGTTATCTGATTGTCGGCGGTGATGTGCTGGACCCAAGCGTGATTGCGCGCGTGCTCAAGGACGGCGCACCGCAGCACCTGCTGAACGGCTATGGCCCGACCGAAGCCACCACGTTCTCGACCACCTACGAAATTCAGCGGGCGGACGAGGGCAGCATCCCGATCGGCAAGCCGGTCGGCAACAGCCGTGCCTACGTGCTCGATGCCCGTCAGCAACCGGTGCCGGTGGGTGTTGCCGGTGAGCTGTACATCGGCGGGCAGGGCGTGGCGCTGGGTTACTTGAACCGTGCCGACCTTACGGCCCATGCCTTCTTGGTTGACCCGTTCAACGACGGCGGCCTGATGTACCGCACCGGCGATCTGGTGGCTTGGCGCGCCGACGGCACCTTGCAGTACCTGGGGCGTAACGACCAGCAGGTGAAGATCCGCGGTTTCCGTATCGAACTGGGCGAGATCGAAGCGCGCCTGGGCGAGCACCCGCAGGTCAAGGACGTGGTGGTGTTGGCCCGTCAGGATGAACCGGGGCACAAGCGTCTGGTGGCTTATTTCACTGAGCGCAGCCGAGTGGAAATCGAAGTGCTGCGCGACTATCTGCATGATCAGTTGCCGGACTACATGGTTCCGGCCGCCTATGTGCGTCTGGACAGCCTGCCGCTGACCAACAACGGCAAAGTCGACCGCAAGGCCTTGCCGGCGCCGGATCAGGACGCGCTGCTCAGCCGTGGCTACGAAGCGCCGCAAGGCGAGATCGAAACCCTGCTGGCACAGATCTGGGCCGAGGTGCTCAAGGTCGAGCAAGTGGGGCGCCACGACAATTTCTTCGAACTGGGTGGCCACTCGTTGCTGGCGGTGAGCCTGATCGAACGCATGCGCCAGGCCAACCTGAGCGCCGATGTGCGGGTGTTGTTCAGCCAGCCGACACTCACCGCCCTGGCGGCTGCGGTCGGCAGCGGACGCGAGGTGGCCGTGCCGGCCAACCTGATTACCCCGGACTGCACCCGCATCACCCCGCAGTTGTTGCCGTTGATCAACCTTGATCAGCCGAGCATCGACCGCATCGTCGCCCGCGTGCCGGGCGGGGTGGCCAACGTGCAGGATATCTACGCGCTGGCGCCCTTGCAGGAGGGCATTCTCTACCACCACATCACCGCCGAGCAGGGCGACCCGTACCTGCTGCAATCGCAAATGGCATTTGACAGCGTCGAACGTCTGCAGCGTTTTGCCCAGGCTTTGCAGGGCGTGATCGACCGGCACGACATTCTGCGCACCGCGATTGCCTGGGAAGACCTCGGCACCCCGGCGCAAGTGGTGTGGCGCAAGGCCCGCTTGCCGCTGCAAGAGGTGATCCTCGACCCGGCCGAGGGCGATGTGCTGAGCCAACTGCACGCGCGCTTTGATGCCCGTCATTACCGCGTCGATGTCAGCCAGGCGCCGTTGCTGCGCCTGGCCTATGCCCAGGACGAGGGCAACGGGCGCACGGTGGCGGTGCTGTTGTTCCATCACATGGCGCTGGATCACACGGCGCTGGACGTGGTCAGCCGCGAAATTGCTGCCAGCCTGGCCGGATCGACCGCCGCACCGGCACCTGCCATGCCGTACCGCAACTATGTGGCCCAGGTGCGCCTGGGCACGGACGAGCAGGAGCACGAGGCGTTCTTCCGCGAGATGCTCGGCGACATCGACGAGCCGACCCTGCCGTTCGGCCTGCAGGACGTGCAAGGCGACGGTCATGCCGTCAGGGAAGCCGGGCAAGACGTGCCCGCTGACCTGAACCTGCGCCTGCGCGCCGCCGCACGGACGCTGGGAGTCAGCGTCGCCAGCCTGTTCCACCTGGCTTATGCACGGGTCTTGAGCGCTGCATCGGGCAAACCGGACGTTGTGTTCGGCACCGTGCTGATGGGGCGCATGCAAGGTGGCGACGGCGCCGACCGGGCGTTGGGCATGTTCATCAACACCTTGCCGCTGCGGGTGAGCCTCGATCACCAGGACGTGCGTGCCGGGGTGCGCTCCACTCACGCCCGCTTGTCGGCGCTGCTGGGGCACGAGCACGCCTCGCTGGCACTGGCACAGCGTTGCAGCGGCGTGGTTGCGCCTTCACCGTTGTTCAGTGCGATGCTCAACTACCGTCACAGCGCCAGCGATGGCGTCATGCACGAAACCCGTGACGCCTGGGTGGGGATCGAAACCCTGGCCGGCGAAGAGCGCACCAACTATCCGTTGGCGGTCAACGTGGATGACCGCGGCGATGGTTTCCACCTCAGCGCCCAGGTCATTGGTGTCGATGCCGAGCGGGTCGTGGGTTACCTGCAGACCGCCCTGCACAGCCTGGTCGAAGCACTGGAACACGCACCCAATACCGCCGTGCAGCAGTTGCCGGTATTGCCGGCTGCCGAGCGCGAAACCCTGCTGGTGGAGTTCAACGCCACCGCCCGCGATTACCCGCTGCAACAGACCCTGCACGGCCTGTTCGAAGCCCAGGTTGAACGCACCCCCGACGCGGTTGCCGTGTGGGCCGACGGCCAGCGCCTGAGCTACCGCGAGTTGAACGCCCAGGCCAACCGCCTGGCCCACCACCTGCGGGCGCAGGGCGTGCAGCCGGATTCGCCGGTGGCGATCTGTGTCGAGCGCAGCGCCGAGATGGTGGTCGGCCTGTTGGCGATCCTCAAGGCGGGCGGCGCCTATGTGCCGCTGGACCCGGCCTATCCGCAGGATCGCCTGGCCTACATGCTTGAAGACAGCGCCCCGGCTGTGCTGCTGGTGCAAACCGCCACCCGTGGCTTGCTGGGTGACATCGCGGTACCGGTGGTGGATCTCGATCACGCCAACTGGCAGCAGCTGCCGTCAAGCAACCCGGCGGTTGCTGGGTTGACCCCGGAGCACTCGGCTTATGTGATCTACACCTCCGGTTCCACCGGCCAGCCCAAGGGCGTGATCAACGAACACCGCGCGGTGGTCAACCGCCTGCTGTGGATGCAGGAGGAGTACGGTCTCGGTGCCGACGATAGCGTGCTGCAGAAAACCCCGTTCAGTTTCGACGTGTCGGTGTGGGAGTTCTTCTGGCCGCTGTTCACCGGCGCACGCCTGGTCATGGCGCGCCCTGGCGGGCACAAAGACCCGCAATACCTGTGCGACATCATCGAGGCCGAGCAGATCACCACCTTGCACTTTGTGCCGTCGATGCTTGACGTGTTCCTGGCCCATGGCGATGTCAGCCAGGCGGCCGGGCTGGTGCGGGTGATGTGCAGTGGCGAGGCGCTGCCGGGCAGCGTGGTACGCCGCTTCAAGCAGCAACTGCCGGGCAGCCAGCTGTTCAACCTGTATGGCCCGACCGAAGCGGCGGTGGACGTCACGGCCTGGGACTGCAGCGGAGCGCTGACCCCGGACAACACGCCGATCGGCAAGGCCATCGCCAACACCCGCATGTACGTGCTCGACGCGCACTTGCAGCCGGTGCCGCTGGGTGTCAGCGGCGAGCTGTTCATCGGTGGCGTGCAGGTCGCCCGTGGCTACCTGAACCGTCCGGAGCTGACCGCCGAACGCTTCCTCAAGGACCCTTTCAGCGAGGGCCGGCTGTACCGCACCGGTGACGTCGGGCGTTTCCTGGCGGACGGCAACATCGAATACCTGGGGCGCAACGACGATCAGGTCAAGATCCGTGGCTTGCGGATCGAGCTGGGGGAAATCCAGGCGCGCCTGGGCGAGTTCCCGCAGATTCTGGAAGCCACGGTGCTGGCCCGCGAGGACGTGCCGGGCGACAAACGCCTGGTGGCGTA